>DBTK01000076.1:0-23999 GCA_002307015.1 Spirochaetaceae bacterium UBA1318
GGGGCGTGAAGGGTTGAGGGAGAATCGGGGGAGAGACAATCAGGGAATGGTTCATAGTCCGGGATACTACCGACTTGATTCCCTCGATTCAAAATCAATAAGCTTCGGGACAGTAAAAGGTTGCTACAAGGTTATTCATTTCTCCTGAGTCCGTATTCCGGTTTTTATTAGTAAAATCATATAATTGAAGCAATTGTTAAAAAAAACCGAAGATTTTTTCGATAATCAATGGAATACCCGCGAAGGAAACGATACCTTTAGGGGAGCTGTATTTCCGGGAAACCGTTTAGGGAGGCTTGGATGCGCCACGGATTTGTCTGGTCGTTTTTCTTCCTCGTTTCGATTGCGCTCCTTCCCCTCGCTTCATGTTCGGGAGTATTTTCAAATTCGAAATCCTCGTCGGTAAGCGTGACCGGCGTGACCCTCGATAGTTCGGCCGTCATGATCAGTGCCGAAAAGACACAGCAACTCACCGCGACGGTGACGCCGTCCACTGCATCGAATAAAAACCTAGCCTGGTCGAGTTCCGATTCGACCATTGCCACGGTTTCTTCGACCGGCCTCGTTACGGGGGTAAAGGCCGGACAAGCCACTATCACCGCCACGACGAAAGATGGCGGCTACAGCGCGACCTGCGTCGTGACGGTCGTCAACGCGGATGGTACGACCTCCCTCTCGGTTGTGGTTCTCGATTCCGTTACAGGATCGATGGTCAGCGGTGCGACGGTCACCGCAAAAGACTCGGCCGGAAATCAGGCCGCCGCCTCGAAGACCGACGTTGACGGTGCGGCCACGCTGTCGGCTCTTTCAGCAGGTTCGAGCTACACCATTACGGCCACCGCTGCGGGCAGGGCGGCGGGCGCGATGCAAGACTACGTCGTCGGCAGCAGTTCTTCGGTAAACCTGTACTGCTATACCCTGGGCATCTCGGCCGTAGGCGCGACCGCGCCGGTCATTTCTTCTATCAAGTACTCGACCGACGGAACCTCCTACAACGATTTCTCCAACGGGACCTCGATCTCCAGCTCGCTTTCGATCAAGTCTGTCGAAGCGACGGTCTACGGCGTCGTCGCGGTGCAGGAAACCTCGTTCTCCGGTTTCGGCATCAATATCGATTTCGACAAGATGCCGACCATTTCGAAGGGGTTTTCGTCCGTGCGGAGCTATACGACCACGGCCAGTCGAATCACTGACACGACCGACAGCCACTACGGTCTTTTCAAGACGGTCGCCGTGTTCGACCTTTCCTCGATGTCCTTCGTTTCAGGCTCCCATACTCTGGAGCTCGTATCATACGACGTGGCGAACAATCGGGTCGAAAAGCACGTTTCGTTCACCCTTTCAAGCACAAGCGGTTCGGGTTCGACGCTCTCTGGCTACAGCTTTTCGGACATGCTGCTCCAGCTCGGTTCCTACGGCCGGAACAACGAAACCTTCGGCATCGCCCGAACCCTGAAGCCGAAAGCCCTGACTTCGACGACGACCGGCTCGACCTCCTACTATTCCATCGTCGAGTTCTCGCTCGGATCCGTCTCGAGCGGGCGGACGAACTACGCCTCGATACTTGGTTACGATGTCTATCGATCGACTGACTCATCGAGCTGGACGAAGATCGCACGGGTCAACCTCGACGCCTTGAAATCGGCCAACGCCCTCTACTATTACGACTACGATTCGAGTCTCACGACCGGCGTTACCTACTATTACAAGGTCAAGGCGTTTTCGAGCTCGTCGAATTACTCGAGCGATTCGCCCATCCTCTCTTCGAGCTTTTTGGCACCCTTCACCATCTCGCTCGCGTCGCCGGCCTGGTCGGCGACGGCTACGCCGGTCGCCAGCATTTCGACGCCGCTCACCTTCACGATTTCGGACACGTCCCTTTGGTCGTCGTCGGACAAGTTCTACTTTTCCCTTTTCATAAAGAAGGAAACCGACAGCAATAGTTCCCCGGCATTCTACGGCGAGTTCAGGTATGATTTTTCGACGGGTGGTTTCCAGGCCCCCGGTTCCTACACGACGGCTGGCGCGGCGGACTGGACGGTGGCCACCCCGAAAACGGTGGCGGGTATCAGCTATTCTTCGGGTACGATCTCGATCGATATGTCGAAGGCGTGCGTTTCGGCTTACGCTGACGGGACGTATTATACCGCGCCTTCGACCTTGAGCCTGGTCTCGGGCGCGACCTACGAGTGGGATATCTACGGCCGCTTCTTTCCGAGCGACGGAAGTCTGGGCGACATCAGCGCCATGGATTCGGCCTTTTTCTTGAAAAACGGGACGGTCTCGTCGGGTTCCTCGAACGCGGCGCAATCGGTGAGTTACTCGAATACCTACGCGAACGGTGAGGGATCCCTGAACGGTTCCTTCCTGTTTACGGTTCAGTAGGAGGCGGTCGTGGGACGCAGCTTGTTCATGGCGAGGGTTCTCGCCGCGGTTCTCGGTACGGTGATTCTTTGCGCCGCCTTCCTGTCCTCGTGTTCGCTGGCCTTCGGCTCCCGGAACTCCGCTTCGTCGGATTCCGCAACGACCGTTCAGGCCGCGTACGTTCACCTCGACGTCTCCGACGAATCGGCCTGGAATTCGGCCGTCGCGGCGGGGACGGTGCGTACGGACTCGATGCTGGTCAAGACGAGTTCCGCCTTCAACGAAGACTCCTTCGCAGGGCTGGGCCTGACCGACGACGGCCAGATCACCCTTCCGGGCGGAACCTGGCATCACCTGGGTGTGGCCTCGGGTTCCGCACGGGAGGCGATTCTCGCCCTCAGGAAGACGGCGGGCGTTCTCGTGGCCGAACCCGAGAACCTTCTCTCGCTTCCGAAAAATGAGACGCGGTCCTCCTCCTCGAACCGGATCAGCGTCTATTCAACCTCCCGGTCGGCGAGGTCCCTTGCGAGCAAGACGGACGGGACCCTCGAAACGGCGCTCGACGACCCCTACATCTTCTCATCCCAGTACAACCTCGGGATCACCGATGCCTTCGACGCCTACGAGACCTACCCGCCCTACAAGGCCGGCACGACGATCAAGCCCTACGCGGCCGTCCTCGATACGGGAATCAACCTCGCTCACGAGGATCTCAGCTCGGGCGGCAATTCGTACAAGGCCTACAGCATGTTCAGGACGAGTTCCACCTCGAGCCCGGCGAACGGCTTTTCGTACGTCGGCGGCGGTACCGCGCCGATTTCCGTCACCGCGAGTGCCAATTGGGACGACGACGGCCACGGTACCCATGTCGCCGGTATCATAGGCGCCTCGGGCAACAACGGCGTCGGCACGGCGGGGGTCATGTGGGAAGGGCTCAACCTCCTCTCCTTCAAGGTTCTCGCCGACACGGGTTCGGGCGCGAACTACTCGGGATCCGACTGGGCCGTCTACGGCTCGCTCTACCACCTCGCGACATGGTGGTCGGCCAGATCGGACGGAACCAACGCGTACAACGCCAACAGCACCCAGGTGACCCTTCCGGTCAACATGTCCCTCGGCTCCTTCGCCGCGAGCTCCTTCGAGGCCGAGATCCTGAGCTACGCCCTCGCGAAGAACGTCCTCGTGGTCGCCGCCATGGGAAACGACGGGAAGACCACGGCCGAGTATCCGGCAGCTTACTCCGGCGTCATCGGCGTCGGCGCGACCGACGGGACCGATGCTCGGGCTTCGTTCTCGACCACCGGAAGCTGGCAATCGGTCTGCGCCCCGGGCTTCGACATCATCTCGACCTACAACGGATCGACGAAAGACTACGAGTACGATTCGGGAACCTCGATGGCGACGCCCTTCGTGACCGGCCTCATCGCCTACATGATCGCGTACAACCCGTCGCTCAGTCCGAGCCAGATCAAGCACGTCCTCGAAAGTACCGCCGATAAAATCGGCGGTGCGACCGGCTTCACGATCGATGCCGGCTACGGCCGGGTGAACGTGCTGAAAGCGGTGGCTGGGGCAACGAATTCTACGCTTACCGGCGAGGCTTCGACCTACTGCAGCACCGCGGCAATCACGGTTACGGTGACCTCTGGAGGGAGCCCGCTCGGCGAGGTTCCCGTCTATCTCTACGATTCGACCGGCAACTACGTCGAGGCGGCGCTGACGGCCTCGGCGGGAAACTACTCGACGACGAGCTCCCTCGACTCCTCCGGCGCCGGGACGGTGAGCTTCTGGCTCCTCGCGCCGGGAAGCTACGTCGCGAAGGCGAACCGCAATGGAACGGCGAAATCCGTCAGCCTTACATTGGGGGCGACGGCCGCGGCCGCGGGGACGATAGCCTTCTAGCGGGGTGTTGAAGTGAATCGCGCATTTCAATAGACTCGAGGCGGAGGCATCCGTGTATCTTCAGGTTTTTATCGTCGGGCTTCTGGCCGGCATTTCCCCGGGGCCCGATTTTTTCATCGTGATGAAGAACGGCCTCGGCTTCGGGAGGAGGGCGGGAATCGCCTCGGCCCTCGGCATCGGGACGGCCCTCGCCGTCCATGCGAGCTACACCATCCTGGGCATCGCCCTCGTCCTCCAGCGCTACCCGGTCGCGTTCAAGACAGTCCAGGTGGCCGGCGCCGCCTATCTCGCCTACCTTGGAATCAGGACGATCGCTTCGACCTTCGCCAGGGGGAACGCGGAAATTTCGGGGGAGGAGGCGAAGCGGCTCGGGTCCAAAGGTTTTTCCTCGGGCTTCCGCGACGGCTTCCTGTGCAACATCCTCAATCCTAAGGCCTTTCTCTTTTTCCTCAGCATCTTCACCCAGTTCATGACTCCGGGGACCCCGCACTGGACCGAATGGATCTACGGCCTCGAGGTGGTGGTTTCGATCGGCGGCTGGTTCGTCCTGCTCGCGGCGATGATCTCGACGCCCTTCTTTCTTTCCGCCTACTCGCGGTGCAGGAAGTGGTTCGAGCGGGTCTTCGGCATCGTTCTCATCTTCTTCGCGGCGAAGATCGCCTCGGCCGCCTTCGGCAAGTAGCCGGCCGGATCAGGATTCCGTCGAGACCCGTCCGGCCGACGGGGACTCATCCCCGGATCTGTCCAGCCTGAACCGGTCCACCTGGGCCGCGACGGCGTCGACGAGGCCGTTGTTTTTCGAGCTCATCTCGGAAACCGAGTCAGCCGAGGAGTCGATGGCCCGGGTGCCCTCCGCGATCTCGTCCATTCCGGTCCTGACCCGTTCGCTCATGTCGAGCAGATTCCGCATCTCCTCTCCGATCGTCCGGTTGCCGTCCTTCATCTTCTCCGATCCGTCCTTCACCCGTTCGGTCACGTCCTTGATCCGCTCGAGGGCCGCGAGGATCTGGTTCGATCCCTCTCCCTGTTCGACCATCGCCCGCCTGATCTCCTCCTCGAGCGAGCCCATGCCGCCGATGAGGGAGAGGATGATCGAGAAGGCCTCCTCCGTCGATTCGGAGGAGAGGACGACCTTGTCTATCGTCTTCTTGATCGCCGTGATGTCCCGGTTGATCTCCATCGATTGCTGCTCGGATTGCTCGGCCAGCTTCCCGATCTCGTCCGCGACGACGGCGAAGCCCTTTCCCGCCTCCCCCGCGTGGGCGGCCTCGATGGCGGCGTTCATCGCCAGGAGGTTCGTCTGGTCGGAGATGTTCCTGATGATGTCGTTCGCCTCGAAGAGCTTTTCGGACTGGAGCTGGATGTCGTTGGCGAGCTTGTTCGTCTCGTTCAGCTTTTCCCTCCCGTCGTCAGAGGCCGTCTGCAGCTCCCCGAAGGAGTTGCTCAGCGTGCCGATGTTTTTCATGACCGAGGCGACGTTGGCCACCATCTGCTCGATCGATGCCGAGGACTGGACGACGCTCGCGGCCTGCCTCTCGATATCCCCGTTGAGCTGCTCGATGCCCTCCATGATCTCCGAGACGACGGCCGATGTTTCGGTGACGCTCGCGCTCTCGGAGACGACCTGACCCTTCACCTCGTCGATGGCTGAGGTGATCATCGACACGTCCGAGGAGGTTTTCTTCATCGCCGCGGCCAGTTCCCGACCCGATTCCCTGAGCGAGTCGAGGCTGTCGCGTATCTCCCCGACCGTCGAGGAAAGCCCGCCCTTCATCGTCTCCAAGGAGTTCATGAGCATCCCGAGCTCGTCCTCCCGGCGTTTTCTCGTCCGGATTCCGCCGGTCAGGTCGCCGGCGGCGACGGTCACGGAGAGGGCCATGGCCTCCTTGAGCGGGATGGAAATGGAACCCGCGATCACGAAGCCGAGGATGGAGGCCACGAGAATGGCGACCGCGGCGAGGGTGACCGATACGAGGGTCTGGCGCGACCGCTGGGCCTCGATTGCGGCATAGCGGAGTTTCGCCCTCGCCACCATGTCGGCGATGACGGCGGAAAGGGCCGAATCGAGGCTTTCGGCCGCCGCCTTCATGTCCCCGTGAAGATATTTTACGGCGTCCTGCTTCATGTCGAGGGTCATGAGCCCGTTTATGTATTGGAGCCCTTTCCAGTAGGCATTGAACGACTTGATGAAGTCGGCGAAAAGGGCCTTCTGCTTCTCGTCGCTCAGGGTTTGGCCGAACTCGCGCGCAAGCGAGTTGACGGTGCTCGTATAGTGGGTGATCAACTCGGTCTGTTTCCCCGTTTCCTCGACGGTTTCCGCGCTCAGCGCGTCCCTGACGGCGACCCGGATCTGCTGGTAGGAATCCATGATGACGTAGAGGTTTTCGATCGGTACCGTGGCCTTGAGGTAGAGTGCGCCGGCCTGGCCTGCCATGACGGTGATGTTCAGGATGCCGAGGCCGCTCGTGACCGCGCACAGAAGGGCGATCGCCAGAAACGCGGACAGAAGCCGTTTCCGAATGGATGAACGCAGCTCCATAAAGCCTCCTTGCAAGGCTACAGATGCGATTGGATTTAAAGTATAGTCCGGACTCGGGAATTTACCGTGGAAGATCTGGCACAATGTGTTTGAATATGGATCATGGTTCGGGGCGGGCCGGGACGATCCCGGCCCCCATGGATCAGTATCGGCTCTTGGGCTCCTTGGTGATGGGCAAGGGCTTTTTATCCTTTTTCTTTTTCGCCTGCGCCAGAATGACGATGACGACGACGGCGGCGGCCACGAGGACCAGGACGCCGATCAGGACGAGGGTCAGGGGAAAGGGCGCATAGGTCAGCCTGATCTTCTGGACCGACTGGGTGACCTGGTTGTTCTCGGACTTGAGCTCGACCTCGATCTCGTGGTTGCCCCGTTTCAGGTCGTCGGGAAGGGCGAGGGTGAACTCCCTCGTCGCCTTCGCGTTCGGATCGATCGAGAACTGGTCGGCGTTCCGGACGATTTCCCGTTTGGCCCCGCCGTCGACGGATACCAGGATGCTTTCGATCTTCACCGTCTTCGCCTGGGCGTAAGTGGAGGCGAAGGAGAGCTTCACCTTCGGGCTGCGGTCGGCGACCTTCCCGATGGAGTCAGGGGCCGACATCTCGATCGAATTCGAGAAGTCGGTCAGCAGCTCGCCCAGCTTCGAGGAGGAGGCGTTCTTCGCCGCTTCGACGTACTCGCCCCCCATGGATTCGCTCAGGTTTCTCGCCGCGGTATCGCTGCCGATCGAGAGGAGCAGGACCTTGTAGGAGGCGCTTTTCACGATCTTGTAGGAATCGAAGGCCTTCGGATCGTAGACATCCTTTCCCGCGTAGGGGGAACCGGCCGGCGGATCGTTCTTGCCGTCCGTCGCCCATATGATCGTCGTTTTCTTGTTTGGGAGCTTCTCGTTCTTGAGGAAGTCGTCCAGCTTCGCGAGCATGAGGCCGATGTCGGTGCCGAGCTCGGTGGGTTTCGTGCCGTAGATCACTTCACGCAGCTTCGTCTTGTCTCGGGGGAGCTCGATCGTGTCCCCGAAAACCCGCTTCACGTCGACGCCGAAGGTGAAAAGGCAGAGGTAGTCGCCGGATTTGAGTCCCTTGCCGATCAGGGTGTTGTAGAGGTAATCCTGAACCTCGACGAATTCCCTCCGCATCGAGGTCGAGGCGTCGAGAATCACGACGATGTTGATGCCCTTCGGCTGGGCCGAGGCGTTTCCCGAGTCGCCCGATTGGGCCGAAACGGGCAGGGCCGGAAAAAACAACGCGATCGAGAGGGCTGCGACCAGGAACGGCATGTATTTTGTTTTCATATGGATTCCTTATGGGACGTTTTCGCTGACAAAGTATAGGCCAGGTTGATTGCTCGATCAAGCAAAAAATTGATGAGGGGACTTTTCTCTGTCGGGATGTTGAATGCAGACGCGCCTTAAAATTCTTGGGGATGAAATGCGCCGGAGGCGCCTAGATGGCGGCGCCGGCGGCGTCAGCGTCGGTGCCCGCGGGGGCGGGGGAGGTTATCCTCACCCGGATTCTCGTACCGCTCGTTCCGTCGTCGGCCTCGGTCAGCGCGATCTTGAGGTAGTTGTCCGTGACGGCTATCCGCGGGGAAGTATCGGGACGCTCGAGTATCGCGCCGACCTCGCGGCCCATCCAACGGCCGACGTAGGCGGCCTTGAGGCGCTCGGAGAGGCTTCCGAGTTCGGCAGCCCGTGCGCCGGCGACCGATTCGGTGACGTGACCGCTCATGGTCGCCGCCTGGGTTCCCGGCCTTGGGGAGAAGGGGAAGACGTGGAGCCAGGCGAAGCCCGATTCCTCGGCGAGGGACCTCGTGTCGGCGAAATCGGCCTCCGACTCCCCCGGGAACCCGACGATGAGGTCGGCGGCGAGGAAGGGGTCGCCCTTGACCGATCGGAGGGCCGAGGCTGCCTCCCTGACCCGTGCCGATGAATAGCGGCGTCTCATCCTCGAAAGGACGGCGTCCGAACCGGACTGGACCGAGAGGTGGAAGTGGGGGCAGACCCGGTCGTCGGCGACGGCGGCGAGAAAGCGGTCGTCCACCATCTCTGGTTCGTAGGAGGAGACCCTGAGGCGGATCCGGTCCGTCGCGGAGAGGATCTCGCCGATCAGGGCGGGGAAGTCGGCGGCGCCGCTCTTGTAGCGCGACACGTTGACCCCGGTCAGCACCGCCTCGGCGTAGCCCGAGTCCTCGAGCTCGCGGACCCGTTTCACGACCTCAGGCATCTCGAGGCTGACCGAGGACCCGCGGGCGATGCGGACGAGGCAGTAGGCGCAGGAACCGTCGCAGCCGTCCTGGATCTTGAGGAAGGCTCGCGAATGGAAGCTGAACTCGGCGGGGGTGAAGCGGAACCGGTCGCCCGGGACACCCGAAAGCCCCGCCTTCCATTCGGCGAGGAGGGGAAGGAGGCCGGCCGACTGGGGTAGCCTTTCCTCGATGAACAGGGGAAGGTCGAGGAGGGCGTCCTTTCGGTCGAGCCTGACGGGAACGACGCGGTCCCCGAGGGCGGCGACGGCCTCCTCGGCGACCTGGGTGTAGCAGCCCGTGACGATGACCGCAGCGCGGGGATTGTCGACCAGGATCTTGCGTATGACGCGCCTGGCCTTCTGCTCGGCCTTCGAGGTGACGGTGCAGGAGTTGACGACGTAGAGGTCGGCGCCGGGCCCGAAGGCCCCGACGCTGAAGCCGCCGGCCCGGAAGCCGTCGGCTATCGACTCGGTTTCAAGCTGGTTGAGCTTGCAGCCGAGGGTGTAGAAAGCTGATGTCAGCACTCTTTGGCCGTTATTGTCCCTTGAGCTTGGCCGAAACGCGATCTTTCCCGCGCTGGGCATCGCCCTGCTGGGGATTCAGCTTCAGGCACTGGTTGTAGGCGTCGAGGGCCGTCTGGTAGTTCTTGGCCATTTCGCGGGCGTACCCGGTCCGTGCCCACCAGTTCGCGTTGTTCGGGTTGTGGTAGATGGCCGTCGTCATGGCGATGTCAGCCAGGTTGAACGACCCCTGCATGATGTAGATCTCGCCGATGAAATAGTACACCGTATCGATCCGGGCTCCCTCGGGGGCGACCCCGATGTATTCCTGGAAGAGCTTGAGCGACTCGGCGGTCTTGCCGTTGTAGAACTTCGCCTCGCCCAGGATCTCGATGATCCTCGGGTCTAACTTCGAGATCTGGCGGCCGAGTTCGCCGTATTTGACGGCCTCGTCGTAGCGTTTCAGTTTGAGGAGGCTCCATCCGAGGACGGCGTAGGAGTCCATGTTCTTGTCCATGGTGCCGGCGTTCTGGGCGTCGAGCTCGGCGAGGCAGATCTTGACGGCGTCATCGAACTGGCCGGAACCGTATTTTTCGAGGGCGTCCTGCTTGTCCTGGGCTCCGATAAAGGCGGCGCAAAAGGCCGCGAGAGCCAGAATCGCGATGAAAGGCTTATACCGCATTGCTTCCTTCCTGTTTTCTTCTCATGGTGCATCGGCCGTTGAAGAGGCTTCCCCCCTCCATGATGACCTCGGGCGCATCGACGTCCCCGGCTATCGCGCCGGACGCCGAAAGCTCCACCCGTTCCGTGGCGGTGACGTTGCCGGTCACCTTCCCCTTGACGGATACGATGTTGGCTTCGATCGAGGCGGCGACGACGGCGTCTTCCCCGATATAGAGATCGCCCGTAGCCCTGATGTCGCCGGAGAG
Source organism: Spirochaetaceae bacterium UBA1318 (assembly GCA_002307015.1). Classification (GTDB taxonomy): domain Bacteria; phylum Spirochaetota; class Spirochaetia; order Treponematales; family UBA1318; genus UBA1318. Next base: position 10,479 of record DBTK01000076.1, read on the forward strand.
CTTTCCCTTTATCATCAACGGTTTCTTGAAGATGAGCGTTCCGGAGAAGTCGACATCCTCGGAAAGGATGGTATCGAGCTGCTCTTCGTCCACCGCATTGATTTGCACATCGGTCATTGGTTACCGCCTCGATTTTTTTCAATAGTACCGGCCAGGCCGGGACGAGTCAAGGTCCGGCCCGCGGCGGCGGGGAGTCCGTCGGGTCGCCGAGCGTCGAGTTTTTGGCCTTCAGGGCCTCGAGTTCCTGGATCGTACGGGGCCAGTCGCCCTTGAGGAGACGGGAGAGGGCCCGGTCGGCGAGGAGCCTTCCCTCGGTCTGGCAGACGGGGCAGTAGTCGCACTCGTTTTCGGCGTACTCCACCCTCTGGACCGGCGTGCCGCACACGGGGCAAGGCTGGCCGTACCTGCCGTGCACGGCCATCTCCGGACGGAAGGCCGTCACCTTTTCGGGAAATTTGCCCGAAAGCTCCCTTCGGAGCCTCTCCGACCACTCGACGAGGACGGCCTCGGCGGCGGCCCTCAGCCTCGATGTTTCCTCGGCCGACATGGCGGATGAAAGCTTGAAGGGCGAGAGCCGGGCCCGGTGCAGGATCTCGTCGGAGTAGGAGTTGCCGATTCCTGAGAAGAGCCTCGGGTCGGTGAGGCTCCGCTTCAGGGTGTGGTTCTCCCGGGCGAGGGCGGCGGAGAAGGCCTCGTCCGTCGAGCCGATCACCTCGAGCCCTCCCCGGTCGAAGGGCGAGAGCCCCTCTCTCCCCGCGACGAGGTGGAGCGAGGCCCGCCGCTTCGTGCCCGCCTCCGTGAAGACGAGGCTCCCTGTCTCGAAATCGAAGGCCGCGAGTCCCAGTTTCCCCGGGATCTTCGCCGGGCCCTTGCCCGACTCCGGGAACCAGCGCAGCCTTCCGGCGATCATGAGATGGATGACCATGAAGGTCTCCTCCTCGAGGGCGATCACGATCTGCTTGCCGATCCTCTCGACGCCCGAGACCCGCTTCCCGGCGAGGGCTTCGGGGCGGGGTTCGGCCGTCCGGAGGAGGAAGGGGTGGACTATCCTGAGGCGCGAGAGCCTTGAGCCGACGATCCGCTCGCGCAGGGCCTCGACATAGACGACGATATCCGGGTACTCGGGCATGGTAACCCAAGTCTAGCCTCCTCGGACGGGCGACGCAACGGGGTTTGCAGGCCATCCCCGGAAGGCTTACGCTTAATGCAGTCGGCGTTGCCGATAGAGAAAACTTGAGCGGATTGGGGCGATCTCTTTTTCGTCGCATCGCAAGATGGCACAGAGAAGGGTCGGGAGAGTCGTTCTGAGCCAGTCCTGACGGAGGGACGCGATGATAAAATTGCGGTTTTGCCTCATGACTTTGACGCTTGCGATGGTCATGCCATTTCTTGCTGCGGAAAAGGTGACGGTAGCGGCCTTCGAATATCCGCCGATCTATCAAGACGAGAATGATAAGGGTCTGAGCGGCGACATCGTGGTCGAGGCGTTCAAAGCTGCAGGTATCGAGGCGGAACTGAAATTCTATCCCGTCGTCCGTCTCGTCACGATGGTTTCGGGAGGGGATGTCCTTGCCGGCATTGGCGGCGCGGTGCTTTTCGACGCACCCGAGGTGAAGCCGAATGTCGAGGTTTCTTCCCTGATTCAGTGGGTTTCCCAGGTTTTCATTTACGATGCGAGGAAATTTCCGGGCGGGTTTTCCTTCACGAAACTCGACGATGTAACGAAATACAAGATCGGTGTCCTCAACGGCAGCGGCGTCATGAAGATCCTGGAAAAGACCCCTGGCATGAAGCTCGACGGCAACACGAGCCATGACGGGACGGCCCGCCAGCTCCAGACCGGCCGTCTCGATCTCTGGGGTGTCGTCGACCTGACCGGCCTCATGTATATGAAGAGATTGTTCCCCGCCGAATCCGACAACTATAAATACTCGAAGGCTTTCAACAAGGGGGATGTTTCCCTCGTTTTCTCCAGGAAATTCGCCAACTACAAGGTCTATGATGACAAGTTCAAGGAGGGCCTTGCGGTCATCAAGAAGAACGGCAAGTACATTCAGATCTTCGAAAAGTATTACGGCTCGAAGGACGGAATCAACAAGGACTCCCTGCCCGACGATATGAAGTAGTTCCCCAAGGTCGACTCGAGCTTCTCGGCCCCTGCCCTATCCTTCTGGTTCAAGTATCGTTTCTTTTCCGGATGCCGGCCGTACCATCGGGTGCGGCTCTGACGATTTTTCCCTGACATAGCTTCCGGGTGTCATCCCCTCGGCCTCCCTGAAGCTCCGGATGAAGTAGGAAAGGTCCTCGAATCCCGAGGCGAAACAGGCGGCGGTCACCGTCAGTCCCGTCGAAAGGAGGCGCTTGGCCCTCTCGATCCTCGCGAGCCTCACGTATTCCATATAGCTCAGTCCCGTCGCTCGCCTGAAGTACCGGCAGAAGTAGGACTTGGAGAACCCGAGCTCGTCGGCGGCGCTTTCGAGGTCTATCCTTCCCGCGAGCCTCGATTCGGTGAAGGCGACGAGTCGTCTGAGTTCCGTCCCGCCGCCGGAGACGACCGGAAACCCCGGGCCTTTCCCGACGGATTCGAGGGCCCGGCTCAGGATCTTGAGCAAGCCCGCGAGACGCTCGAGAAATTCCAGCCTGTTTTTCATGCCCGCCTCGGCCATGGGCGGAATGAGGGCCTTCAATTCCCCGTAAGCCGGGTGGGAGCAGGGAAGGCGGGCGAGGGGATGTTCGGCCCCCATAAGGGCGGGAATGTCGATGTAAGCCGCCAGAGCCTCGATGGAGAGGTGGAAAATCCCCATGCTTCCCCCTTTCCCGGCGATGTCGTAGCCGTGGAGGGTGTCAGGGGCCAGGACGAGGACGGAAAGGCTCGAGAGGTCGATGTCCCGGCCCTCGACGCGGATCTTCCCCGTGACGCCATCGATCAGGTTGACCTCGAGGGTGTGATGGTAATGGAGGCCGACCTGGTGATGGGCCGGGAATCGCTTGGTGAAAAAGACGAAGGGCCGGTCGGGACCGTACCGCGATTCGTCCTCCTTGAGGCTCAGTTCGTCTTCCATGTCCACGAGAATAGGGCGAAAAGGTCAATGGCGCAACACTCTTCGAGACGATTCCCCTATCGGACCGGGGGAATCGTCAATAGAATTACAGTGATGGAGGTACGGAATGAGGGAATTCCAACCGGATTACGCGAATATCGTCGACGCCGCGCTGAACAGGAAACCGAAGCGGCTGCCCCTGTACGAGCACAACATCTCCGCGAAGAAAATGGAGGAGATACGGGGGAGGAAATTCGTCGATCTCTACGACGGAAACGACGCGGACAAGGCCGAGTACTTCAGGGAGTATTCGAGGTTCTTTCTCGAGATGGGCTACGACACGGTGACCTTCGAGGCCTGCGTCTGCGAGGTCGTCCAGGGCGGGGCCTGCCTTTCGGGCCGGATCCCGGGCATCATCAGGGACCGGAAGGATTTCGATTCCTTCGACTTCGGTTCGGTGGCCGAGCGGTACTGGCTCCGCTTCGAGCGGGACTTCAGGGCCCTCCGCGAGTCGATCCCCGCGGGAATGAGGGCGATCGGCGGGGTCGGGAACGGCATCTTCGAGACGGTCCAGGATTTCGTGGGCTACACCGAGCTCTGCATGATCCGCGCCGACGATCCCGAGCTCTACGCCGCCCTCTTCACGACCGTGGGCGACGTCCTCGCCTCGATCTGGAAGCGATTCCTCGCGGAATTCGGCGACATCTACTGCGTCTGCCGCTTCGGCGACGACCTGGGCTTCAAGTCCTCCACCCTCCTCCATCCCGACGACATCAGGCTCCACGTCATCCCCCAGTACCGGCGGATCGTCGACCTGGTCCACGCCTCGGGCAGGCCCTTCATCCTCCATTCCTGCGGGGCCATCTTCGAGGTGATGGACGACATCATCGGGGAGGCGAGGATAGACGCCAAGCACTCGAACGAGGACCAGATCGCGCCCTTTCCCGTCTGGGTGGAGCGCTACGGCAGCCGGATCGGGCTGTTCGGCGGCCTGGACATGGATCTCCTCTGCCGCTCGAACGAGGCCATCATCAAGGCGAAGGTTCTCGATACGATAGCCAGGACGGGCGCGCAGAAGGGCCTCGCCTTCGGTTCCGGCAACTCGATACCGGACTACGTTCCCGCCGCAGGCTACCTCGCCATGGTGAACACCGTCCGGGAACTGCGGGGCGATTGACCTCTTCTTCACCGTTCGATCCTCATACAACCATTCCTTGCCGTTCCAGAAACCTTGTAGCGGCAAGGGTGTTGATTAAATAAAAAGCGCACGCGAATTTCGCCTACAAGGGCTATACTGTGAGCAACAATGCCAGCATCAATCGACTCGGCGAAAAAAGCCGTACTGCTAAAAATACGACAAACATTGTCCTTTGCAAGGAACCATTACGAACCGATCATTTTCGCCCTGGCCTTGATTATCTTCATCGCACTTTTCACGATTCCGGGACCGATGGATGCGGTTTCGACCTGTACTCAGGGGGCCGTCGATTTTAGCAGGCAGGATCAGCCGATCATACCCCTTGCCGGTGAATGGAAGATGGAAACGAACCCGGATGTGACGACAGGGAAGTCGTTCGAGTTCGCCGTTCTGCCCCGGGAGTGGAAAAATCCCTACGGCACGGCGACCTATCGGCTGAGGGTAACGGGGCTCGATCCCGAATGTCCGTATGCGCTTCGCATACCCTATATGTCGTCGAGTTTTATCCTGAAACTCGACGATGGTGAAATCTACCGGAACGGTGAAGCCGGTTTGACGCGGGAGACGACGAAACCCGGCTATATGCCGGGCGTTGTGACGGTCCCACGCGGAAGAACCGGATTCGACCTTACCCTCTTTGTATCCAATTTTCACCACCGCCGTGGCGGGCCCTTCCAGACGATCCTTCTGGGAAGTGAATCCGATGTACGGCATTTCGATTTCTGGAACCTATTCTTCGATGGGATCGTAACCGTCGTCTTCATATTTATCGGCGGGCTATTCATCTTCAACGCCATGGTCCGCCGCGTGACCATGAGCCTTTTTATAGGCTTTTTCTATATGTTCATCGGCTTGACCATTTTTGTCGACACTCCCGAGGTCCTCGTGCTCAGGGTATTTCCGCGGCTCGACTGGACTATCTATATAAAGCTCGATTATCTGATCACGTACCTTCTTCCGCTCCTGGCCCTCCTCGCCACGGTGAGGCTTTTCGGCGGACTTTCACCAAGGGGTGTCGGGATGCTGACGGTTCCCCTCGGAATCATCTACGCGGCTATCCTCGTGACGACGCCGGCGTTTTTTACCCGCATTAACGTCGTGTTTCAGGTCTACTTCCTTTTCATCTGCGCGCTCGTCTTCGCGATCTGCATGCGGGGTGTCATCAAGCGTTATCCCTACGCGAAGACCATCACGATCGGGTTCGTCATATTCTTCGGCATGGTCCTCAGCGGTGCCCTCTATGCGAACAACAAGATTCGTCATGGCCAGTACCTGCCGCTTTCATTCATTTCTTCCTTATTCAACCTCTCCTGGATATCCCACTGTATTCTTGACTTTGTTTCCTATGCCTGCATGATCGTTTTAGCCAATGTATTCAGCGTCCTTTTCTTTCTGAAGAGTCCGGATCTTGTTCCTTCGAGACGTCCTTCGGATGGGGAGTCTGAGGCGGTAAACCTCCGGGAAAAGGGCATCGCCGCGGGACTCTCGTCGCGGGAGATGGAGATAACGACCCTGGTGCTCCAGGGGAAGCGGAATGTCGATATCTGCGACGAGCTCTGCATATCGATGAGCACGGTCAAGACCCACCTTTCGCGGGTATTCAAGAAAACCTGCGTGCAAAGCCGCAGCGAATTGTTCTTCTATTTTCACCGCTGATAGAGAAGCCAACAAGCTTCGAGGAACTAAAGAGGATCACCCTGATTCCGGGCTTCCCGCGTTTTTTTCTCGAATCATACCAACGGCCGACAGTCTTTTATCGCATCTGGGGGTACTTTTTTCGTAGTGTGACCGGTCCAGGGGAAAAGCGTAAAGGATGCTAAGGAACGGTAATATGTGCTGACGGTTTCGTCTTCCTTGTCACACCTTGGTTTGTCATCTGTTTTCGATGTAAGAAGAGGCCTATCGATGAAAAGACTTATTTTAATGGCTCTGATCCTCTTTACGGGTGCAGTGGCGGTTTTACCTGCCGACGCCGACCTTACCATTACGGTGAAAGAGGCGGTCGGAAAGGTCCAGATGCTTGAAGCGGGGAAGGACTGGATCCCGCTCCATGAGGGTGACCAGATGCCTCTCGGGGCCGAGATTTCGACCGGGTTCAAGAGCACGGCCATTCTCAACGTCGGCAACGCCCTCCTTACCGTGAAACCCCTCACCCAGATGAAGCTGACCGAGCTGGTGCAGCAGGGTGACGTTGTGAAGACCTCCCTCTACCTCAGGATCGGGAAGGTCCGGGCCGAGGTCAACCATCCCACGGGGACGAAGGCGGATTTCAAGCTGGACAGTCCGGTGGCGACCGCATCGGTGCGCGGCACGATCTTCGAGTTCGACGGCGAGACCCTGACCGTCGAGCGCGGCCTCGTCGAGCTTACCACACCCACAGGGCAGCAGAGGAGCGTCGCGGTAGGGGAGAGTACGGCGCTCAGCGGCAACGGAACGGTATCCGCCCCCGTGGAGTTCGTGCTTGCCCAGACGACGGTTTCCTCCAATCCCGGCGTTGCGGGTGCGACTGGCGTTTCCACAAGCGGCGCCCAGTCTATCGTGCCCGTCGTCGATACGGCGGCAATCGCCGGTGTCGCAGGCAGCACCAGTCCGGTGATCTATCCGGTCGGGACCGTGAACGGCACCGTCAATGCCGATCTGAAATGAGGCAAACCATGAACAAGCTGGCACGATTTGGCAGTATTGCGGCCTTGGTGATCATGTCCACGTTCGTCTTCCCGGGGTGTTCCTCCCCGACGGATGCGTCACATGGCACGACCACGGTAACGATCTCGATACCGCAGGCGTCGAAAGCCGTCGCGAAATCGGGGGGGGGTACGGTAGGCGACACGCTTCCCTCGTTCACGTCCTTTCACCTCGTGATCTCCGGGGCGGACATGACGACGATGACGGAGGATTTCACCTCGTCCTCTTCCTCTTTTTCGGTTTCATCGGGTTCCGCCAGGACGTTTGCGCTTACCGCGCAGACGACGAACGCGGTGTATTCGGGAACAACCACGACCGATCTTTCGCCGAGCACCACGACCACGGTCAAGATCACCCTTGCCCTGGCCGATAGCAAGATGCTCGTTCCCCTCGGGACGAACCTCGCGAGGCTCGACGACATGGCGGTCTCGGGCTCCGGCACCGTTACCGCCGCGGGCCTCGTCGACGGCACCGGTACGGCCCTTACGGGGCTTCCTGCCTCCTTCTCCTTTTCCGACGCGTCCTACGATTCGGAAGGCTACGTGTATGCCTCGAGCGGCGATTCCGGAGGCGGCTTCCGCTATCGGATGCTCAAGATCAGGGACGTGAAATCGGGCGGAGGGGCCGACGCCTTCCTCTCGACTGCGGCGGCCATCTCTTCGATCGCCGTCGACCGGAAGAACGGCTTCGTTCTCTATTGCTCGAGCGGATTGAATCAGTTCGCCTACCGAACGCTCCAGCTCTCCGGTACGGGAACCCTCGATGATTCCGGAACGTGGGTGACGCTTCCGTCGCTGGGTCTTGCAGCCAAGGGCATCGTCGCCCTCGATGCCGATGAGAGCGGTCTCGTGTACCTGCTCTATCGGACCTCGGACGGGTATTCCGTCGCTAGGCTTTCAGGGACCTCGGGCGCGACGCCCCTCATGGCCTACGGCCTTTCGTCTTCGGCCGTCCTTCCCTCGGGAACGCCCGTCGACATCGCGGTCGTCGGGAATTACGTGTATGTCCTTTTCGGAAGCGGCGCCCAGGCCATCGAGCGCCTCGCGTCGACTGACCTGAGCGGAGGGGCCTCCGCCGGTTCCATCTCGGGGACCGCCGTTTCCGCGTCGATCCCCGGCGTCTTTTCGAACCCTCAGCGCTTCCTGACCGGACCTTCGGGAACGGTCTTCGTCCTCGACAAAAACGGGAGCTCTCCCGCAAACGCCGTCGTCTCATTTACGGACACGAGCTTTACCGGTTGGGCGGTAACGACCGCATCCCCGCTCAATTGAGCGGGTTCCCGGCTCATTGAATGGAGTCTGTTAACGAAACCGTCGTTCCGTCGGGAACGACGAAGGGGCTGAAAATGAAGAATATGAAGATCGCCTGCCTCATCGTGGGGGTCATGGCGCTTTTTTCGACCTGCAGTTCGCCGCTCTCGTCGTCCAAAAAGACGACCGTCACGCTCAATCTGACCATCCCGAACTACGCCGCGATCCATGCAGCGGCGGTGTCGGCCAAGTCGGTTTCGTCGGTTGCCGTGAAAACTGCGACCGCCAAGGTCATCGATCCCGGCTCGAAGTATTTCAACTTCTACGCGACCCCGACGGGCGGTTCCGAGATCACCATCGCTTCGAAACTCGACATCAAAACGAAACTCACCGCCTCCTCGACCGACGGCCTGTCCTCCAGCGCCGCCGTCTCCCTTTCCATGTCGCCGGGTTCGTACGAATCGGCCCGCTTCGAGTTTCTCGATACCGACTCGAACCTCCTTACCTCGGGCTCTTCCTCGTCGTTTACGGTCAGCTCGGGCGGCACCATCACGCTTTCCCTGCTCGGACTCCCGGCGTCGCCGACCACCCTCGCTATCGGAACCGCGGCGGCCCCGGCGAGCCTTGCATCGGGCAAGGCCGTCTATTACGCATATCCGGTTACCTCGGGCACGGTCTACGTCGTCTCGGTCACCGATAAGCTCGGCACGGGCGGCGTGCCCGACCTGATCCTCTTCGACACCACCGGCACGAGGATTGCGGGCGGCTACGCGACCTGCGCGACGGGCGGCGGCGCAAGCCTCACCTGGATCGCCACCGCGACGGGAACGGCCTACGCCGCCGTCTACGCCTACGGAGGGGACTCGACCTACGGCATCTCGGCCCTCCTCACCGCGGACGCCTCGGCCGCCATCAACACGGTAACGCCGACCCAGTACCTGGTCACGATCTCGGGTCCGGCCGAGGTGGGGAAGGGCGGGACGGCCGTCCCTTTCACCTCGACCTACGCGGGCACCGCCTCGTCCTACCAGTGGTACGTGGACGGAACGACCGTCACGGGGGCCACGAGCTCGAGCCTCTCGCTCAACGTCTCCGGGCTGGGACTTTCGTTCGGGCAGCACACCCTGGGGCTCAACGTGACCGACTCGAACGGCATCGTCTACTCGGGGACCTCGACCTTCACGGTGAAGAGCAAGCTGATGGTCGCCTACGTCGTGAATAATACCTCGAACACGGTATCCGCCTACACAGTAGACTCGGGAACCGGCGCCCTTACGAGCGTCGGTTCCTGCTCGACGGGAACGAACCCTCAGTATGTCGCGATCGACCCCACGGGCAAATTCGCCTACGTCGCGAATTATAGCTCGAGCACGGTATCCGCCTACACAATCGATCCGGGAACCGGCGTCCTCACAGCCGTATCGGGTTCGCCATTTACGACGGAATCGTTCCCCGTCTCCGTCGCGGTTGCCCCCACGGGAAAGTTCGTCTACGTCGCAAATTATGGCGCGAACACGGTATCCGCCTACACGATCAATTCGGAAACCGGCGCCCTCACCGCTGTGTCGGGCTCGCCATTTACCACGGGGACGGGCCCCGAGTCCGTCGCGGTCGACCCCACGGGCAAATTCGCCTATGTCGCGAATTTTGTAGCGAACACCGTATCTGGCTACACAATCGATTCGGGAACCGGCGTTCTCTCAGTCATGTCGGAAACGTTTGGGACGGGAACGAATCCCCAGTCCGTCGTGGTCGATCCCACGGGCAAATTCGTCTATGTCGCGAATTATAGCTCGAGTACGGTATCCGCCTACACGATCACCTCGGGAACAGGCGCCCTCTCAATCATATCGGAACCATTTTCGGCGGGAACGAATCCCCAGTCCATCGCGGTTGACCCCACGGGCAGATTCGCCTACGTCGCCGGCTTAGGCTCAAACAGCGTCTCCGCACATATAATCGATTCGGGAACCGGCGCCTTCACGAGCGTCGTTTCCTACTCGACGGGGACAGCCCCCTATTCCGTCGCGGTTGATCCCACGGGCAGGTTTGCCTATGTCGTCAATTGTGGCGCAAACACGGTATCCGTCTATACGATCGATTCGGGAACCGGCGCCCTCACGCCCATATCGGGTACGTTTACAACGGGCGCCGAACCCTATTCCATCGCGGTGGCGTACATACCATGAGGCAGCGGAATATTCTGATGGCGTCGCGGCAGATCGCGGCGCAGGCCGATAGGAGAAAAAGCGATGGCAGTGAAAATAATTAGAGCAAAGCCAATAGCGGCCCGCGCGGCCGCCGGTACGGTTGCGGCAATTACCGCAGCCCTCATCCTCATCTTGGCCGCCTGCCAGTTCCCGACGAGCTCTTCAAAGTCGACGGCAGCCTCCGCCGGTTCCTCGAGCTCGTCGGCCACGCTCGCCGTATCCTGGAAACTCCCCGCGGCGTCGAAGACCATCATGCCGACCTCGTCAGAGACGGGGCTCGTGGCGCCATCGTCCTACGACCTTACCTTCACCGCCTCGGGGCAGGCGACCGTCACAAAGACGGGCGTCTCCTCCTCGAGGCTTTCCGTTTCCCTCGCCTGCACGACCTGGTCTGTCTATGTGAACGGCAGGGACTCGAGCGGCAACGTGGTCGCCTCGGGCACCGGCAGCGTCACCGTCTCCTCGGGCGGAGACAACGCCCTCGCGGTGAGCCTTTCCTACATCGTCACGGGCACCGGGACGGGCGGCGTCAACGTGTCGCTGACCTGGCCCTCGCCCGAGCCGGTTTCGGCGGCAGCCATCAGCCTCGTGAGTTCCTCAGGGGCCACGCTTGATACGAGCTCCGCGTGGACCGTCAATATTGGAACCGGTTCGGCCTCTCTTGCCTTGAGCGGAATCGTCGTCGGCAGCTACACCGCGACCCTGACCCTCAAGGATTCAAGCGGGACGACCCTCTACGGGCGGCAGGAGACGATCGTCGTGTTCCAGAACATGACGACGGCGGGGACGATCAGCGTCGCGGAATCGGACTTCAGCATCCCGGTCACATCGATCAGCCTCAGCGCCACGAGCCTGTCGCTCTCCTATGGTGGAACCCGTGTGATCCTCGTGGCGACGGTGAACCCGTCGAACGCGAGCGACCTGGTAGTGAATTGGTCGTCGGATTCCCCTGCGATTGCGACGGTCGATCCGACGAGCGGGGCGGTGACGCCCGTCTATCACGGCACGGCAACGATCACGGCGACCTCGGACGACGGGAAGCAGACGGCGACGTGTGAGGTAACCGTATCGGGATCCTAAACCGCCCCGGGCTTACCGGAGTTCTGAGGTACCCCACACCTACCCTGGAACTCCGGTTTCGGAGTTCTGAGGTACCCCGCACCTACCCTGGAACTCCGGTTTCGGAGTTCCGAGGTACCCCACGCCTACCCTGGAACTCCGGCATCGGAGTTCTGAGGTACCCCGCACCTACCCTGGAACTCCGGTTTCGGAGTTCTGAGGTACCCCGCACCTACCCTGGAACTCCGGCATCGGAGTTCTGAGGTACCCCACGCCTTCCCTGGAACACCGGTCTCGGAGTTCCAGAGTGCCTTTCGTCTACTTTTCCCCTCTGCGATCTCTGCGGCTCAGCGTGGAGTTTTTGTCAATCTCACGCCGAGATGCATCGCGCCTTTCCCGTCTGGGTGGGCGCTACGGCAGCCGGATCGGGCTGTTCGGCGGCCTGGACATGGATCTCCTCTGCCGCTCGAACGAGGCCGTCATCAAGGCGAAGGTTCTCGATACGATAGCCAGGACGGGCGCGCAGAAGGGCCTCGCCTTCGGTTCCGGCAACTCGATACCGGACTGCGTTCCCGCCTCGGGCTACCTCGCCATGGTGAACACCGTCCGGAAACTGTAGCGCGATTGACCCGGGCCTTTCCATCGCCCATACTTGGGGCGATGGAGCACCTCGTTTTTCTCTATTACATCGTCTGCTACACCCTCGGCGGTATCGGTCTCCTCGTCGCAGTCCTCAAGGCGGCGACGGGAAGGGTGCCGGTCGAGCGGTGCTACGTCGTTTTCATGGGGGTCTTCACCCTCCTCGTGGTCTCCGTCACCGTTTCGGTCTACGCCCACAACATCGGATTCTCGGATTCACGGTTTCGCAGCCTTCTTTCCTTCGTGACCCTGGCCGGCTGCTCGCTGATGGCGGCTGTCCTGCCCCGGTTCATTCACGCCCTGGTCGTCCTCCCTTTCGAGCGGACTATAAACCGGATTTTCGCCGCGACGGGATTCGCCGCCCTCGCCTTCGCGGCACTCGCCCTGGCCGGGGCGGTCTTCCCCTTCGCTCCTGATGGGATCGTCTTTTCCCTGCTGATCGTCTCCATCGCCTATTCGACGACGATCGGCAACGTGTACGCCCGGAAGCGCAAGAAGTCAGGGACGGGCGATGCGGACTTCAGCCGGTGGTGCACCATCATGAAATCGATCAGCATCCTGACCGTGGCCTTCCTTCCCCTGTTCGTCGTGATCGATTTCTTTCCCGAGGCCTTTCCGCGCATTACCCGGAATCTGCCGAAGACCCTCTGCGCGTTTCCCCTTTTCTACGCGCTCTGGAACCTCGTCTATGCCGTACGGACGATCCCGCTTTTATTTGGAAAAACGAAAGGGAAAGCGGCGGAAGAATGGGATTTTTCGCGCTTCGGGCTTTCTCCCCGCGAGCGCGAGGTTGCCTTCGCCCTGACCAAGGGCTATTCCTACAAGGAAATCGCCGACCGGCTTTCCATCTCGCTCGCCACGGTGAAGACCCATGTGAACCGCATCTACGAAAAGACGGGTACGGGCAACAAGATGGAATTCGCCCGCAAGCTCAGGAACGATCCGGAGCGCTGAGCATGCCCCGCCGAACCGCGCTTGCCGCGTGTGGACATTTGCTTTCCCCCTGCAGGGTCTCGCGGGCCGCAAACGCCCATCGACCGAAATCCCGATGCCGCCGAGCGTAAAATCAACCCTTCTCCCGACAGACCGATCGGCTCCGCCACGATAGGATCCTTTCATGGGTTCGTCCCGGAGGTGAAAAATGATACGGAAACTCGTGTGCGGATGTCTCGTTGCGGCCATTGCCGCGCTCACCGCCTTTTCCGCGGCGGGTGAGCGGGAAATCCTCGTCAGGGCGGCGGGAATCTCGAATGCCGCCGAGGGGGAGGCGCTCGAGGCCGAGGCGAGGCGCAGTGATCCCGACATCGGGGATCTGGTTCACGCCATAGCCGAGCATAACCTCGCCGAGCAGAACCCGAAACTCTGGGCCGAGAAGGCTGTCGCCGACCTCCAGGCCCTGGCGAAGTCGGCAGACCCGGCGGACCCGGCGGACCCGGCGG
>DBTK01000076.1:24273-25085 GCA_002307015.1 Spirochaetaceae bacterium UBA1318
CGCCCTCTGTTACTGGGGCAGCGCCCTGACCCTCCGCGCGAGCCTCCGCTCGAAAGCGGGACGGCTCATCGAGGCCTTGGTCGACCTCGACTCCGGCTTCAAGAAAATGGACGCGGCGCTCGGGGCCTCGCCCGATTCCCTCCTTCTCCGCTTCCTGAGGGCCGAGAACTCGGTCTCCGTGAGCGAGGGCTCCCCCCTCAAGCGCTGGGACGTGGCGAAGGGTGATGTCGCCGCCATCGACAGGATCGCCGGGACTTCCCTCGACGCGGTCGACCGCGCCCGTGTGCTCGTGATACGGGGCAGGGTCGCCATCGGTACGGGCGACCGGAACGGCGGCCTCCGCCTTCTCGAGGAGGCGGCGAGAACGGCCCCGGGTTCCAAGCCGTCCGCCACGGCGAAAAAAATCATCCAGGATATGGAGGGATAGGCCATGCCGATCGAAGCCTTCCTCTTGGGCCTCTCGTCCGGGACCTACTGCGCGGCCTCCTGCGCCCCGGTCGCCCTGCCGTTCTTCTTCTCCCGGGGAAGGGAGGCGAGGCCTTTCCTCGGCAACGCCCGCCTCCTCGGCCTCTTTCTCGTCGGACGCTTCCTCGCCTACGTCGCCGTCGGCCTCGCCCTCGGCTTCATCGGCGCCTATGCGGCGAGGTTCGTCGATCCCGGCTTTTCCCTGATCCTCGGCCGGATCGCCTACGCCGCCTCGGGGGCTCTCATGATAGCGGCCGGTCTCGTCGAGGGCTTTCCTCGCCTGAGGATCTGCGCCGTCATGGGGAGGGGGTGGAGGCCCGGGATCGGCGCCTTCGCCTTCGGCGCCC
>DBTK01000116.1:0-12234 GCA_002307015.1 Spirochaetaceae bacterium UBA1318
GTCAAGAACAACCTCCAGGTGATCTGCAGCCTCATCAATCTGCAGCTGCACGAGGAAAGGAATCCGACGCTTCAGGGGCATTCCCTCGTGGACCTCGAGGCGCGCGTCAGGTCGATGGCCCTCGTCCACGAGCTTCTCTACCAGTCCAACGACTTCGCCCTGCTGGAATTCTCCACCTACGTCCGGCAGCTCTGCGATCGGCTGCTCGAGACCTACCAGGTCGACACGAAGCGGATCAGGCTCATCGTTTCCGTCAAGGACATATCCCTCGTCCTCGACAAGGCCATCCCCTGCGGGCTCATCATCAACGAGCTCGTCGTCAACGCGCTGAAGTACGCCTTCCCTGGAGACAGGGAGGGAACGATCAGCGTGACCATGACGAAGGACGGAAACGGTGCCATATCGCTCGTCGTCGGCGACGACGGAATCGGCGCGAAGAACGCCGTGATCGAAGGAGCGGTCCACCAGACCATCGGACTCAGCCTGGTGGAGAATCTGGCCAGGCAGATCGACGGCGGATACGAAATGGAAACCGCGAACGGGATGACGGTGCGCGTCAGCTTTCCGGCCTGAGCTCGAAAGACGGGGGGAAACACCGAAACCCCGCGGCCAGCCGGCACCCGGTCGGCGAATCGGGTCACGGAACGGGGCACCTCCGACGAATCAGTATCTCGCCATGATACGTTCCATGGTCCCGTCTTCCTTCATCGCCCTGATCGCCCGGCTCACCTGGTCGGCGAAGGGAACCCAGGGTGATTTCCGCGACAGGTAGATGTAGACGGAACTCTCCCCTATGGTTTTGGGGAGCGGGACAAGATGGCCGGTGTAGCCGTTCTCGCCGATCCAGTGCATGCCGTCGAAGATGTCGGAAGGCGTGCAATCGGCCCTGCCGAGATCCACCATCGGAAAAGCCGCCGGCTTGCTTCCGTCGGTTTCGTAGATGGTGACGCCGTTGGCCGGATCGGCGACGAAGTCGTCGAATTCGGTGCCGTACTTGCCGCCCCGCCTCATCGCTATGGTCTTGCCTTTGAGGTCCTCCATCCTGGTGAACGCGAATTCCCGGCCCGTCTTCACGAAGAGCCGGTAGTCGTTCATCATGAAGGGCTCGATCTCGATATAGGCCCGTCGCCTCTCGTCGGAGCCTCCGGCGCCGACGACGAAATCGACCGTCCCCTCGTCCATCATGTCCCACAGGCGCAACCAGGGGATATCCCTGATCAGCTCCACCCGCACGCCCAGCCTTAAGCCGAGCTCGTTCATCATCTCGATGCCGACGCCCCGATCGGTCATCCGGTTGTCGGCATCGGCGGGAAAGATGGGATACCAGTCGGCGGCTCCGGAATACCGCATGACCGGCTTCTCCTGCGAAAAAAGGATCATTCCCGCCGCGATCAGGAAAAGGAAACCGAATGCGAGTCCGTTCTTCATGGCATCACTCCCGGTAGACCTTGCCACGGACGATCTGAATCAGCACCCCGAACGAAATGATCGCGAGGCCCGCATAGGCCGTCCAGATCACGTAACGGGCGTGAAACTGGGTGTCCGCAAGCCGTTTGAGAAGGATGCCGTAGAAGGCCCAATCGACAACGAGGGCGTAGAAGATATCCCGTCGTCTGAAAAGCATGACCAGGGCAAGGAGCAGGCCGAAAAGCATCACCGCCACGGTCCACATCTGTTGGCTCAAGCCGAACCGGTTCCATTTGATCGATACGAGAAAGGCGCTTACGTTCGCGATCGTCGCGATGGAAATCCAGCCGAGGTAGACACTGTAGGGAAGATGGACGAGTCCCCTCTCCGCGCCCGAGGCCATCCCCTTTCCTATACTGAGCCTCTGGTAGATCGCGAAAAGGACGACGAGAAGGTAGATCATGATGCCGAGAGAGAGGCCCACCATCCCGTAGGACCAGGCGAAGATCCAGCCCACGTTCCCCGCCGAAGCGAGAAAGAAAAGGAAGCCGGCCCGCTCCATGAAGGAAACCTCGGGAGTCCTTTTCTTCAGGGAGAAGACGAACTGGTAGATGACGTCGACCGCGAGCAGCAGATAGATGATGCCCCAGACGGCGAAGGTGAATCCGGCCGGAACGAAGAGGTTGGGATACGCATCCGAAAGCTCTCCCGGGGTCTTGCCCGCGAAGGGCCGCAGCATCGAGAGGGCATTGACGACGATCGTGACGGCAAAACCGGCGAGATTGAGAAGGGCGATGAGAACGCGGGTTCTCGTTTTATTCATGGCGGGATCTCCTGTTTCACGATTAAGCATAAGGGATTCCGCCGATGCGAACAACGGAAAAGAGGATTTCAACAAGCTTCGGGACAAGCTTCCCGAAGCGTTTTCAACAAGCTTCGGGACAAGGTTCCCGAAGCGCTTTTCCATAAGCTTCGGGACAAGGTTCCCGAAGCGCTTTTCCATAAGCTTCGGGACAAGGTTCCCAAAGCGCTTTTCAACAAGCTTCGGGACAAGCTTCCCGAAGCGCTTTTCCATAAGCTTCGGGACAAGGTTCCCAAAGCGCTTTTCAACAAGCTTCGGGACAAGATTCCCGAAGCGCTTTTCCATAACCTTCGGGACAAGGTTCCCAAAGCGCTTTTCAACAAGCTTCGGGACAAGCTTCCCGAAGCGCTTTTCCCGAAGCTTCGGGACAAGGTTTCACCAGCTGGGGAAGTCAGCCGGTGAACAGAGAATTGGCCATCAGCTGCCTGCTGATGGCCAACAGGGATCATTTCACCGGATGCTTCGCCAGCTCGTCAAGAAGTTCGGAGAGGCCGATCCTGGCGATGGCAACGGAACGGTCCGCGCATCCGTAGGAAACGTAGAGGTCGCCCTTCCATACGTAGCCGCCCACGGGAAACACGACAGAGTCCACGTCGCCGTAGAGCTCGTAGGCTTCCTCGGGCTCGAGGATGGGATAGGGCAGCCGGGCGACGACCCGCGACGGGTTGGCGATATCCAGCAGGGCCGCGCCGGCCCGATACACGAAACCGTTCCGTCTCGTCGCGTCGGGCTCGACGGCGTGGTAGAGGAAAAGCCAACCCGCCCCGGTCCTGATCGGCGGAACGCTGCCCCCGACCTTCCCGTTTTCCCAGGGAAAGGCCGCCCGGAGGACGGTCGAGGATTCAACCAGGGAAGCGTAGCCTTTCCAGAAAACCGGATCGAGCATGGCTTCGATCGAGTCGAAGTAGTCGATCTGCACGTTCGGCTCCACGCGGTGCACGTAGGCGACCTTCCCGCCGATCCGCTCGGGGAAGATGTAGGCGTCCTTGTCCCAGGTATAATGGTCGATCACGCCGAGCCTTTCGACGGTCGCGAAATCCTTCGTCCTGGCGACGCCGACGCGAGCCTTGTCCTTGCCAGCCGGAGCGAGGTCCTTGTCCCAGCTGCAGAAGAAAAGGTAGTACCATCCCTCGAACGCGACGATCCGCGGATCCTGGCATCCCGACGCGTCGAGGGGCCCCGACGGGGCGAGGAGGACCCGGCCGGTATCCTCGATCAATTTCCCGTCCGGCGTCAGTTTCGCGTAGCGGGACTGGTCGATCGCGTAATTCGATTGCCGGCTCGGGTCGAACCAGGTCCGCCAGACCGAATAGCGATAGGCCATGTGGACGGTATCGCCGTCGAGCACCATGCCGGCGTTGTACTTCGCCTCGGTGAATGGCTTCGAGCCCTCGGGCCCGAGCACGACGCCGAGACGCTCCATCGAGATCCTTCCGTCGGTCTTTCGCATGGTTCTCCTTCTTTCGGCCTTCGCAAGGCAGGTGTAGAACTCGCTCCCCCCATAGTACGCGTACCACGAATCCCCGACCTCGGTCATGCCGGTGAAGAATACCGTATCCCTGAAGGGGGAAACCGGGGAATGGGGCGGATTCGCGGCGAGCCCGTTCTCGTGCGGAATCTCGGGCGAGGCGACGAGGACAGGGAAGGCAAGCCAGTCGAGAGGGCTCGCGGGATCCTTCAGGGAAAAGAGGACCTCTCCGACGGCATAGAAATGCCCGGTGTGATGGCCCCCGGTGAAAAGCACGATATCCTCGGGCCTTTCGGGATTCCCGGGTGAAAGCGCGAAACATCCCTCGCCTCCCGGCCAGCTCCGTTCGACCTCCTCGGATTTCCAGTTCAGGAGGTCGTCGGAGAAGGCGATGAGTCCGTCGTTGATGTACATCACGAACCGGCCGTTTCCGTCCCTCACGGCCCGGTTGTCCCCGTCCTGGAGCACGCAGGGATTCCGATGGATCCTTTTCGCCCCCGGAAAGAGGAGGCCCCGCTTTTCCCAATGGATCAGGTCATCTGACACCGCGAGGAAAACCCCCGAGATCGAGGGGTCGTCGTGATGAAGCCAATCCCATCGGTTGAGGAACATGAAGTAGCGGCCGCCGGCTTCGGCGACGCACACGTCCTCGAAGCTGTAGACCTCGTCGCCGCCGTCCCTGAACAGCGGGCCCGCGACGCGCTCGAAAGCGATCCCATCCCGGCTTCTCGCGATCCCGATGTCGCAGAGGTAATCGATGCCGTCGACCTTCCTCGTCGCGCACAGCTCGTCGTCCGGGATCGGGAACTCTCCCCGGTAGACGTAGTAGATCCAGCCGTCCCTCTTGACGACGGCGCCGTTGTGCACCCCGCCGCCGAATCGGCCGGAGTCCCAGGCCCCCGGCTGCGGGGAGAAGACCGGGTTGCCTCCGTGCTTCGCGAAGGGGCCAATCGCCCAGTCGGGAAACGATTCGTCGAGGGCTTTCCCCCGGGGAGGAAATCCTCCCCAGTATTTTTTCTCATTGTACCGATACTCGTCGGTCTCCGGGCGATTTCCGGCCAGCTGCCATTCGAAGAAGCCGCTGCCGAAAAAACCGGACGAATCCGGACCCTTGTCGGGGTTTGAACCCTTGGACATTTCCATCCTCCATCGGCCTTGCGAAACGATCCCGGCCCGTGGGGCCGGAACCGCGCCGCAACGAGCCTACTTGCCGGCGGCCCTGAAGGCGTCGAGCTGTTTTTTATATTCGGCGACGACCTTGTCGAGGCCGGCCTTCTTCATCTTTCCGAGAGCCTGGGAATAGGCGGAGTCCCAATCGAGAACCCCGATATAGACGGGCACCATGCTCGAGGCGAGCTCGTTCATGACGTTCGCGAGTTCCGCCCGGACGTTCGATGCATCGAAGAAGAAATCCGCAGCCGGATTGTTGACGGCCTTGGGGTCCTGGACGTAGAGGTCCTTGATCGTCGCCGAGGGCGACGAGGTCGAGAGCCGGATGAAGTTCAGGTTTCCCATCATCCAGTCGGCCTGCTGGTAGATCGGCAGGTTGCCGTTCTCGTCGAAGGTGAACTCGACCTTCTTGTCGCCGACCTTTTTCGAATCCTTGCCCTCGATCCCGTACATGAACAGGTCGTAGTTGGCGTTGTTCGTCATGAGCCAGTTGAGGAATTTCACGCCCTTCTCGGGATGGTCGCTCGTGCTCGGCACGGCGTTCGCGTTCTTGATGCCGAAGGGCCTGACGTTGGCCTTCTCGGGATTGAACTTCATCGTCACGAGGTCGGCGTCCTTCAGGGCGGGCCAGGATTTCTGTATCGGCTTGTAGTCCCCGACGGTGCCGAGGACGGCGAGCCAGTTGCCCGAGTTGACGGCGTTCGTGAACTGGTCCTGCTTGATCGTCAGGACGTCCGGGTTGATGAGGCCCTTCTGGTAGGCCTTGCGGAACCAGGCGGCGTCCTGCTTGAACTCCGGGGTCTCTACCCAGGACTTGACCTCTCCAGACTGGCTCACGAAGAAGAGCTTTTCCTTGACGGTGAAGGGGAAACTCGCGTACGAGCGGTGGAGGACGCTCGAGTGCATGCCGATCGGATCGGCGTAGTTCCCGCTCGGCACCATCGGGAGGTAGGGCTTGTCGGAGCCCTTCCAGTTCCTGGCGACGGTCTCCATGTCGGCGAGGAGATCGGCCGGGGTCTTTGGCGGGGGAAGCTTGTTGGCGGCGAGCAGGTCCTGCCGGATCGTGAAATCACCCTCGGAGGCGAGCTCGACCCAGTAGGTCGGCACGACGTAGGTCCGGCCCTTGATCTTCGCGCCGCTCCAGATGTCGGCGGGTATCACCTTCTTCAGCGCAGGGCCGAATTTGTCGACGGCGTCCGTGATGTCGGAAAGCCCGCCCTTCGAGAAATAGGTCGAGTACGGGATCCAATCCTGCATGACGTGGAAGAGGTCGAACTCGTCCCCGCTCGCGAGCATCAGGTTGATCTTGTTCTCCCAGGCGTCCCACGGTATGTAGGAGCACTGGAGCTCGAGTCCCGCGTCGGCCTTGAGCTTGGCGTTGACCGCCTGGATGACCGCGTCGAAATCCTTCGGCGCGTCCCCCGGCATCACGTACCGGATCTTCGCCGTCCCAGCGGATTGGGCGAAGGCGACGGTCCCCGCGACGAGCGCAAGCGCGAGAACCATGGTAACGATTCTTTTCATGATTTCCTCCTTTTGAAACTTCGCCAACATCTGTTGGCTCGATGGACAGTGCCTTTCTCTATTGCTATGACATGGCCCCGGGGGCCTCATCCCTTGACCGACCCTACCACCAGGCCGCTGATGAAGTAGCGCTGAAGCCAGGGGTAGAGCAGCACGATCGGGCCGACGGTCACCACGGCCGTGGCCATTTTCATGGATTCCGAGGGCGGCGTCATGGAAGCCCCGGCGCTCCCGAGCTGGAGGTCCCGGATCATCTGGATCTGGGACTTCAGCTGGAGGAGCAGAAACTGAAGCGGATAGAGCTTCCGGTCGTCGACGAGCATGATCGCGTTCCACCAGTCGTTCCAGTACGCGAGCCCGTAGAAGAGCGTGACGGTTGCGAGCACCGGAACCGAGAGCGGGAAATAGATGCTGAAGGCCGTGCGGATGTCGCTCGCCCCGTCGATGCTCGCCGATTCCCTGAGGCTGTCGGGAATCCCCTCCATGAAGTTCTTCACGAGAAAGAGGTTGAAGGGATTGAACAGGAGGCTCGGCACGATGAGGGCCGCGAGGTTGTTTTTGAGCCCAAGCCTGATGCAGACGAGGTACCAGGGGGCGATTCCCGCGGTGAATACCATGGTCACGTAGAAATAGAGCGCGAGGGGACCCCGGTACCTGACCCGCTTGTTCGCCAGGGCGTAGGCCGCCATGGCGGTGATCGCGACGGCGACGACCGTACCGAGGATGGTGACGACGAAGGAAACCCCGTAGCTCCGGAGCACGCTCGAGCCCGCGTGGAAGATGAGCCGGTAGGCGTAGAGGGACCACTTCCGGGGAAAGAAACCGTACCCGTCGTGGATGATGGCGTCCTCGTCGGTGAAGGACACGACGGTCGAGAGGACCATCGGCGCCACGCAGAGGACCGCGACAGCCGCGATGAAAAAGTAGAGCAGGAAGTCGAAACCGTTCGGTCGTCTCTTCATAACCTCACCCTCAATAGATGGCTCCCTCGGGGAAGAAGCGCTTGGTAAGTTTGTTCGCCCCATAGACGAGGACGAAGCCGATGGCCGACTGGAACAGGCCGATGGCCGTCGCCTCGGCCGGATCGCCGATCTTGCGGAGGGCGCGGTAAACGTAGGTGTCGATCACGTCCGTCGTCGGGAAGAGCACCCCGTTGTCGCCGATGAGGGCGTAGATCATCCCGAAGTCGCCGTACATGATGCGGCCGATCGCCATCAGGGTGAGGATGGCGACCGTCGGGGCGATGAGCGGCATCGTGATCCGCCACGCCCGCTGGGCCCGCGAAGCCCCGTCGATCTCGGCCGCCTCGTAGAGGGAAACGTCTATCGCCGCCATCGCCGCGAGGAAGATGACGGCGTTGAGCCCCGCCCCCTTCCACACCCGCATCACCGTCAGGATCGCGGGCCAGACGTCCGCCTTGATGTACCAGTTCACGGCCGGCACGCCGAAGGCCGCGAGGGTCCGGTTCAGGATCCCATAGTCCATCGAGAAGATTCCGTAGAGCATGTAGCTCACGACGACCCAGGAAAGGTAGGTCGGGAAAACCATCATCGCCTGGCTCGCCTTCACGAACCACTTGACCCTGACCTCGTTGAGGGCGAGCGCGAGGACGAGGGCGGCGACCGTCGTCGCCCCGATGAAAAACATATTCAGCTTCAGCGTATTCCAGGTGATCGTGAAGGCGTAGGAGGAGTTGATGAAGAACTCGAAATTCTTCATCCCGATCCATTCGCCGTTGAGGATGTTCCTTCTATAGTTGAATCGCTGGAAGGCGATCAGCAGGTAGGGATAGGTCAGATAGCCGAACACGAAGGTGTAGACGGCGGCCGGAAGGGTGAGAAGGTAGGACGCGCCATTCCGCCTCATGTCGGCGACCAGGCCGCCCTTTCCGGGCTTCCCCTCAGGCGCATGCCCGCCATTCCGCTTTCCGCGAGGATTCTGTCCGCCTCGCCTCTTTTCGTCGTCCGTCTTCTTCATGCCCCATGGTCCACCCGTTTCCGCATTGAGTCCATTTCGAAAATCGGACAAGCTTCCGTTCCGGCGCAGAATGGCTTTCGAATTCCGGAAAAGCTTTCGTTTATCCGTTTTTCCCGCACGGCGCGGGGAATGATGATACCGGCCTCGATCCTCGAGGTTGTCCGGATCGCACATCTGGTGTAGGATTTATCCCGATCATGAATTCTCTCACCCGTCTCCTCGGGTACCGCGTATACCGCAGGCTCGTATCCTCCTACCTCATCCTCGTCGTCGCCACGGTGATCGCCTTGAGCGCCGTCCTCTATGCGCTCTTCGCCTCGAGCGCGACGAAGGAACTGGCCGGAAACGCGCGGTCCATGCTCGAGAGGAGCGCCTACGCCGCAGACATCGTCCGACAGCAGGTGGTCACCGTCGGGGGACAGCTCGCCAATTCACCCGACGTCGAAGCCTACCTCTACGGAAAGACGGTCGACCGGATCGTGGAGTTCCATGCGATCCAGGCCATCGATCGGCTCAAGGCCTTCAATCCCGTGCTCCAGAGCGTCGGGCTCTACAACGGCTATACGGGCCGCTACATCAACGACGCAGGCTTTCCTCCGAGCGATGGCATCGAACGGGCCAGCACGGCTTTCATCGATTTCTTTCCCCGCCGGCTCGAAGCCGCCAGGACGCCGAACAAACGGGAAAGGCAGCTCCTGACCTTCATACTCACCCCCCGCTTTTCCTTCGCGATACCCCAGACGGGTGCCATCGAGGTCAACGTCGATCCCCAGGCCATCAGGTCGGTGATCGAGAGCCTCTCGGGCTACTCCCGAGACATCGAGACCGTCGTCTTCGACGGGAAGGGAACGATCCTTTCGAGCAGCGATTCGAGTTCCTTCATGCGGAACATCTCCACCGAGGGATGGGCTTCCCGCGTCCTGTCGTCGGCGGAGGACACCGGCAGCTTCCTGTCCGGCACCGGGGCGAAAACCGTCTTCGTATCCTACGCGAAAACCGGCGAGACCGGCTGGAACTTCGTTTCACTCAGGCCCTACGGATCGATGATCGGCAACATCCAGAGACTGCGAGTTCTCACCTGCCTCGCGGCCCTCGCCCTCATCCTCCTCGGCTTCTTCCTTTCCATCAACCTGAGCGGAGCGGTCTACGGCCCCCTCAAAAAGATCGTCGACGCGATCGGCCAGGGACACTCGGGAGGCGCGGAGAGGCGAAGCGGGAAGCCCTCATCGGGCATCGACGAATACGAGGTCCTTTCGGGTGCCCTCTCGCGGTACGACGAGGCGACGACGAGCCTCCGCTCGGCGCTTCGCGGCTCCGAGGTCTACTACCGCAAGGCCTGCGTCCTCGCCCTGCTCCGCGGGAGCCTGGACGAATCGGTCGCCTCCCAGGAGCGGATTGCCGCTCTGAAGGCGGACCTCGAGGCGCCCGTCTATCGAGTCATCGTATTCAGGTTCGATGGCATCGGCTCTGTGGAGGATCCCGCCCTCCTGCGATACACGGTCACCGGACTTGCCGACGCGATCCTCTCCCGCGTCCTCCCCTGCGACGCGGTATCGAGCGGAGAGGACGAGACGGCCGTTCTCGCGAGAACCCGGGAGGGAGAGGGCATCGACGCTTTGGTTCTCGCCGCGACCGAGGTAGGTGAGGAAACGATGGAGAGGCTTGGCGCATCAATCACGACGGGCATCGGCGATCCCGAATACTCGCTCGACGACGTTCCCCGCTCCTATCGCTCGGGTCTCGACTATTGCCGGTACCGGCTCTTCTTCGGTCCGGGGGCCATCATCGACGCGGATCGAGTCGGCGAAAGGCTCGACGCCGTCGTCCGCTACCCCTCGGCCATCGAAAAAAAGATCATCGAATCCCTGAATACGGGAAACGGCGAGATCATCGGGGACCTCGTTCGGGAGTTCGCGGCCGATATCGCCCCGCTCTCCTACTACCAGGCCATCAACTATGCGAACCGTCTCATGCTCGCGATATTCCGCCAGTTCGAGGACGCGACGGAACTGCTCGACGAAAACTTCAAGGATTACTACGAGTTGGCCAGGGAAATCGAGGAATGCGAAAGCCTTGAGGGGATAGCCGACCTGATCGAGGATTTCTGCGCCAAGATCGGCGCCCTTCTCGACCTCAGGAACAACCTGCCCTACGTCAAAAAAAACGAACGGTCGGTGGAATTCGTACGGCAATACCTCGAGGAACACTACGGGGAACCGGGACTCTCGCTCGAGAGCGTCGCCGACCTCGTCGACCTGTCCCCCGGCTACCTCGGCAAGCTGTTCAAGACGATCCAGGGCCACCCGTTCAACGACGTCCTGAGCGGCATCCGCCTCGAGCGGGCGAGGGAACTGCTGATGACGACGAACCGCCCCGCGGCGGAGATATGCGCGAGCGTCGGGCTCTACAACGTCACCTACTTCTCCACCCTGTTCAAGAAGACCTACGGGTACTCCCCTTCGAGATACAGAAACCGGATCAAATGACCCTGCCGAAACGCGAGAGCCGCGCAAAAAAAAAGCCGTCCGGATTTTCCGGACGGCCCTTCCTTTCCCGAACGTCCCTAGGAAAGCGGGATGATCTGGTTGAGGTGGATCTCCTCGAACTGCTTGCGCAGCTGGTCGGAAAGCCCCGAGATCTTCATGCTTCCGCCCCTCTGGTCGAAATGCTTGTAGAAGGTAAGCAGCTTTCCGATCCCGGCGCTTGTGATCGTCGGCACGTCGGTCAGGTCGAATACCGCGTGCTTGATTGAGTCGTCCTTGATGATCTCCATGAACTTGACCGTCAGCTCGGGAGCGCCTTCCGTGTCGATCGGTCCGATCACGGTGAAGCGGACGGAATCGCCTTCGATTTCGATATCCAGGTCCATCGCCATGCATTTCTCCTTCCGCTATCGCGGTTCAATGCGCCTTGTATTCGTACTCCGTCTCAGAGTACCAAAGCCGGATAGCATCGAAAACCTGATCCCGCCTCTGGCCGCTAAACAGGTCATGCTGCATCCGCGGGAACGTCTTCACGGTCTTCCCCTTCATGGTCATCCCCTCGACCGTCTTGAGCAATTCCTCGAACGGCACGAATGGGTCGGACTCGCCGCAGAAGAACGCCGCCTTCGTATCCTTTGGGGGAAACTTCACAACGTCGTCCGCGGCCGCCATGATCGCGCCGGCGAGTCGGGCCGAGATCTTCGTGACAAAGGCGGGATCCTTCCCGAGCCTTTCCTTCCACGCATCCTCCCCGTTGAAGGCCGAAGCCTCGAGGGTTTCGGGAACATGGGAAAAGAGCGGAGAGACGGCAACAGTCCGATAGTTGTGCCCGGCGTACCGGTTGAGATACGCGAGAGCCGCGACCGCTCCCAGGGAATGGCCGAGCATCAGGATTTCCCGCGCCCCCTCGGTCTTCACGATGAGTCGCCTGAAGAGTTCGATGGCGTCGAGAAAGTCGGTGAATTCCCCCTCGTCGCCCCGTTCGCCGGGACTCTTGCCGAAACCGGGAAAGTCGAACGCGTATACCTTGTACTTCGCTTCCATCAAGGCCGGAATGAGATAGGGATAGGACCCCGAATGGTAGCCGATCCCATGCAATAAAATGACGGCCTTGTCGTAGGCCTTCGAAGATTCCTCCCAATATTGGTAGAAAAGCTTCCGGCCTTTCATATCGGGAAAATAAGCGGCGACGTGATTCACGAAGCGTCCCCCCTTTTAAAAGAGAAATTCCCCACAAAAACGGGGCACGAGGATTGCCTCGGTGCCTCGTTTCGAACGGCGCCGCTATTTGCTGACGGTGAATATCCTGTCGAGATGGATCTCCATGAACTGCTTGTACAGCT
>DBTK01000116.1:12480-14399 GCA_002307015.1 Spirochaetaceae bacterium UBA1318
ATCTCCATGAACTGCTTGTACAGCTGATCGGAAATGCCCTTGACGGACATCGAACCGTGACGGGTATCGATGAACTTGTAGAAGTTCATGAGCTTCCCGATGCCGGAGGAGGTGATGGTCCTGACCGTGCTCATGTCGAAGACGACGTCCTTCAAGCCGTCCATTTCCATGATTTCCTGCAGGGTTACGGAGAGCCGCTGGCCCCCATCCGTATCGATGTTTCCGTCTATGACAACCTTTATGCTATCGCCCTTCCTTTCAAGATCAATGTCCATACGACCTCCCGAAATCATTCAAGTATGATCACGCTTTTGAAAGCGCCGAACTTTTTCTCCGCGAGTGAGATGATCTCAGCCTGGATATTGTAGAGAATCTGCTTCGATACCCGTTTACGGCCATTTTCCACTTTTTTCGCATTGTAGTATGACGGATAGTCCTCGTTCTCAGGCCGGATGGTCAGTTCGGTGGTGACCGAGTCCCCTCCCAGCTTTTCGGGAAAGATGTCGGCGACTTCGTTCTGACCGATCCCGCTGACGATCTCCTTGGGCATGATCGCCAGCAGGGTTTTCCTTCGCTCTTCCGAGTTGAGGCCCTTGAGTTCGGCTTTCACATAGGCGAAATACCTTCCATTGGGGTTCGATTCGTCTACCGGATATTCGCCATCGTTCGCGATGGAAATGTCGTAGAATGATTCGGTTCCCCGTTCCAGGATGAGTTCCCAGAGTTTCTCGTACGGAAGGATGAGTTTCCTCGTTCCCTCGGCCGCCAGGTACACATTTCCGCACAATTCGGTCGGAGTTCCATCCGCATCGATGATGCGGATGGTCGTCCAGGAATACCGGGACAGGATGCTCTCCTGTTCGCCGCGAATGCCGGCGATGACGGCACGGGGAATCTCATCCACGGCCATCTTCTCGGCGTAGGTCATTCTCATCTTCGAGTAGTACGAGGGAAAATCTTCGACCTCGGGGCGAACCACGAGGTTTTCCGTCACTTGACGCCCCTTTATGATCGGCGGTACGTATTTGAGAACCGCATCCTTTCCATGCTTCTGCACGATGTCGTCCAGAACCCGGACGAGATTTTCTTCCTTTTCCTCGGGGGTGGTACCCTTCAGTTCGAACAGCAGGTACGCGTAGTAGCGTCCGGACTGATAGATGTCCTCGGGAAAAATCCCGTCGAAGGCTATGGTCTTGTCATAAAGGCTCAGGATATCCCGCTGAGCCAATCCGGCGGCGATATCCTCGAGCTCGCGAAGTCGAGAAGTCGCCTCTTCGGGACCGACGTAAGTCCGCTTTTCGATAGCGACACCATCCTCGATCTTCAACGAGGCGAGAACTTCCGCGAGACGTTCAAGCCGCTCCACTTATTTCCCTTTCTCTTTTTCGCGCTTTTCGGCTTCCTTCAGCGGCGTAATCTTGCGGGGAGCCACCTCTTTTTCGTGGTAGCTCGCCTTGACGAGAAGCACCGGGGGAATCACGTCCTCCATGCGCTTGCGGTCGTCGAAGAACGCGTTCCTGATGGCCGAGGCATGGATGGCGGTCTCTTCCATGTCCGCGTCGGTGCCGATTCCCTCGAGCTGACCCAGCTTCTCCAGGATGTTGAGAATCGTGCGGTTCAGGGGATCGTCCTGGCCCTTTTCCTTGTCCAGGTGCTTGGCGAGGGCGTTCAGGTCGGCGATCGAGAGGGGATAGATCCGGTAGCCGTCTCGCGGCGAGGAATAGTTCGACTGGAGAACGCCGAGGATGACCGACAGGTTCTTCGGGTAGATGCCGCCCTTGTGCCACTTGGTCATCATGCCGAAGATCTTGCCCACGATATATTTGTTGGGCTGTACCGGCGAGAGCAGCAGGAAGGGGTCCTGCTCGCCGATGAGGGAGTCGATCACCCAGTGGTTCTCTATCTCCAGCATGCGGAGG
>DBTK01000140.1 GCA_002307015.1 Spirochaetaceae bacterium UBA1318
GCTCGGACAATAATGTGCACATGACTCAAGTTACACACGATGGTGACGGATCGACACTGTCGTAATAGTTTTTTTTTTTTTCAAGCAGAAGACGGCATACGAGACCAAAAAGAACAAACGCGGGCACTACTTCCTGTTCACCATCGAGATCGATCCCGCCAACATTTCGCCGGCGGAAAAAACCTTTCTGCTCACCCCGTCGCTTCTCAAGTTCCTGTTCGTCCGCGTAGACGCCTAAGCAGGCAACCCCATGGCGGATATAAACCACGTAGTACTCGTTGGTCGCCTTACCCGTGACGCGGAACTCAAGTACACCAATTCCGGAATGGCGGTGTGCAAATTCGCGGTGGCGGTGAACAGGCGCAAGAAAGACGGCGATGCATGGGTCGAGGAAGCCAATTTCTTCGACGTTGTCCTCTGGGGCAAGTCAGGTGAGGCCATCAACCAGTACCTCACCAAGGGCAAACAGGTCGGCGTCGAGGGAGAGCTCAGGCAGGATCGGTGGGAGCAGGAAGGCCAGAACCGAAGCAAGGTCGAGATTTTCGCGTCCAATGTCCAGCTTCTCGGCGGCCCTTCAGGGGCAGGCGGAGGCGGAAACTACAACGGCGGCGGTTCTGCGGAACGAAGCAGCCCCGCTCCGCGACGGACGGAAACCCCGAGGCCTTCGGGAAAGGCGAACGACGCCCCCGTTTCCGATGATTTCAACGACGATATTCCATTCTAATTTTTCCAGGAGGATTTCATGTCTGATGAGAAGATACCAGCAGTAAACCAACCCCGTCCGGAAGCCCCGAGGTACGAACCCAGGTCCGAAGGCCCTCGCCCGGACTATCGTTCCGACCGCTCGGATCGCGACCGGGACGGCGATATGCCGATGGATCACGATCGCCGCGACTACGACGACAAGTCCGGCGGCCGTGGCCGTGGCAAGGTTTTTTTCAAGAAGAAAGTGTGCAAATTTTGCACCCAGAAGCTGAAAATCGATTACAAGGATTCCGATACCCTCCGCCGGTTCACGACGGAACGCGGCAAGATCCTGCCCAAGCGTATCACCGGAACCTGCGCCAAGCACCAGAGGGAGCTTGCGGCCGCCATAAAGCGTGCCCGCATCATCGCCCTGTTGCCCTTCGTCGCGAAATAGGGACGGTCGGAGAAGCATGGAACGCGACAACCAGCGCCGCAATTCGATAATCACCTGCCTTCTCTCGGGCGTGATCTCGGCATCCTTCCTGATGTCGGGCATATTGTCGGTGCTGTTCCTCGTTCCGCTCCAGGCCGTCGCGTCGCGAAAGGGGATAAAGTCCCTGCTCGCGGCTTCCGGCGTCGTGTTCGCCGTCCTCTGCGTCGATGCGGTCATCGGGGTAAAGACCTGGGATCAGGCTTCCCTGGCCATCGTCGCCGTCGAACTGGGCGTCCCGCTTGCCTTCATGGTCCTGCTCGTCCTCATGGACCTGTCGGCCCTGTCGCGCATCCGGGTTCTTGTCCGGGTCCTGATCGGTACCCTCGCCGCGACCGCCCTGACCGTTCCGTTCATCCTCTACGCCGCGGGCAACCAGGGGGTCATGGACGGGATCCGGGACCAGATCAAGACCGTCGTCGGTGCCTTCTTTCCCTCAGGCGGACAGGCTGAGAACTTCGAGCAGTCGGTGCTGAAAGCCCAGCTTACGCCCGAGGGCCTCTTCTCCCTGGTCTCATCGGTCTATCTAAAAAGCTTCGCGTTCATGTATTATCTGTTGTTTTCATTGACATATTGGCTTGGAAAACGGTTCGGGCAGATCAGGGTGCCGGGGGAGCAACCCGGCGGGCTCAGGCGATTTTCGGTTCCACCCTACGCGATATGGCTGTTCATAGTGCCGTGGGCCGTCGTCGCCGCATCCCTCCTCCTGCCGATCGGAACCATCGTCGAAGCGGTCGCCTGGAATGTCGGCCTCATCGTGGCGTTCATCTATGGCCTCCAGGGCGTCGGAATCGTGCAAAGCCTGTTCGTGCGCTTCGCCGTCTCCCCCGTCCTGAGGACCGTGATCGTCGCGGTACTGGTCATTCTGGCCATTACCCCCGTCGTCGACCTCGCCATCGCCATCGCATTTCCCTGCCTCGGCATATCGGAACTCTGGGTCCGATACAGGAATTATTCGAAAGGAGCTGACTGACATGAAAGTCATATTGAACCAGGATGTACCGGAACTCGGCGAGCTGGGAGACATCAAGAATGTCGCCGCTGGCTACGCCAGGAACTTTCTGTTCCCGAAGGGATTCGCCGTTCCGCATAACGATAAAAGCATAGCGCTTTTCGCGAAACGAAAGGCCGAGATCGAGAAGCGGAAGGACGAAAAGCGCCTCGCCTCCTCTGGGCTCAAGGAAAAGATCGAGGCCGAGGAGCTCACGATCGCGATGCCGGCCGGCGAGAACGGCAAGCTCTACGGCGCGGTGACGGGTACGACGATCGCCGATGAACTGGCCAAGAAGGGCATTTCGGTCGACCGCAAGAAATTCGAGATCCCGAACAAGGCGATCAAGAACACCGGAAAGTACAAGGTCGGCATCAAGCTGTACGAAAAGGACGAGGCTATTCTTACCGTCTCCATCGTCAACTCCGAGCCCAAGAAAGAGCACAAACCCGAGGCCAAGCCGCGCCATGAAAAGCACGCCGAAGCCCCGGCTGAAGAAACGACGGAGGTTCCCGCCCAGGCGCCCGCTGGCGAGGAATGAACCCCGTAGAACTCAAGGATAAAATACCGCCCCACAACGAAGAGGCCGAGCAGGCGACGTTGGGGGCGGTGTTGCTTGATTCCGAGGCGATCTCCGTCACACTCCGCTACCTTCGCCCCGACGATTTCTATAAATCATCCCATCAAAAGATCTACCGCGCCCTCCTGGACCTGTCGAATACGGGGAGGAAGGCCGATCTCATCACGCTGACCGAGGAGCTCAGGTCCAAGGGCGAACTGGAGAGCTCGGGCGGACCGGCCTATATCGCATCCCTTACCTCCATCGTTCCGACGAGCGCGAACGTCGAGTACTACGCCAAGATCGTGCAGGAATGCTCGATCAGGCGGCTTCTCCTCAAGTCCGCGAGCGAGATCACCGCGAAGGCCCACGACGATTCCCAGGACTCGCGCATGATCATCGAGGAGGCCCAGCGGATCATCTTCAGCGTGAGCGATTCCCAGTCCGTGCTCGGCTTCAAGTCGGCCCGCGATATCGTCCCGCAGACGATAGAGATGATCGAGAGGCTCTTCCACAACAAGGCGGCCTACACCGGCGTTCCGACGGGCCTCGACGAGCTGGATACCATGACCGCCGGGTTCCAGAACTCCGAGCTGATCATCATCGGCGCCCGCCCTTCGGTAGGCAAGACCGCCCTCGCCCTCACCATGGCCATGCACATGGCGATCGACAAAAAAATAGCCGTTGGATTCTTCACCCTCGAAATGTCGGACATGGCCCTGATGCAGCGCATCATTTCGGCCGAGTCGAAGATATCCTCCGAGAAAATCAGGACGGGCATGCTGCGCACCTCCGATTTTCAGAGCATCATGAACGCGGCAGGACGGATCTACGACGCGCCGCTTTACATCGTCGATTCCCCGAACATGAAGCTTCTGGACCTGAGGGCCCAGGCGAGGCGGATGAAGATGCAGCAGGACATCAAGATCATCTTCATCGACTACATCACCCTCGTTTCCTCCGAAAACCCCGACCTGCCCCGATACGAGCAGGTGGCCGAGATATCCCGATCGCTCAAGTCGCTCGCCCGCGAACTGGACATCCCGGTCATCGCCCTCTCCCAGGTGAGGCGCGAGACCGAGGGCAAGCGCCCGACCCTCGCCGACATCCGCGAATCGGGTTCCATCGAGCAGGACGCGGACGTCGTCCTCTTTCTCCATCGCGAGCGGGAGGGATCGGGCGATCACAAGGACAACGATGGAAGGCTCGCCCCCATTCCGACCGAGCTCATCATCGCCAAGCAGCGAAACGGACCGGTCGGAACCGTCAATATCCTTTTTCAGCCGAGTTTCACAAAATTTGTATCTCTCACCAAGGATAACCAACAATAGAGACAAGAGGTGAATCATGACGTTTCGTGAACGATACGATTTCGAAGCCTTGGTTAACGAGGCGGAACGCCTGGTGATTGAAGAGCTCGGGCGTCAGCTTGAGCTGCCCGACCACGCCGCGATCTGCAAGTGCCAGGAGTGCGTCGTCGACATGGCCGCATTCGCCCTGAACGCGGTGAAGCCCCTCTACCGCGTGACCCTGCTCGGAAGAATCTACACGAGGTCGATGGACCAGACCGAGTACGAGGTTTCCGTCGGGGAAGCCGTAAAAACCGCGATCGCCAAGATAAGCAGGAACCCCTCCCACGACTAGCCCGAGGTTTTGAACCTGGCGGGGGGATGCCCCCCGCCGGAATCTAGAACCTCTCCGTTACCCCCGAAGAATCCTCGCAGACCGCAGTCCCGTCGTTCGCCAGATACAGCGTCGCGACGGTCGAGCCGTCTTTCTCGTCGAACACGGTGAGGGATCCGTCGGTCGTCAGCGCGTAGAGGAGTTTGCCCGACACGGCGAGTCTCGTGGGAAGCCTCGAATCCGGGAAAAATTTCGTTTCCTTTCCGTCGATCCTCACGGCTCCCTCGTTTCCCAGCGTCGTGTAGACGGCCGAACCGTCC
Organism: Spirochaetaceae bacterium UBA1318; assembly: GCA_002307015.1. Lineage (GTDB taxonomy): Bacteria > Spirochaetota > Spirochaetia > Treponematales > UBA1318 > UBA1318. The sequence continues at coordinate 4,671 of DBTK01000140.1, forward strand.
TCGACGATCGCGGCACCGACGTTCTCGTCGGGCGACGAGTAGATGACCTGGAGGAAGCCGTAGGCCGGCGAGTAGCGCTTCGCGACCGTCGTACCGGGGGATTTTTCATCGATGCCGAGGGTCAGGAAATTCCCCGTTTCCCGATCGCGGACGATCTTGAAGGTGATCAAGTTCGTATCGTCGACGATCGGCGCCGTTTCCCCCGTCTTCATGTCGATTTTGAGGAGGGAAGATCGGAGAAGCCCCGAGCGGGATTTTCCGATCAGTGCCGTCGAAGCGTCGACGAGAACGGCCGATTGAAGCCCCGCCCCCGTATAGCTGAACACCTCGGTCCCGTTCGCCGAATCGTAGACCTTGATCGTGCCGCTCGAGTCGAGGATGAGAAATCGTCCGTCGGCAACGGAGATGGCAAGGGGGGGAGATTGCAGGTTCAGTCCGTAGCTCGGCGATCCCGTTTTGGCATCGAAGACCTTGACCTGCGCCCTGCCGTCTTTCGCGGTTCCATAGAGAAAGAAGGATCCGTCGCCGTACACCATCCGCGGAGATTCGATTTCACCGAGTTCGACGATTTTCCTGACCGGCTTCGGCTCGGGGTTCGTGAAGAAATCGCTATCGAGGGAAACGATCGAGTCTCCCGTGAGGAGAAAGAGGCTGCCGTCCTCGAGGGCCAGGTCGCGGGCCTTGAGGATATTGGAAGAGGGCAGGGGCGAAATCGACCTGTCGTCGAGGGAAACCCTATAGGCCGTACCGTCGTCGTTTCCCAGGATCACGGTGGAGCCCTCGAGTGCGGCCGCCGTGCAGATCCCGAGACCCTTGAGCGGGATGCGGAAGTTTTCGACGAGCCCCGTGGCCGTGATCGTGCAGACCATGAGCGACCGATCGTCGATGGGTCCGGCCACCAAGGGAAGCACGGAGGAATCGAAGGGAACATCGGCGACGAGGGGAGAAACGACGGCCTTGGTGTCGACGACCCTTCCCGTGGCGACATCGACGAGCGTGACGGAATCCTGGGAGGTTCCCTCGAGGAAGCGGTTGTTCAGCAGAAGCCGGGAATCGGACAGGTTGGAAGGGGCCTTGAGGTTCAGGATGTTCATCCCGTTCTCGAGGTTCCAGTAGGCGAGGCTGCCGCTTTTCGAATAGGCGACCACGTTCTTCTCGGAGCCGGAGATGGCCGCGAAGGAAACGCCGTTCGTCGCGCTGACCGTGAAGGGAAGCCTGTTTCCCGTGGCGGCGAGGAAACAGGAGAGGCTCTCGACCGATTCGGTGGCCGCGGCGATCAGGTTTCCCTTCGGGGAAAAGGCGAGGCTGACCGGGGCGTCGCTCAGGTCCCGGGTGTAGATCCGTTTCCCGGTTTTCCAGTCCCAGACGGAAAATCGGAAGATCTTGACGCCGTCGCTCTCCACGACTGCAATCCGTTCCGAGTCGGGGGACACCGACACGATCGGTATGGGAAACCGCGACGCCTGGAATCGGGATTCGATGCTACCGTCGGCGAGGTTCCGCACGATGATGTAGCCGTCGTTTCCCGCGGTGAGGTAGTGGTCCGCGTCGACGATCCTGACGGCGGTGACGGCTCCCGTGTGGACGGGTACGATTCCCTCGGGGGGCAGAACCCTCGCGTCGTCGGCTGAAAGGGCCGACGCGCCGAGCGCCAGCGATACGATCATTGGCAGAAGAACTCGAAGTTTACTCATAGGGCTCGAACGCGTTGGATACGGAGACGTAGGGTGGCTTGATCACGTCCGCAAGGGGATCGTCGGCCTTGAGGCCGTCGAGGGCCTTCGTCGTTTTCTCGTAGTAATCCATGGGAACGTTCACGATGCCGACCTCTCCGGCCTTCAAGCCGTCCACATGGAACACGAGCTTCCCGTCCTTGAGCTCCCGGAAGTAGACGGAGGCCTCGGCGTCGGGATGGGTCTCGTCGGCCTGGACGAGGATGTAGTATTTCAGGGCCTCCACGGTGCGGTCGTCGAGGCCGGCCTCGACGATCCTCGTCTTCTCGAGAAGCTCGGAAAAACCGATGACGATCCGGTTCATGGACGACGCCAGCTCTCCCGCCCGGTAATCCGTTTTTCCCGCGAGATAGTCGCCCCGTTCGATCTCGGGGACGAGGAAGATATCGAATTTCCTTTTTAAGGAGGAAACCCTGACCGGAACCTCGGGTTTGATCAGCTTTCCGCATTCGGTGCAGGTGAAACTCATGAAACTTCCGTCCAGGATGCGTCCGACCACGGCAGGATCGGCGTCGACGTCATACACGGCGGGGATGTCCACCTCGTTTACGGCTTCACACAGGCAGGTTATTTTCACGGTTGCCTCCTATTTGTTGAAAAGATACAGGACGTCGCCGAAAAGGGCGAAGAACATCAGTCCCACGACCAGGACGGTTCCGACCATCTGGAAATAGTACACGAATTTCGTCTTGAGCCTTCGGCGGGAGACGAGTTCGATGATGAAAAGCAGGGTCTGGCCTCCGTCGAGCGCCGGGATGGGCAGCATCTGGGTGAGGAAGATCGCGATGCTCAGGACGCTCAGAAAGTTGAAGATCACCGAGAGGCCCTGGCCGAAGCCGGCGGAGAAGCCCTGGATCGCGACGTCCCCGACGATGACCGTCGTGCGGACGGGACCCGAGATCGCCTGGGTCGCGTCGACCCCCTTGAAAAGGAGGGCGATGCTCCTGACAGAGAGGACGAGGGTTTTTTCCATCTCGTTCCAGCCCTTGGCGACGGCCCCCGGTATCGTGTACCGCGGAGTTCGGTATTCGAAGCTCTTGAAGGCGATGCCGAGGTTCGATTCGTTCGTTTCCGAGTAGGTGAGGACGAGGTTCGCGTCGCTTTCGACGCCGCCGCGGTTGATCCTCATCGAGACGGTCTGGGGCTTGGAATCGAGGGCGGCCGCGAGGTCGACGGTGTTCGCGACCGGTTTGCCGTTCACCTGCACGATCCTGTCCCCCGCCCTGAAACCGGCGAGGTAGGCGGCCGAGTTGGGCGCGACCGAGGCGATCACCGGATCGGTCCAGAAGTAGACGCCGATCCTTCCCGCCCCCGTTTTCGCGTCGAGCTCCGGGGTGAGGGAGACGGTCAGGTCGCTGCCGTCGCGTTCGACCGTCAGGCTTTTCGTCTCCTTGGCATAGGGAGCGATGTTTTCCTGGACGTCGGCGCCGGTATCGGTCCTGATGCCGTCGATGGCGACGATGCGGTCGCCGGTCTTGAGTCCGGCCCGCTGGGCTGCCGTCGGCTTGTTCATATCGCCCGAGAAGCTGTAGTCGGCGGCGAGGATGATGCGGTTGCCCTGGGTCTGGACGGTGAAACCGAAATACCAGACGCAGGCGAGTATGAGGACAGGGAAGAGCAGGCTGAAGGCCGGCCCCATGATGACGGTGATGATGCGCCTCAAGGGCGAGGCCGAGTAATAGGCGCCCTTTTCATAGGGGATGTTCTCCAGGTTCTGGTCGATGGCCTGCTTGAACATCTCGTCGCCCTTCATCTTGCAGTAGCCGCCGATCGGAAGGAGGGAGAGGCAGTACTCGGTTTTTTTCCCCTTCCACGTGAAAAGCCTTTTTCCCCATCCTATCGAAAAACGCTCCACGGTGATGCCGGTGAGCCTCGCGCCGAGGAAGTGCCCGAGCTCATGGATCAAGATCACGAAGCCGAGGCCGACGAGACCGAGGAGTATCTTGAGAATTATCATGTATTGTCCTTTGTGATGGTACCACGGGCGATACGGCGGGCGAGGCCGTCCGTATCACGTACGTCAGTAAGATCGCGAATTTCGCCCGAGAAGTCAAAGCCGAGGCTTTCCTCGACGATGCGCGCAATGTCGGTAAATCGGATGCGGCCGTCCATGAAGGCGGCGACCGCTTCCTCGTTCGCCGCGTTGTAGGCTATCGTCGCCCCAAGGCCCCGCGATGCCGCCTCGTAGGCCAGGAAGAGCATCGGGAAACGTTCCGCCTCCGGCGCCACGAAGGAAAGCGAAAGGCCCGCAAGTTCGAGGCGGCCGAAACCCGAGGGAAGGCAGTCGGGGTAGGCGAGGGCGTTGAAGATCGGCACCCTCATGTCCGGCTCGCTCATCTGGGCGTAGAGGGAGCCTTCCTTCGAACGGACGAGGGAATGGACCCGGCTCTGGGGGTGGATGATCACCTTGATCGAAGCGAGGGGAAGGCCGAAAAGGTAGAGGGCCTCGATGACCTCGAGTCCCTTGTTTCCCATGGTCGCCGAATCGATCGTGATCTTCTTCCCCATCTTCCAGTTCGGATGGGCGAGGGCACCCTCGAGGGTCACGCCGGCGAGCTTTTCCAGAGGCAGGTCGCGAAAGGGACCGCCCGAGGCGGTGAGGATGATCTCGTCGACCCTTTCGCCGCCGACGGCTGCCATCAGGTGAAAAACAGCCGAGTGCTCGGAATCGACCGGAATGATGCGGCCCCCGGTTCTCGCCTCGGCGGCCTTCGCGAGGGGACCCGCCATGACGATGGTTTCCTTGTTCGCCAGGGCGAGCCGTTTCCCGGCCTCGAGGGTCATGAACGATGGTTCGAGTCCCGCGGCCCCGGCGATCCCGTTTACGACGATGTCCGGCTCCGTCGCCTCGAGGAGGCTCGCGACCGAGCCCGCTCCGCAGAAGCTGACGCCCGGCGAGGCTGCCATCCCGGTCAGCGCCGTCTTGGCCGAAAACCGGCGGCCAAGATCGCGAAGGGTTTCCCCGTTCGAATGGGCGGAAAGCCCGACGATCTCGAACAGGTCGGGGTGGGCCGAAACGACGTCGATGGTATTGATCCCGATCGAACCGGTGGCACCGAGCACGGCCACCCGCTGTTTGCTCATTTGAAGAAAAACTCGCAGACGAGGTAGTAGAACGGCACGCTGAAGAGCATCGAATCGATCGAATCGAGGATTCCGCCCCGGCCCGGGACGATGGTTCCCGAATCCTTCGCGCTCGCGCTCCGCTTCAACGCCGATTCGATGAGATCCCCGAGGATCGTCGTGACGCCGACGACGAAGCCACTCACGATGCTGCCCGCCGGGCTTGCGCCGAAAACATCGGGGAAAATCAGCCAGGCTACGATGGCGACGGCAAAGGAGGTGAGGAATCCTCCGATGAAACCTGCGACGCTCTTGTTGGGGCTTATCGGGATGATGTTTCGCTTCTTGCCGAAAAGTCTTCCCGATACGTACGCGATCGAATCGTTCCCGAAAACCATGAGGACGAAGACCGAGATCAGGACCGTGGAGTTCGCGAATCGGGAGAGGAGTATCAGGAAGGCGAGGAAGAATCCCGGATACACCAGGAGAAGGATGTCCGCGGTCATCGTGGGGATGATGGTTTCGAACCGGTCCGTTCTGAAGATCGGCTTCGAGAGAACGTAGCACAGACCGATCCAGAGGGCGATCATCATGACGGTGAACGGAAGTCCGAGGAACAGGTCGACCAAGGCCGCCGCCGGCAGGAGAAGGCCGGCGATCACCGCCTCGAAGGCGCTCATGTCGACCGAGCGCCTGCCCAGAAGGGCGTTGAGCTCGAGGGCACCGATCACGGACACGCCGATGGCAAGCAGATTGAGGGCCAGATGCCGGCTGAAGGGAAGGACGATGATCAACGCCAGGATCAGCGGTAGCGCAATGAAAAAAAGCAACAACCGGGTAATGGTCTTGATGTTCATGCGGTACCACCGAAACGGCGATTTCGGCTGGAAAAGGCGGCGACGGCGGCCCTGAGGTCATCCCCCGTCCAGTCGGGCCAGTATTTTTCACTGAAATAGAGTTCCGCATACGCGGATTCCCAGAGCAGGAAATTGCTGATACGGAGCTCTCCGGCGGTTCTCACGATCAGGTCCGGATCGGGAATATCGGGCCTATCGAGGGCTTCGGCGATGTCCCGATCGGTCACGACGGCCGACCCGGTGCCTGAGGATTTCCGTTTATCGAGAACCCGGTTGACCGCGCGGACCACTTCGTCACGTCCCCCATAATTAATAGCGAGGTTCACCGTCATCTTGTCGAAGCCCTCGGTATCCCTCATGACCTCGTCGAGAATGTCCCTGATGTCGGAGGGCAGGCCCTCCATATCCCCGGAGTGGACGACGCGGATCCCGTTCTGACGATAGAAATCGAGTTCGCGCAGGAGGTGGTCCCGGATCAGGAACATCAAGAATTTGACCTCGTCCTCGGCGCGCTTCCAGTTCTCGGTCGAAAAGCTGAACAGGGAAAGGTATTTGATGCCGATCTCCTCGGCGCATTTGACGATCAGTTTTGCCGTTTCGAGCCCGCGCTTGTGCCCTTCGGTGCGCGCGAGCCCGCGCTTCTGCGCCCATCTCCCGTTGCCATCCATGATGATGCCAACGTGCGAGGGAACGTTCAAGTCCGCCTGGAGATTCCGCAATGCCTTCCCCTTAGACTTCCATGATTTCTTTTTCTTTTTCTTCCAGTACCTTGTTGATGTCCTTGATATAGGCATCGGTCAATTTCTGGATCTCTTCCTCGCCCTTCTTGACTTCATCCTCGCCGATATCGCCGTCCTTCTGGGCCTTCTTGAGATCCTCATTTCCGTCCCTTCGGATATTCCTGACCGCGACCCTGGTCTGTTCGGCCATCTTTTGGGCAAGCTTGGCGTATTCTTTCCGGCGTTCCTCGGTGAGCGGAGGAATCGCAATCCTGATCACCTTGCCGTCATTCGTCGGATTGACCGAAAGCTCCGATTTCTGGATCGCCTTTTCGATCTCGCCGATGAGGGCGCGATCCCAGGGCTGAATGACGACGAGCCGGGCTTCGGGTATCGAAATCGAGGCGACCTGGCTCAACGGCGTCTTCTGGTCGTAGTAATCGACCTTGATCTTGTCGAACAGCGATGCCGATGCGCGTCCCGTTCGGATGGAGTTGAATTCCTCACGGAGGGCGACGATCGATTTTTTCATTTTCTCTTCGCAGACGACCTTGGCGTTTTCCATTGAAGTCCCCTAGAAGGATGGGCCGTGCGTTCGGCAACGAACGCACGGCCCGGGCGGTGCGTTATTCGCCCACCTTGTAATACAGGTACTCGGCGACCGTTACGGTGGCTCCGACGAGTTTCGATATTTCGGCGACGGCCGCGGCGACCTTGACCTTCTCGTCCTTCACGAAGCCCTGATCCATCAGGCAGATGTCGGCAAGGTACTTGTTGACCTTTCCCTTGATGATCCCCTGAAGAACGTTGGCGGGCTTGTTGAGTCCCTCGGCCTGTTTCGTGAAGATCTCTTCCTGCTCCTTGATGAAGCCGGCGTCGATCTTCGAGCGATCGAGGTATTTCGGGTTGAAGGCCGCGACGTGGAGCGCGACGTCGAAGGCGAAGTCCCTGACTCGCTGGTCTGCGAGTGCCTCGGCCTTGTCGGCCCTGACCTTCACGATGACGCCCAGTTTGTCGGAATGGATATAGTTCACCAGGATCTCGCCGGCTCCGGCTTCGACCACGGTAAACCGCTTGAGAATGATGTTTTCCTTGATCTTGCTGATGATTTCCGTCACCAGGGTCTGCATGGCGGCGTTCGGTTCGCGAAGCTTGTCCGCAAAGACCATCTCGACCAGCTTGGCTCCGGTGTCGATGAAATCCTGGTTGCGGGCGACGAAATCCGTCTCGCAATCGAGTTCGAGCATGACGCCCTTGGCCCCGTCGATTTTGGAGAAGATCTTGCCTTCGTTGGTGGCGCGCCCGATCCGCTTTTCCGCGACGGAAATACCCTCCTCGCGGAGGAGCTTTTCCGCTTTCGCGAAATCGCCCTCGGATTTGACCAAGGCGTTTCTGCAATCCATCATGCCGGCGCCTGTTTTCTCGCGCAGGATCTTGACGTCAGAAGCTTTGATTTCCATGAAAATCTCCTTGCGTTATTTGTCGCCGTATACCTTGTCGGTATCGACCAGGGAGATCACGGAATCCTGGTCCTCGGCTTCGTCTGCTTTCTTGTCCGGCTCGGCGGGCTTGTACTCGGAAAAGTCCGTCACGACGACCGTTTCCTCTTCGGCGGGGGCTACGGGTGCTGCGGCCACGGGAGCGGCTGTGGCGCCTTCCTCTTCCTGGAGGTTCTCGATGATCTTGAGGCCGGTTTCGTTGTCCGCTTCGACGACCGCGTTGGCAACGATCTGGGTGAAAAGGGTGATCGAACGGATGGCGTCGTCATTGCCCGGGATCGGGAAATTGATGCCCTCCGGATTGCAGTTCGTATCGACGATGGCGACGATCGGGATTCCCATCCTCTGGGCTTCCGCGACGGCGATGGCTTCCTTCCGGGTATCGATCACGAAGACGATTCCGGGGAGTTCCTTCATTTCCTTGATGCCGCCGAGGTTTTTCTCGAGTTTCGTCTTTTCCTGGGAAAGCTTCGCGATTTCCTTCTTGGTCAGGTTCTCGAAGGTTCCGTCGATTTCCATCTTCTCGAGTTTTTTGAGCCTCTGAAGGGACTTTTTGATGGTGGAAAAATTGGTGAGCATGCCGCCGAGCCATCGGCTGTTGACGTAAAACATGCCGCAGCGTTCGGCCTCTTTCTGCACGGCCTGCTGGGCCTGCTTCTTGGTTCCGACGAACAGAACGGTCTTGCCCGAAGCGACGGTCAGGCGAACCGCATCGTAGGATTCCTTGATCGCCTGAATGGTTTTCTGAAGGTCGATGATGTGAATGCCGTTCCGCTCGGCGAAGATATACTTCTTCATCCGCGGATCCCAGCGCTTGACCTGATGTCCGAAATGAACTCCGGACTCGAGCAGGTTCTTCATGGTAACGACTGCCAAAGCGTCCTCCTATAGCCTCCGGATGTACCGGAAGCGCCCTCACTACGTCTCATCTAGCCACAGGGGATAGACGGAAATTAACGGCTACAGCTGGTAACCGCTTTCTACCAACATGGCATATAAATCGGCTATTGGCAACCCCATGACGGAACTGTAGGAACCTTCGATCGATTTGATGAACAGCGAAGCCTTGCCCTGAATCCGGTATCCTCCCGCGACGCCTTGCCATTCGCCAGTTTCCAGATACCAGTCCATCTCGTCCTTGGTGAGCGGGTTGAAGCTCACAATAGTCCGGTTGGCCCTGACGACGATCTCGTTCTTTCGATGGTTGTAAAGTGCGAGTCCCGTGACCACGTCATGGGACCTTCCCGAAAAACCTTCGAGGAGGACCGCGGCCTCTTCTCGGGAGGTCGGCTTGCCGATAATCCGGCCGTCAAGGTAAATTATCGTGTCGGCGCCGAGCACCCAGGGGAACATGTGGTCCCATTTCTTTTTCAGGACCGCGTTGATCTTGTCTTTTGCAAGGGCGACGGTCTGCTCTTCGGGGGAAAGGCTGGGGGTCAACTCCTCGTGGATCTCGGGAGGCATTACCGTGAAGGTCAGGCCCATTTGCCTGAGGATTTCCTGTCGGCGCGGCGAAGCTGATGCAAGTATGATCGGTTCCATCGCACCAAACTTACAGATTATCTCGAGATTGTCAATCTTAAAAGCCGCCGCATTGACACCGAACGCCGTTGCGGGCTATACTCTACCAGTTCACGAGAGATTAGCTCATCTGGATAGAGCGACGGCCTCCGAAGCCGTAGGTAGGCGGTTCGAATCCGCTATCTCTCAATAGTAAGTAATTTTATTATAAAGAGATACGCGGAGCTACCGGAATACCGGCGCAACGCCCAAGGGTCACTGTAAGATGGAAGTGTAAGATACCATCGAAGGACATGGGATGCGTCGTTTTTCGTTGTATCGGCGTGGTATAGTCTTCTATTGTCAGTTTTTTAATCCTGCAACCGGGAAATATCTTCCCGGCAAGTCAACCGGAAAAGATGTCTATAAAGAAGCCGTACTCGTCGTTTCCGAATGGCTAAAAAATGGCCTTCCAACTATGGCGCGAGACAAGTGCCATCAGATAAAAGATGTCCTATCCTTCGATGCGATCCTCAATAATGTGCAACATATCGACCTCACGGTCGATGGTGCCGCGCGACTTGTATCTACCCTAAAGGAACGAGGGCTAATAGAAGCCATAGTAATGAAATCGGGGACAGGAACCGTCCTGCTAAATGACTACCTGACAACCTTCTGGACCTTCGAAAAATCGCCCTATGTGCGTGATAAGCTATTGCATGGGCATTCTTTCGGGCGCCGTCATTGTTATGAGAACATGAATAGGATCCAGAAATACTGGGTGCCGGTTTTCAAGGGACGTCGTCTCGTTGACATTCAAAAAGCGGATCTGAAGGCCTTTTCACTCGATCTTGCCGAAAGCGGGCTCGCGACCTCAACTGTCAATCGCATCATGACCGCCGGCCTAACGGCTTTTCATTTCGCCTATGAAAATGAAATGATAGGCCCATTCAAGTCTGAAGTGCA
>DBTK01000053.1:0-3056 GCA_002307015.1 Spirochaetaceae bacterium UBA1318
GAGGCCGAGCTGCTTGGCCTGCTTCTCGACATCCTTGTCGTACTGCTTGGCCGCCTCGAGCGGCGCCATGAGGCCGGAGCCGCAGGCGACGCAGAGCTGGGGCAGGTTCGGTCCCTTCACGGGGGACAGGAACTCGAGAGCCGGGGCGGTGGCTCCCGCGTCGACGTAGGGGAGCATTTCCTTCACCGCGGGGAGAATGTCGGCGGGAAGCTTGATGCCCTTGACGGCGAAGGGTCCCTGGGGTTTCTCGGCGGTCATGTAGGCGGCGAGGCCCTCGGGCGAGATGTAGAAGGCGGCGAATTTCTTCGCGGCCTCGACGTTCTTGCCGTTCTTGTTGATATAGAGGGCGGCCGGCATCCAGATCGTCAGGCCGTTCGAGCCGGCCTTGTCGCCGGGCTGGGCGAAGAAGCCGATGTCGTTGACCTTGTCGGCGTCGATCGCGGCCATGTTCGGCAGGGCGAAGGTGAGCATCGGATACATGGCTCCGGAACCGTCGAGCAGCATCTTGAGGGCCGCGTCGTAGGTGGTCGCCAGGGAGTCCTTGTTCATGTAGCCCTTCTTGTAGATCTCCTGGAGCTTCTCGAAGCCGCGGAGGGCGATCGGGGTGTCGGCGAATCCGTACTTATGCGCCGTGTAATCGACGGCGAAGGTCGGCTTCTGGGCCTGGACGTTGTAGTAGTCGGCGAGCAGGATGAGCTGCGAGGTCCAGTCGTCCTTGTAGGAACCGATCACCGCGACCTTGCCGGCCTTCTTGATCTTCTCGCAGTTGGCGAGGAGTTCCGACCAGGTCTTGGGAACCTTGAGTCCGAGCTGGGCGTACACCTTCTTGTTGTAGAACCAGCCTCCGCCCATGACCGTCTGCAGCGGAACGCCGTAGACCTTGCCGCCGGAGGTGACCGAGGACTTGAAGGAGTCGAGGACGGTGCCCATGAAAGGCTCCTTGGTCAGGTCGACGAAGTTCTGGGCCGGGTTGAGGGCCTGCATCAGCGATCCCGCGTTGAACCAGCAGAGGTCCGACATCTCGCCGGCGGCGAGGCGGGTCTTCACGACGTTCTCACCCTCCGGTCCGCCCGGACGGATCTCGATCTCGACATTGATGCCGAGCTTTACCTGGGCCGCGGCGATGACGGCCTTGAGCCCCTCCTGGGACGACTGGTTGTCCATGAGCATCGACAGGGTCGTACCCTCGGCACCCGCGGACAGCACGAGGCCCGCCGCGAGAATGCACGCTACGATGAATTTGCGCATAGTTCCTCCTTTCTTGAATTCTCGCCGGCGGGGTACCCGAAGGCTCCGCCGACCGGAATCAGGATACCCCCGGTTCCGGGAAACCGGATATGGAGGATCCAGCACAGCTTCATGGATTTTCCAGCCCAGGGCCCGCCGGCCTGGTTCCGCCATGAGGTGAAACCGTACGGTCCCGGATCGACTGGACGTACTCCGAGGGCGGCATGCCGACGACGGACTTGAACACGCGGCTGAAGTAGAACTGGTCGAGGTAGCCCGACCGCGCCGAGACATCCTTGAGCGGCATGCCGGGATTTTCGGCAAGGAGCCGCTTGGCGGCCTCGATCCGGACGCCGGTAAGGTAGTCGTTGAAGGTGACCCCCGCGTACCGGCGGAAGAGCCGGGACAGGTAGGTCTGGGAGATCGAGAAGGCCGCGCAGGTGGTCTGGAGGGTGAGGGGCTTGGTGAAGTTCCCCTTGAGATACTCGGTGATCGAGGCGAAGAAGGCCGGGACGTCCTCGCCCAGGCCCGAATGGGGGGGACGGCGGAGGATGCCGTCGACCGCGGCGAGGGTCAGCTCGGCGAGCTCCCCGTAATCCGCGGCCCTGACGGCGGCCTCCTCGACGATGGAATCGAGCTCCTCGTCCCGGGGCCTCTTCTCGCCGGTCGTCCCCTTCCGCACCAGGACGAGGAGTCGGCGGAGCTGGGAGGCCGCCTGGACGAGGGGCTTCTCGGCCTTCTCCCACCCGTCGAAAAGGTCCTGGATCACGCGCTCGAGCTCGACCCAGCGGGACTCGGAAATGAGAAAATCGAGGCGGTTCTCGAGTGCCGCGGCCTCGCCCTCTTCCTTCGGTTCGGCCGGACCCCGCCGGAGCGCGGCGTAGATCAGGCGGGTCCTTCCGGGGACGACGCTCTCGTCGAGCCTCCTCCTGATCGCGGCGAACGCCGAACCGAGGCTCTCCAGGGGATGGAGCTCGGTCCCGAAAACGAGGGTTCTATAGGGCGAGGCCGAGGCATCGGCCACGGCGAGGACGGCGTTCTCGAAATCCTTACCGTCGGTGAGCTCGCTCGAGCGGACGAAAAGGTACTCGCTCGCGTCCCGTCCGGGGACGGCCCAGATGTCGAGGGGATGGAGGCTGTCGAGGGCCTCCTTCAATCCCGCGGACACGGCCGGTTCGGAGGCAGTCGCCGGGAAGCGGGAGGGGGGCGGCCCCATTCGGAGCGCGGCGGCCGCGTAGCGTCCCCGGGGAAGCCGGTTCGCGGCGACGGCGTCCTCCCTTTCCCCGATGGCACCCGAGAGAATGGAGGCGATGAGGGCGGTCCTCCGGGCGTAGAGGTCGCGGCGGATCCTCTCGGCCATGGAGCCGAGGACGGCGCGGAGCTGGACGGCGTTGACCGGCTTGAGGAGGTAGTCGACGACGCCGGCCTTGAGGGCCGACCGGGCATACTCGAACTCCTGGTAGCCGCTCACGACCACGACGTAGGGACCGGGCTTTTCCTCTTTCAGGCGCATGGCGAGCTCGAGGCCGTCCATGCCGGCCATGCGGATGTCCGTGATGACGAGGTCGGGCGAAAGCCTCCTCGCGAGCGCGAGAGCCTCGGCTCCGTCCTCGGCCTCGGCGAGGATGCTGAAGTCGGGACAGTCCCTCTCGATCATGGCGCGGAGGTATTTCCGGGCCTGGGGCTCGTCCTCAACGAGGATCGCAGTCGGCACAGACGCCTCCCCCCGAGCCCAGCCGGGCGCCGATCGAGACACGCCCGCCCCCACCCTCGACGTTCCCGAGCTCGAAATCGAAATCACCCTCGTAGAAAAGGGAGAGGCGGGCACA
>DBTK01000053.1:3304-30146 GCA_002307015.1 Spirochaetaceae bacterium UBA1318
CAAGGGAGAGGCGGGAAAAGAGGTTCACGAGTCCCATCCCGCCGATGCCCGAGCCGTCGTGGAGGGCCCCCGAGGGGTTGGCCGAAAGCTCCCCGATCTTCAGCCTCAAGTCCGCGAGCACGGCGGCGTCGAAACCCTTCCCGTCGTCCGAGACCTCGATCCTCCAGCGGTCACCCGTCACCCTGCCGGCGAGGAAGATGGCGAGGGATTTCTTGGGGCCGAAGCCGTGGTTGATGCAGTTCTCGGCTATCTGCTGGAGGACGATCTTCGGAATCCTCTCCCCGAGAATCCCGGGATCGACCTCGATGGAAAAATCGAGCTTGTGCTCGAGCCTCTTCTTCATGAGGAAGAGGTAGGTGCGGACGTGCTCCACCTCCTCCGCGACGGTGGAGGCCCGCCTCGTCGTCGAGGTCGAGTAGCGGAGCATGGCCGCGATCCCGTTGCAGATGTCGCCGATCTCGTCCGATCCGGCCTCGAGGCCCTTGTTGGCGATCACCGTCAGGATGTTGTAGAGGAAGTGGGGGCTCACCTGGACCTGGAGGGCGTCGAACCGGGCGCGGGCCTCCAGGGACTGGGAGACGAGCTCCTGCCTGATCGCCTCGTTGAGCCGCGAGCGGAGGGAGAGGAAGGCGGCGTTGAGGGCCTCGATCTCGTCGTTCGAGTTCTCGAGGGCGATCTCGTCGGGGAGGTTGCCGAGCCTCGTGTCCTCCATCCGGGCCTTCAGCCTTCGGATCGGCCGCGCGAGCTGGCGGGAAAAGACGAAGTTGTACACCAGGGAGACCAGGATGATGAGGAAGCCGACGAGGATGGTGATGTTCCGGGTGAAGGTGACGGGACGCAGGAGGGCGGACTTCTCCTGGACGAGGACGACGGTGACCCCCGCGTAGCCCGCCGCGCCCACGGCGGCTATCTCCTCGGTCCCCGTGTCCGGGTTCCTCGCCAGGCGCACCGACCGCTTCCCCTCTGCGGCGAGCCTCGAATAGTAGTCGATGCCCCTTTCGCCGGTGGCATAGAAGGTGGTGCCGTCGGAACAGAAGGCGTAGACGCGGATGTCGTCCGACCGCGGGACCGAGAAGAGCCGGTCGAGGTCGGTGCGCTCGTTCTGGACCTCGATGTAGCCCATCGGTCCCTTGGGGCCCTGAATCGCCCTCACGAGGCCGAAGACGGCCGCCTTGTTCCCGACCGGTCCCCAGGGGTCGGCGTAGGGCGGGATCAGCACGGGCCTCCCGGCGAGGGCGTCGGCCCTCGATATCCAGGCGAGGGAGGAGAGCAAGGGCCTGGGGTCGCCGGTGAACCCGAAATCGATCAGGTTGCTCGAGAAGAAATCCCCCGCGCGGTTGAAGACGTTGACGGCGCGGAAATTGTGGCTGATCGCGTAGCTCTCGAGCGTCCCCCTGACGTCCCGCCACCCCTCGTTGATGTAGACCATGTCCTGTTCGTCGTCCTTGCTCAGGTAGGCGAGGCTCGCCATCGAGGACCTGAAGCTGCTCGTCGAGAGGAGGTAGGTGGTCATGAAATCCATCGGGCGTATCAGGTTGTCCAGCTGCTGGACCATCCGGTCCGAGACGGTGAGGAGGTTGGAGTAGGCGTTCCGCTCGAACACCCGCTCGCTGTAGCTGTAGAAGCCGATGCCGAGCACGATGACAAGGAGGACGATGATGAGCGAGTAGGACAGGAGGAGTTTCGTCTGGAATCGCATCGACGGGAATTGTACCCCCTGTTTCCCGATCTGTACACCGGAATCGGCGTTCCGCCACGGCTTAATAAAATAGTGAATCATCCTGACAATATCCTGACTACCTTTTCCAAAGTATCGAGGCTATCCTGATTTCATCCGGAGTCGTATCGGTATGAGACCCTCGTGCGAATCAAACATGGAGGAAATGTATGGTCATAAGGAAAGCATTCGGTATCGCAATGACGCTGACGCTCCTTCTTTCCGTTGCCGCGCTGGCCGCGCAAGCCGCGCCCAAGGGCAGCCAGCAAACGCCGCGCAACGAAACGCTCTACATGAACGGACTCCAATGGGGAACACCCTCGAACTTCAACATGCTGAGCTCGAATCCCGCGTGGCCCTGCAACCAGAACCGATTTCTCATCTATGAGTCCCTGTTCATGTACGATCAGATGAAGGGAACCATGGATCCGCTTCTCGCCAAATCCCTGAACTGGATTGACGATTATACGCTCGACGTGACGATGAATCCCGCGGCTCGCTTCAACGACGGGCAGGCCCTCACCAACGAGGACGTGGCCTACAGCTTCGAGCTCGGAAAGAAGTATACGATCTCCTGGAGCAACGTCTGGCTTTCCCTCGAGTCGGTTACGGCCAAACCCGCCGGAATCGTCGAATTCAAGCTGGCGAAGGACAACTACAATCGACTCAACGTTCTCGACGCCCTGACGAACGTGCCGATTCACCCGAAGCACGTCTGGACGAAAATCGAGGCCGACAACGATAACGACATCGCCAAGATAACAACGGTATTCAACGAGGATCCCGTCGCCTCGGGACCATACAAAGTCTACTACTGGAACGACACAAAGATCATCGTCGTCCGGGACGACAACTACTGGGGCAAGGCCCTTTTCGGCAGGCTTCCGGCACCCAAGTACGTCACCCACGTGATCTTCAAATCGGCTGACGCCGGCAACCTCGCCCTCAAGAACGGGGAAGTCGACATGTCCCAGCAGTTCATCCCGAAGGTGTGGCTGATGTGGAAGGACGGCGCGCCGATCAGGACCTACCTCCCGAAGCTTCCCTACTTCATCCCGGCCAGCATGCCCCAGATCTTCTTCAACATGACGAGGAAGGGCCTCGATGTCCCCGAAGTCCGTCGGGCCCTTGCGTTGAGCATCGACTACAAGAAGGTCGCCGATGTCGCGATGAGCGGCTACTCCGACCCAATCGTTCCGGGGATCATCCTCGGCATCCCTTCCGAAACAAAGCTGGTGGACCAGGATGTCGTGAAGCCCGATTTCTGGACCTACGATGTGGCGGCGGCGAACAAGCTCCTCGATTCCATCGGTGCAAAAAAGGGCAAGGACGGAATCCGTTCTCTCAAGGATGGAACCCGTCTCGGTCCCTGGAACATCGAGTGCCCGTATGGATGGTCCGACTGGAACGCCTCGCTTGAAATCGTCATGCAGAGCGCCAAGAAGATCGGCATCGAGCTCCGCACGAAATTTCCCGAAGCGCCGGTATGGACCAACGACATGCAGACCGGTAATTTCGACATCATCATGAATACCCCTGCCGGTAGCCTGAGCCCGAGCCAGCCGTGGAATCGAGCCCGGACGATCATGCTTTCCGAAGGCGTTCCGCCGATCGGGGAGGTCGCTTACTATAACTGGGGCCGTTTCAAGGACAGCCGCGCCGACGAGCTTTTAAAAATCATCCCGACCAAGAGCAATCCGGCCGAACTCAAGAAACTGTACACCGAACTCGACGCCATCTACCTGAAGGCGGTTCCGACGATCCCCCTGATGTACCGGCCCGCCCTCTTCTACACGGTGAACGAAAGCGTCTGGAAGGGCATGCCGATCCAGGGCGATGGCAGCGACATTCCGCCGCAGATTCTCACCGACGGTTCGGGCATCAAGGGCCTGTACGTGATCCATCACTAGGTGGGTCGTGATCCGAAAGAACGGACCGGCGACGGCGCCGGTCCGTCACCTTTGACTGGGACCGTAACGAACTGCAGGGCATGAGGCCCTCCTGCGAATCAATATCGATGACGCTTCCGATAAATTCTCGGACTGATTCCCTCCCGCCGGTGGAAGAGGGTGTAGAAGTAATTCTCGTTGTCGAACCCGAGGGCGGCCGCTATCTCCTTCACCGACAACCGGGTTTCCGCCAGAAGCCTTTTGGCCTCGTTGACCTTGATCCGGTTGATGAACGTGAAAAGCGGTTCGCCCTGTATGTCGCGGAAAACCCGGCAAAAGAAGTTGGGGCTCAGGCCGGTTTTCGCCGCGAGCTCCGCAAGCGTAAAATGGCCACCGGGATTGGCTTTGATGTACTCTGCGACGGTACCTATCTTGTCCTCGTGGAAGGCGTAGATCCGCTCGTGGGGGACATGGGAATCGGGCTCCGGCGATAGTCCGCGTCCGCCTGATTCCTCGATCTCCTCCGCCAGGACTCGAAGGATGTCATAGAGAATGGTTTTCAGCACGAGCTGGTTCCGGCGGCCGTTGAGAATGTACTCGGAACGGAGATGCGCCATTGAGTCGGCCAGGCACTTCGCATTCCGGGGGAAGAAACGGGGCGGCAGGTCAAGGGGAAAAGACGCCGCCTCGGGGCCGGCCTCTTCCTCCGCGACGCTCAGGGGATCCGACGCGTCATAGACGGAACGGTGTGCATCGTCATACCGAGGGTCGAAAACGACAAGGTCGCAGATATAGGGGGTTATCCCCTGAACGATCATCCCCGGTTTTCGAAAGAACAAGGAGCCGTCCTCGGTCGGCAGTTCGACGCCGTCCGTGATGATGCGTCCCTCCCCACGGTAGATCAGCTCAATCTCGTACCATCGGACCCGACGCCGCTCAAAGACGGTTCCGGCGCTCGGGCAGTTCGATTCCGTCAAACCGCCGACGGACACGATATAGGGATTCAGCTGCTCGACGGACAGGCAGGTCATCGCGCCGGTACCGCGGCAGTAAAATAATGGATGAAATCGATAATATCGTAACTGTTATTTGCATACATCGAATGATATTATACCACAGGATTTCTTCGTGCTCGATTAATATCGCACAGCCCCGGAGGTACATCGTGAAGGAAATGACCAAACGCGAGCGGATGATCAACATGCTCAAGAGGAAACCCATGGACCGGATTCCCGTCTTCGAGCATTTCTGGGACGACACCCAGAAATTCTGGGCCGAGAAGGGCAAGGTCGCCGTGGGGGAGGATCTCGCCGACCATTTCGGCTTCGACATGAGCGAGTTCTGGACGTTCAACGCCGTCGCCGACCTCGATTTCGTGCCCCAGGTCGTCGAGGAGACCGACGAGACCGTCCTGATCCGTGACGGGAACGGAGCCCTCCTCAGGCGGCACAAGCTTCACGATACGACCCCCGAGCACGTCGATTTCCTCGTGAAGACCCGCGCCGAGTGGGAGGAGCACATCAAGCCCCGGCTCAGGGCGGAGAGGCGCCGGATCGACTTCGCCGGCTACCGGAAGGCGAAGGAGGCGGCAAGGAAGGCCGACCGGTTCTTCTGCTGGAGCGGGGTCAACGTCTTCGAGCTGATGCACCCGGTCTGCGGACACGAAAACCTCCTCGTCGGCATGGCCCTCGATCCTGACTGGGTCCGCGACATGGCCGAGACCTACGCCGCCCTCATGATCGACCTCCAGGAGATCCTCTTCGCCGAGGAGGGGAAGCCGGACGGGATCTGGTACTACGAGGACATGGGCTTCAAGGGCAGGCCCTTCTTCTCGCCCTCGATGTACGCCGAGATCATCCAGCCATCGCACGTGAAGACCATCGACTACGCGAAGAGCCTCTCCCTCCCCGTCATCATGCATTCCTGCGGCTTCGTCGAGCCCCTCGTGCCCGGGATGATCGAATCGGGGATCGACTGCCTCGAGGTCATCGAGGTGAAGGCCGGCATGGACCTCATCAAGCTGTACCGGGACTTCGGCGACCGGCTCTCCTTCATGGGCGGGATCGACGTCCGCACGATCTACACCAACGACCGCGCCGTGATAGACGCCGAACTCGGCTCGAAGATACCGGTCGTGAAGGAAGGCAACGGCTTCGCCCTCCATTCGGACCACTCGATCCCGAAGACGGTCGACTACGAAACCTACCGCTATTTCATCGAAAAGGGCCTGGAACTCGGTGCGTACCGCTAGATTTTTTCCGTTTCCGGGATGATTATCCAGCATCGAGCGTTGGGAAGGTGTTTTCGGGAGGGAAAGATGCAATCAGGACGAGAGCGCGTCGTGAACGCGCTTAACTTCAGGCCGACCGACCGCATACCGAAGGATTTGGGGGGAATGAGGTCGACCGGCATCAGCTGCTACGCCTACGGGGCGCTCAGGAAAGCCCTCGGCCTCGAGCCTCGCCGGCCCATGGTCTACGATACCGGCCAGATGCTCGCGATTCCCGAGCTCGACGTGCTCGACGCCCTCGGCTGCGACGTCGTCTTCTTCGAGATGGACGGCACGACGAACGCCTTCGACCGCTACGAGGGATGGAAGCCCTACGGCTTCGACGGAAGGCTCGACGCCCTGGTCCGCGAGCCGGAAGCCTACTCGGTCCTCGCCGACGGCACGATCGAGCGTCGAGGCGGCAACGGCGTCTCCCGCATGGTCCCGAACTCCTCGGTGTTCGACGAGCCCCACGGCGGGAACCCCCTCGACCTTTCCGCTGACATCCCGATGAAGCCCATCGCCGAGCTGAAGCGGGAGCTTGCCTCGACCCTGGTCACGGACGGGAAGGTCAAGTCGGTCGCGGCCTCCCTGAAGCGCGTTCGGGAATCGAGCGACCGGGCCGTCTTCTTCGGCGGCCCCATGGCCGGCCTCGGCTATCCCGGCGGGATGGCGGCCTGGTCGATGCTCTGCCTCTCGGAAACGGACTACGTGGCCGAGTACCACGAGGCCCTGACCGAGGCGGCCATCGAGAACTACGCCCGGCTCCTCCCCGAGGTCGCCCCCTACGTCGACGTGATCATGACGAACTCGGACGACCAGGGGACCCAGAACGCGACGATACTCCCGCCCCCCGTCTTCCGCTCGCTCTACGTTCCCTACTATAGAAGACTGAACGACTCGATCCACGCGAAGGCCCCCGGTGTGAAGAGCTTCCTCCACTGCTGCGGCGCCGTCTACGACATCATCGACGACCTGGTGGACTCGGGCTTCGACGTGCTGAACCCGGTCCAGTGGAGCGCGGGAGGCCGGAGCTTCCGCGAGTGGAAGGACAGGGCCAGGGGACGCCTCGCCCTCTGGGGCGGCGGGGTCAACACCCAGACCACCCTCCCCTTCGGGACGGCGGCGGAGGCCGCGCGGGAAACCCGCGAGGTCGTCTCCTACCTGAAAAGGGACTCGGGCTACGTGTTCTGCGCCATCCACAACCTCCTCGCCAACATCGCCCCGGAAAAGATCCTCGCGATCTACCGGGCGGCGGACGAAACCGAATGAAAGCCGGTTCTCCTTCCTTCAAATTAGGCGCCCACCAGTTCCTGTGGAAGAGCCGGTGGACCGACGGGGACCTCGGCATCCTCGACGCCGCGCGGGAGCTGGGCCTGGACCTGTTCGAGATCTCCCTGGGCGACGACGTCGAGTTCGACCCCGTTCCGCTCCGCCGCCGGGCCGAGGCCCTCGGCATCGAGCTGACCGTCGGTCCCGGGAACGAGTGGCCCGCCGCCTGCAACATCGCCTCGGACGATCCGGAGGAGAGGAAGCTCGGACTCGCCTGGCACCGGCGGATCATCGAGAGGGCCGCCGGGATCGGGGCCGCCGCCTACTGCGGAGCGACCTACGGCCACCCCGGCTACGTGTGCCGCCGCGTGCCGCCGCCCGAGGAGCTCCCGCGCACGGCCTCCCTCCTCCGGGAGCTTGCCGAGTTCTCGGCTGGCCTCGGCGTCGCCCTCGTGATCGAGCCGATGAGCAAGTTCCGCAGCCACCTGGTCAACACGGCCTCCCGGGCGGCCGAGCTCGTCAGACTGGTCGACCACCCCAACCTCCTCGTGAACCTCGACACCTACCACATGATCACGGAGGAGAGGGATTTCGGCGCGGCGATCCGCCTCGTCCTCCCGGTGCTCTGGGGCCTCCACGCCTGCGAGAACGACCGGGGCGTCCCGGGCGGGGGCCTCGTCCCCTGGAATGACGTCTTCTCGGCCCTCGGCGAGGCCGGGGGCTGCGTCCGGCTGATGCTCGAGACCTACAACACCGGCAAGGGCGGCTTCGGCTATTCCCGGGGCATCTTCTCGGACCTCTGCCCGGACCCGGAGCGTTTCGTCAAAGAGGGAACGGCCTTCCTCCGCGCCCGCATAGAGGCCATCGGGAGGGACGGGCGATGAACAGGGACAAGGGAAGCACGATGTCGGGCCGCGAGCGCTTCCTCGCGACGATGAGGAGGGAGAAGGTCGACCGCCTTCCCTTCGACCTCGCGGGAACCTCGCTCACGGGGATAGACCATCCCGAATCCGTGACCGCGCTCGCGCACCGCCTCGGGTTCGACTCACCCTACGAGGGGAGCTACGAAAAATTCGACGAGCGCATCCTCGAGAGGCTCGGCATCGATTTCCGCCGGGTGGGCGACATCCTCAGCCCGAAGGGCGGCCTCGAGAGGCGGATCTCCGAAACCGAGAACGTCGACTGCTGGGGGGTGAAGCGCCGATGGACCGGGCTCTACTGGGACATCGTCGATCCTCCCCTCAGGGGAGCGAGCATCGCCGACCTCGACGCCTACCCCTGGCCCCGGGCCCGGGACGTGGACCCGGCGCTGATCGACTTCTTCGCCCGAACCGCGCGCCGCCTCTTCGAGGAAACGGACTACGCGGTCTGCGGGGAGCACCCGGTCTACGGGGTCTTCGAGCTCGGCTGCTGGATGTGCGGCTTCGACGATTTCATGCTCAGGATGGCCCTCGAGCCCGAGTTCGTCAGGCGGTTTTTCGACATCGTCCTCGAGTACCAGAGGGAGGTCATCGCCCTCTACTACGGGGCGATCGGCGGGTACATCCAGGTGACGACGAGCGGGGATGATTTCGGCACCCAGACCGGGCCCTTCATCTCGCCCGAGATGTTCCGGGACCTGATCAAACCCTACTACGCAGAGCGCATCGCCTGCACCAGGCGCTTCACCGGGGCCTTCTACTTCCACCACAGCTGCGGCTCGGTCCACGCCCTCCTCCCCGACCTGATCGACGCGGGCGTCGACATCCTCAACCCGATCCAGCCGGGAGCCCGGGACATGGAGCCTGAAAGGCTGAAGCGGGACTTCGGCGACCGCCTCGTTTTCTGGGGCGGCATCGACACCCAGAACGTTCTTCCCCGCGGGAGCGTGGCCGAGGTCGAGCGCGCCGTCCGATCCGTCCTCGAGGCGATGGGGGGATCGGGCTACATCCTCGCCCCCGCCCACAACCTCCAGCCCGACGTACCGCCAGAGAATATCGCCGCGATCTTCGAGGCCGGCAGCCGCTATTTCGGAACATGAACTACCGTCGACCCAAGGAGAGCATATCATGAAGCTGCGGGTTTTCGAAAACTCCCCGGAACTGGGAAAGGCGGCGGCCCTCTATTCCGCCGGGATACTCAAACGCGCGATCGCGGAAAAGGGAAAGGCCAGGCTCCTCCTCTCGACGGGAACCTCTCAGTTCGACACCCTCACGGCCCTCGTCGAAACCGACGTCGACTGGTCGAGGGTCGAGATGTTCCACCTGGACGAGTACATCGGGCTTCCCGACACCCATCCGGCGAGTTTCAGGAAGTACCTCCGCGAGCGCTTCGCGGGCAGGGTGAACCTCAAGCACGCCTACTTCGTGAACGGCGAGGGCGACGTCGAAAAGAACATCGCCGAGCTCTCGGCGGAAATCCGGAAGGAGGACATCGACCTCGGCCTGATCGGCATCGGGGAGAACGCCCACGTCGCCTTCAACGACCCCCCCGCCGATTTCGATACGGAAGAGGCCTACATCACGGTGAAACTGGACGAGGACTGCAGGAAACAGCAGGTCCGAGAGGGCTGGTTCCCGACGGTGGAGGCCGTGCCCGAACGGGCGATCTCGATGTCGGTCAGCCAGATCCTGCGGTGCAAAGCCATCGCGTCCTGCGTTCCCTACCTCGTGAAGGCGAGGGCCGTCAAGCTCACCCTCGAGAACGAGGTCACCAACAGGATCCCGGCCACCGCGCTCAAGAGGCACGGCGACGTCCTCCTCTTCGTCGACAAGGAATCCGCCTCCCTCGTCGATCCCAAGATCCTGGCCAGGTACCGATGAGCCTCACCTCCGCCGCCGGGGAAAAAGTCGCGGACAGGATCCTGTTCCGCAACGCCCGGATCCTCACCCCGTACCGGATCATGGAGGGCTCGAGCCTCCTCGTCGAGGACGGGAGGATAGCCTGGATCCGAGCGGGGACGCCACGAGTCGACGGCTGCCTCGAGGTCGACGCGGGGGGGAACTACCTCTCGCCCGGCTTCATCGACCTCCACACCCACGGGGGCGGGGGCCACGATTTCATGGACGGCACCGTCGAGGCCTTCCTCGGGGCCGCTGAGCTTCACGCCAGGCACGGCACGACCTCGATGCTGCCCACCACCCTCACGAGCACCGTCGGGGAACTGAAAAAGACCTTCGGGGTTTTCAGAGAGGCGAAGAAGGCGAACGGCGCGGGCTCGAACCTCCTCGGGCTTCATCTCGAGGGCCCCTACTTCTCGATGGAGCAGCGGGGAGCCCAGGATCCCCGGTTCATCAGGAATCCCGACCCGGCGGAATACGGGGAGATCCTCGGCTGGTCAGACGACATCCTCCGCTGGAGCGCAGCCCCGGAGCTTGAGGGGGCCCTCGAGTTCGGCCGGTGCTTGAGGGATCGGGGCATCCTCGCTTCGATCGCCCACACGGACGCGATCTACGAGCAGGTCCAGGAGGCCTTCGAGAACGGGTTCACCCACATCACCCACCTCTATTCGGGCATGTCCGGGGTGAGGCGGATCAACGCCTTCCGCTACGCCGGCGTGATCGAGAGCGCCTTCATCATCGACGGGATGACGGTGGAGATCATCGCCGACGGGGTCCACCTTCCCGCGAGCCTCCTCAGGATGGTCTACAAAATCAAGGGCGCGGGCAAGATAGCCCTGGTGACCGACTCGATGAGGGCCGCCGGCATGGACGGGGGCGAGTTCATCCTCGGCAGCCTGGAGACGGGTCAGAGGGTGATCGTCGAGGACGGCGTGGCGAAGCTTCCGGACCGGTCGGCCTTCGCCGGGAGCGTCGCCACCGCAGACCGGCTGGTGAGAACGATGATCAGGGAGGCCGGGGTGCCTCTGACCGACGCGGTCAGGATGATGACCTCCACCCCCGCCTCGATCATCGGACTCGAGCGGACCAAGGGCTGCATCGCCCAGGGCATGGACGCCGACCTCGTGCTCTTCGATCCCGACATCGGCATCAAGCTGACGATGGTCGGCGGAAGGATCGTGCACGAGGCGAAATTCGCGCCCCTTAAGCGAACGGGTGTATGATGGATGAAACGAATCGGACAAAAGGAACGGGACCATGAGCAAGCTGAAAGGAAACTCCGGAAAGGCCCAGATGTGGGCGCTGCGCATCTTCATTCTCGCATGCGTGATCTTCCTCGCCCTCAAGTACTTCAAGGTGATCGGCGGCTGAACGGAAAGGGATGGCCGGGTTGATCTGCTTCATCCGCGGAGTCGCCGTTGGACTTCGTCCCGTGGACCCGGTAGCAGCGGGTCGCGTTCAGGGCTAGGTCCCGGCGCTCTACGAGGTCGTATTCGCGGCGAGGTTGGCCAGGGTCGACCATGCCGAGGCCGTCGAGGGTAAAGTCGTATGTCCCGAGGGCGATAGCCTAGCCCGGATTCGAGGTTTTATACACTTCCCTCAGCACCTCCTCGGCGCATTCGGGACAGTACCCGTGGCTGAACTTAACCGAGGATCTCGAGTCGATGTACTCGTCGAGGCGCTGCCAGGAGCCCTTGTCGTTCCTCACTTTCTTGCACCGCATGCAGATCAGGAGGACGCCATGGATGACCTTGATCTCGTCCCCCGCCTGGGTATGTCTGGCGATGAGGACGTCCTTTTCATCGGGGAACCGCGTCGCTTCCGTGATGTCCCGTATCATGACGAATACCCGCCGGAAGCCTCTACTTTCCTGGTCTTGCTGGCGATCGAGCTCGTAATGGACAGCGTCTCAGGGAGCGCCGTGGAGGAGGTGGTCAGGCCGTTCTGCGAGATGACCCCGTCAGCGATAAATCCAAGGGCAGCCGCTTGGATACCGTGTATCCCTGGTAGTTTACCCATTGTTTCTCCTTGCATTCGGTACACGAAAATCATGAGGCGGCACAAATCTCCCGCCCTCGAGCCTGAGGCCCGAAAGAATCCGAATCCTGACGTACCGGAACGACTATATGGAAATACGACCGTCGGAGCCATCCGCCGAACGGTTCATTTCGGGATTTCCGGGGGATTAGCAGGCAAAATAGATCGTTCGATCTAGCGGAACAAGGGCGCCTTTCCGGATGGCGGGCTGACGAAATCGCTCAGTCCTCAACCGAGTCCGCCGGCGCTTCCGAGAGGAAGGCGCGGACGAGGTCGGCCTTTCCCGAGGTTTCTGTCTTGGCGTAGAGATTGTGCAGGTGGTTTTTCACGGTCGACAGCGAGATGAAGAGGGTCTCGGCGATCTGCTTGGTGCTGTACCCCTCGCACACCAGCCTCGCCACTTCCTGTTCGCGGGCCGAGAGGCCGTACGCTGTCAATGATTTGTCGAGGGTTCCCTCGGAAAAGATCCGGACGAGAGCGCCGTCGAATTCGTCGAAGGGATTGCGGTGGGGAAACAAATGGATCTGGAATCGACCGGAGCCGATCGTTCCCGCCAACTCGGTCCTTGGCAGGAGGTCGGCCTTCATGCCAGCCCATTGGTCATCGAGCCCAGGCCACCCCTTGAGAACCTCGGTCAATGGCCGGTCCTCGAATCGATCGCCGAGGAGTTGGATCGCTTCCTGCGTCGCTTTAATCACGGTCCCCCGGGTGTCGACGAAGAGTGCGATACCCTTCAGGCTGGCAAGGAGGGGCCCGGTCATGTCGGGACGTCGCTCCGACAGGTGCCGGTACCGCTCTATGAGGTAGGTGTATCCGATAAGGACGATGCCGGCGCCGAGGCAGGTGGGGTCGGGCTGGTGATACTTCAGCAGGACTACCACTTTCGCGAAGCCTCCCCAGAGGTTGCAGAGCAGTGACATGATGAAAACCTCGGCGACAATCGTCCGGTATCGCCTGGA
The DNA here is from genome assembly GCA_002307015.1 of Spirochaetaceae bacterium UBA1318. Classification (GTDB taxonomy): domain Bacteria; phylum Spirochaetota; class Spirochaetia; order Treponematales; family UBA1318; genus UBA1318. Next base: position 16,267 of record DBTK01000053.1, read on the forward strand.
ATGGGAATGAAACCACGCGTGCCCCAGGGCGGCGAAACCAGTCACCGTGTTTACGATGGAATAGATATAATTGACGGCGATAGGCAAGGGTTCCTTCGTGATCTCGTAGACGGTGCCCCACCGGGTCGAGTCGTAGCCGGCGATCATCCAGGTTCCGGTCCACACTTGGGCGAGCTGAATCAGGGTCAAGGCCAGGCATGGCGCGACGAGAATATTATGCCATTTTCGACGAATGCCGGCAAAATCGAGGAGAGCCGATATGATTACCGGCGCCATTAAAAGATAGGCGGTAGAGGTAGCCTTCAGACAAGGCCAGTACCAGTTCGCGTCGGGAGCCGCTACCATCAAGGAGCCAGCCAGCTCGTAGAGACCGACCAGATAGCACGCGAGCGTCAATTTTCGGTTCAGCGATGAACTGCGGTCGATCCGCATGATCCTGTAGCCAACGAATATGGCAGCAGCAGCAAGAAAGGCCTGGGCAGGTGTCATCCAGTTCAAAGCAGTTCCCTCAAGGTTCGATTAGGTCAATTTACTCTAATAAAATAAACACAGTCAAGCAAATTGCCACGTAGGAGGGGGCACGAACCGCGTTTTCACCGAAGGGTCGAGCACGCGGTCCCATCGATCGCCGATTGGTTAGGGTGTGGGAAACTGGGAAATGGTCGTTGTTTTCTTGATTGTCGTTTCTGAAACAGTTCGAGGCCGTTATCTCCTAGGGGAATCGAACCCCTGTTGGCGGGATGAAAACCCGCTGTCCTAACCTCTAGACGAAGGAGACACGTAGGCGGCTCCTGGAAACCACTTTACGCAGATGGGAATATAGCCAAAGGGACGGGATATGTCAAGGGCGCGGCCTCGGCCGGCCCTACATCCTCAGCCTCTCGGCCACCATGTCGCGGAACTTTCCCGCCCCTTCGGAATCCGGCTCCAGGTCCAGGGCCTTGTCGCAGTCCGAGAGGGCCTTCGCGTAGTCTCCCACATGGTAATAGGCCTGGCCCCGGCGGTAGAGGGCGAAGTACTGGTAGGGATTGACGTCGAGGGAGATGTTGAAATCCTCGATCGCCCTGGCGTACTTTTCCTGGACGCTGTAGACGACGGCCCGGTAGTAGGATGCCTTGAAGTTCGCCGGGTTCATCTCGAGGGCCTTGGTGAAATCGCCGATGGCCTCGTCGTAGGCCGACCGCGCGAAATGGGCCATCCCCCGATGGATGTAGATGATGGCCTGGATCTGGGGCTTCGGATCCCGGGCGAGGATGGCCGAGTAGATGGAGATGGCCTCGACGTAATCGTTCCGGTTGTGGGCGTAGAGGGCCTCGAGGAGCTGGTCGTCGATGGTCGCCTCATCGCCGTCTGAGGGATCGGAAACCGCCACCCCGACACCCATGTTCGACCGGAAGTCTGGCGGCTCGGCGCCGGACGCGGGCTTGGCGGGCGGAATCGGCGATATCGCCGAGGAATGCCGCTTCGGGGGAAGGGCCGGGTAGATGAGCTTGTCGGTCGAGGCCTCGATCTTGCCGAAGAACGCAGCCCTCCGCCTCATCAGCTCGTTGTTCAGCTGCCTCTGGTAATCCCGGATCTCCTGGAAGATGATGTCCGAAAGGGAAAGGTTCGCGTTCAGGGCGGCGAGCTTCCGCTTCATCGGCTCGTCGAAGGGGGTGAATTCCGCCTTGTACACGAGTTCGTGCTCGACCTCGGCCCAGGCGTCCTGCAGGATCGTCCGGATCTGGACCTCGAACACCATGTCGTCGGCGACCGGAAAGAGGCTCAGGATGTCGTGAGGTATCTTCACGAGGAGATGGGTCGATTCGTAGCCGAATTCCTTGAACGAGAGGTTGGATCCCTTGCGCTCGAGCTCGGTCACCTCGAAGCCGCTCTTCATGGCTTCCTCGACCCGCTTCAGGTCCTCGATGAACGGGCAGATGATCCTCATGCCCAGGATGTCCGTGATCGGAATCGGCTGTTTTTTTTCTTCCCTCGCCTTCTGCATCAACCTGATGGTTTTCTTGAAAAAGCTCTTGAAGGATTTGACCCGGCTCTTGATGGTCGGGTGGAGATCGAGGGGGTCGAGGCAGAGTTTCACCCTACCCTCGAGCTCTCCCATGATCGCCTCGTACCGCGGGTACTGGACCCCGTACTGCCTCTCCAGTTCCCGCCTATCAGGCACCACGATTTCATCGGTTTCCATGAACGCTCCATCACGGCCGGCAGAGAACCGGCTTCAGCTTACTTTTTATCAGCGCAAGGGACCGTTAAAAGTATACACGCTTCGCGGTGGTGTCGGCAAGTTTTTCCGAACGGCTTCCATTCGGCTTGACTAATTATTGTTATATAGTATTTTTACTATGAAGCCATTCATCGTCAACGATGGCGATCATCCTGCCACGGAGGTCGAGGTGAAGATATCCAGGTTTGAGATACTGCCGAGGATTTCGGCCATAGCGCTTCTTTTCGCCCTTTTTCTCGTAGCCGGCACGGCGGCGGCCCAGGCGCGGGTAACGGTCAGCCAGCCCTTCCCCGACCCGCCCACAACCCCGGCCGAGAAGGGAGTGCAGACGGCCGTCTTCGCCGGGGGCTGCTTCTGGGGAATCGAGGGGGTTTTCGAGCGGCTGAAGGGGGTCGAATCGGCGGTGTCGGGCTATGCAGGCGGCACGGTCAAGAATCCCTCATACGAGCAGGTCTCGACGGGAACCACCGGGCACGCCGAATCGGTCATGGTCACCTATAATCCGTCGGTCATCGGGTACGGAACCCTGCTCAAGGTCTTCTTCTCCGTCGCCCACGACCCGACCGAGCTCGATTTCCAGGGGCCCGACCATGGAACCCAGTACCGGTCCGCGATCTTCTATCGGAACGACATCCAGAAGGCGACGGCCCTGGCCTACATCGCCAAGCTCGACTCGGCCGGTACCTACCGGAACAGGATCGTGACCGCGGTCGTCCCCTTCGAGGCCTTCTACCCCGCCGAGGCCTACCACCAGCATTTCCTGGACAACAACCCCGACTATCCCTACATCGTGTACTGGGACCTGCCGAAGATCGACGCCCTGGCGAGGTACTACCCCCAGCTCCTCGCGAGGAAATGACGGCGGCCGTCCGAAGAGACGCCCCCGATTGCACAAGATTCCCGGCTGGGTCATACTGGCGCCATGAAACGCTTTAGCTTCGTCTTCACCCTCGTGTTCGTGGTTTCGCTCGGCCTTTTCGCCCAGGAAAATGTGACTGCCGACGGCGAGAAGCCGGCAGGCAGGACGCCCCCGATGCCGAGGGTCGGCCTGACCGTCGGCGGAATGGGCGTCACGCGGGGAGGCTCGGTCATCCCCACGGCCGTGGATTTCGCCGTCGACGCCGTGTTCCAGGCCCGATCGGGCGGGTACCTCATCCTCAGGGTCGGCAACGCCGACAACTCGGGGATTCTGGGTACGGGCGAGACCATCGTGGCCAAGCGCTTCGCCCTCACCGACGTGACGGCGGGACTCGGCTATGCCCGCACCTTCGACGGGTTCAGGACCTACGTCGACGCCGGCTGCGGACCGGGGATCATCGTCGCGACCGTCGGCTCGGGAACGAGGCTCGAGGGGCACGCCGACCTCGGCTTCGAATGGCTCGTCGGGAAGGCGGCCTTCGGCGCCAAGCTCGAGACCGAAGCGACCGCGGCCAGGTACAATCCCCTCGTTCTCTTCGGAGGCGGCCTCACCCTCTCCATCAAGCCATAGCGCTGCGACGAAAGAACCGATTTTCTCAAAAACACAGGATACGTAATCATATGATCAATTCGGAAAACCCTACCCGCTTCACAAGGACGGGTGCGGTCTATACGCTTTACGTTCTCCTGGGACTGTACGCCTTCGTGCAGGGCTGCATCGGACCGGCAATTCCCTATCTCAGAAAGGAATTCGGCCTCGACTATACCCTCTCGGCGCTTCACGTGAGCGCCTTCGCCGTAGGCATGATCTCGACCGGGTTTTTCGCCTCGCGGCTTCTCAAACGGATCGGCATGACGCGGGGGTTGTGGTTCGGTATGGCCGGGGTCGTCGTCGGGCTTGGAATAACCGTTGCGGCGCAAAATCCGATTCTCACCCTCTTCGGCATACTTGTATCGAGCGTCACGGGCACCCTGACCCTCATCGCAATCCAGGCGGGCCTTTCGGGACTCTTCCCTGCCCACCGCAGCAAGGCCCTGATGGAGGCGAACATCGTCGCGAGCCTGTTCAACGCCTCGGCACCCTTCGTGATCGCGGCGGGAAGCTTTCTCATCGGATGGAGGACGGTCTTCCCGTTTTTCGTCCTCGTCCTCGCCATCACCGCCGCGATCGGCTTCAGGAGCACCAGGGATCAATTGCCTGCCGTGGAAATCACCGCCCCCTCCGCTCAGGAGGGAAGGTTGCCGCGAGCCTTTTGGCTGTTCTGGGTTCTCATCTTTCTCGGGGTCTCGGTCGAATGGAGCCTCGGGTTCTGGGCCGCGGAATACCTGAAAGCTATTCCTGGAGCGACGCTCGCCCTCGCCGCAGCGGGAGCCGGAATCTTCCAGATCGCCGGGTTCGTCGGTCGGATCGTGTCGAGCAGGGTGGTGGGCAGAATAAGCGAGCGCAGGATTACCGTAATCGCGATGATGCTCGTCCTCGCCGGCTTTCCCCTCTACTGGTTGCGCGCAGGGATCTTCACCGCCTTTGCCGGCCTCTTCCTGTGCGGCCTGGGCGTCTCGTGCTTCTATCCCTTCGCACTCTCGATGGGCATAGGTGTCTCGAAGGGACTCACGGAAAAGGCGAGTTCCTACGCCACGATCGGCTCAGGCCTCGCCATCCTCTGCGCGCCCTTCCTCCTCGGCCGCATCGCCGACCGGTACAGCCTCGAGGCCGCCCTCTGGGCCATTCCGGCAGGGGTCGTCCTGATGGCTATCCTCTTCGTCGTCGGCCGGACCGGCAGTAGCCGGACTAGTGGGAACCCGGTATCGTGATCGTGAAAACGCTCCCCTCACCCGGCTCGGAGCCGACTCCGATCGTCCAGCCGTGGGATTCCACGATGGTCTTCACGACAGCGAGCCCCAGCCCCATCCCCTGCTCGCGCCGCGAGGACGAGCCTCGGTAGAACAGGTCGAAGATGTAGGGAAGGTCGGCGGCGGCGATTCCCGGACCGTCGTCGGCGACCTCGACGCGGCACCCGTTCCCCGAGACCCGGGCGCGGACGACGACGGTTCCACGGGGACCCGAATACCGGAGGGCGTTGTGCACGAGGTTGTCCATGGCGCGCTCGACGAGCCTCTCGTCCATCGGAACGACGAGGTCTGCCGGTAAGTCGATCTCGCCCCTCACGGTTTTCCCCAGCAAGTCGGCGTCGGCCTCGCTCCGCTTCACGAAGCCGTCGAGCCAGCGCGAAAAACCCACCGGCAGGAAGGCCCTCCTCCACTCGCCGGTATCGACGGCCACGAAATCGATGAGATCGTCTATCATCCCCTCGAGCTGATCGGCCTTCGCCTGGATGATGGCCAGGTGGTCGTACTGCTCCTCCGGGGTCTTTTCCAGTCCCGCCTCGATAGCCTCGGCGTAGCCCTTGATCAGGGCGAGCGGGGTCTTGAGGTCATGGGACACGCCCATGATGAAGCGGGACCTGCGGGCGTTGTTTTCCTTGATCTCCTCGCGCATCGTGTTCAGCGACAGGGCGAGCGAGCAGATCTCGTCGTTCCCGTCGACGACGATGGGCGTGTCGAGCTCTCCCGAGGCGACCCGCCTCGTGGCGACGTCGAGCAGGAGCACGGAGCGGGTGATCGACCTGACGATGCCGATCGCCATGAAGGCGGCGAAGGCGAGGATGGCCGCCATCAACCCGATGCCCAGCATGATCTCGACGTTGGCGGGGGGCTGGTGATTCAGCCACCGGGCGGGGGCGCGGAAAAACCAGAGGTAGCCGTCGTAGTGGCCGGCGGGGGGAAGGGAAAGGGAAAACTCGTGCCGGTGGTCGTCGTGGAGGACAGCGTTCCAGGACGAAAGGGCGAAATCGTCCCCCTTGTTCATCCCCGGGATCGAGGAGAACACGATGCGCTTGTCGGGCCCGACGATGGCGAGCGTAAGGTCGCGGGGGCCCCGTTCGCTCGCGAGGGCGAAATCGGTCCAGTCCTTTTCGACGAGGGCCCGCTCGTAGATCGCCACCATCTCCCGAAAATCCGATTGCCCCCTCGCGTCGCCGATCTGCTTGAAGATGAGGGTGATGACGATGACGAGGACGGGCATGAGGGCTATGCCCCCGATGAGGAGCCAGGATTGGGTGCTAATTTTCATCATCGGCTCCCGATGCGGGGAAATGGAAGCAGTAGCCCTGGCCGAACTCGGTTCGGATGTAGACCGGGGTCGTGGGGTCGTCCTCGATCTTTCGCCTCAGCCTCTGGATGTAGACGGCGACGGTGGTAAGGTCCCCGAACTTGTTCTTCCAGACGCTCGCGTAGATGGCCTCGGGGGTTTTCGGAACGCCGGCGTTCGAGATGAGGAAGTCGAGGACGCCGCACTCCTTCATCGAAAGCTGGATCTGTTCCTCGCCCCGGTAGAGGAGGAAGGCCCGGCGGTCGAAGGTGAAGGGTCCGAAGCTCGTCCGGTTCTCGCCGTTCTGGATGGAACCGTCGGCGCGCCTGAGCAGGGCGCGGACTCGGGCGATGAGGACCCCCGAGGAAAACGGCTTGGTGATGAAATCGTCCGCACCGTAGCCGAGTCCGGTGATCACGTCCTCGTCCGACCGGCGCGCGGTGACGATGAGGACGGGAATCCCGGTGATCTTCCTGGCGCGGTTCAGGAACTCGAAGCCGTCGATCCCCGGGAGGTTAATGTCGAGCACGACGAGATCGGCCGGGTTGTCCGGCAGGTACTCGAGGGCGGCTTCGGCGGTCTCGAAGGACGCGACGGCGAACCCCTCGTTCTTCAGGAACATGGCGATGAGGTCGGCCATCTCCTCGACATCTTCGACGACAAGGATCGTTCTTTTCATGGTTTCAGGTAACCAGAGTATAATCGAAATCGGCCCGCACCGTCGCCGCTCGCCGTCTTGATGACGAGGTTATAACAAAATTTAATCCCGGTTTAATCCCGTTTATATGGGATCACCATCCCCTTCCCCCGTACCATGGCGACAGGAAAACTTTCCATTGGGGGATAACGAATGCCGAATACGAGTCGCATCGCGGCGGTTCTCGCCGTCGCGGTCGCCGCGATGCTCGCGTCCGCGCCCGTTCGGGCGCTTGAGACGAAAAGGGTCATCACGATAGAAGAGGCGGTGGAAATCGCCGCCGGCAACAACGCGAGCCTGAAGCGCGAGGCGACGACCCTCGAGGCGAAACGCCGATCCGCCGGCCTCGCCTGGAACGCGGTTCTGCCCTCGATCACGGCGAGCGCAGGACTGTCGAATACGGACGTCGCCTCGGGGTCCTCGAACACGAACACCCTCGCCGCGACGGGCAGCCTTCAGGCCTCGGTCTCGGCGAGCCCGGCCTTCGCGAAAAACCTAGAGCTCGCGAAGCTCGCCCTCGAGAGCGAGGAGACGGCCTACGCGACCATGAGAGTCGCCCTCGAGCTCTCCGTGAGGAAAAGTTTCCACGCCGTCATCCTCGACGGGGAAAACCTGAAACTCGCGAAACAGAACATCGCCCGGGCCGAGGAGAGCTACGCCCAGACCGAAGCCCGGTATCGGGCCGGCCTCGCCCCCGAGCTCGACCTTCTCACGGCGAAGGTGAACCTCGAGACCCTGAAGCCCAAGGCCTCGGGCTTCGAGACGGCCCTCGCGAACGACACCGATTCGCTCAAGCTCACCCTCGGCCTCGACCCGGCGATCGATCTCGCGCCCACGGGAAATCTCGAAATCTCGGACGAGGCGGTGAGGAAGGTGATCGAGGCGGCGGCCGGTCAGCCGGAGGAGGCCAACCCCTCGGTCGCGGCCGCCCGAAAGGCGCTCGAAATCACCCTGGGAACGAAGGCTTCGCTCGAAAGCTCGAGCTACCTGCCCTCCCTCTCCCTCTCCGTCGCGGTCTCGCCCTCTTCCCCGATCGCGTCCACCGGGAAGGTCGCCACCTCCTCGACGACGACCTCGATCAGCGCCATGGCGGGGCTGTCGCTCGACAACTTCCTGCCCTGGTCCCCGGTTCGCGAGAAGATCGCCGAGGCGGGCGATTCGGTGACCTCGGCCCGGAGCACCCTCGAGGAGGCGATACGGACGACGAGGATGAATCGCGCCTCCAACCGGCGCAGCGTCGAGAACTACCGGGACACCCTCGCGGTCCTGAAACTCAACATCGAGCTCGCCCAGAAAACCTGGGATTCGGCTCAACAGGCCTACCGGAACGGATCGGAAACCCTGACCGCGCTCCAGAGCGCCGTCGGCGACCTGGAATCGGCGAAACTGAGCGCCCTCGCGCAAACCTACGATCTGATAACGGCCGTTCTCGCCCTCGAATACGAGACGGGGCTGCCGCTCGATACCATGGGGAGGAATTGATCATGAAAAGAAAACACATCGGCGCGGCCATCGTAGTCGCCATCGTCGCCTTCGGCTTTGCATTCTACGCGGCCAAGGCCGCCCAGGGGGTGGCCGGCAGTCCCTCGTCAGCGTCCGCCAGGGCGGCAGGTCAGGGCCCGGGAGGACTGCCCGGGGGACCGTCGGGCCCCGGCATGAACGGGTCCTCGGCGAACGAGGCGAAAAGCGTCAAGGTCAGCGTGGCGGCCACAACCACGCTCAAGCCCTACATCGACGAGGGCGGGGACGTCGAGGCGGCGGTCAACGTCGACGTCTATCCCGACATCGGCGGCAAGCTCACCGAGCTGAAGGTCGCCGTCGGCGACCCGGTTTCCAAGGGTGAGACGATAGCCCTCGTCGATCCATCGAAGCCGGGCTCGAGCTACGCGATCAACGCGGTAATCGCGCCCATTTCGGGAACGGTCACCGCCGTCTCGGCCGAGCAGGGCCAGACCGTTTCGACGGTCACCTCGATCGCCACGGTCGGGATCATCGACCGGCTCCAGGTCGTCCTGAACCTTCCCGAGCGCGACGTCGCCAAGGCGCAGAAGGGCATGTCGGCGACCGTCGAGTTCGAGGCGCTGCCGGGGGAGAAATTCCGGGCGGTGGTGTCGAAGGTCAGTCCCGTGGTGGATGCGACCTCGAGGACCAAGGAGATCAAGCTCGAGTTCACGAACCCCGACGCGAGGATCAACGCGGGGATGTACGCGAAGGTCCGCCTCTACACCACGCCACTGGTGGGCCGCATCGTCATACCCGAATCGGCGATCATTTCGAGGGAGGACCAGACCTTCGTGTTCGTCGCATCCGAGGATAACGGAACCGCAACCGCGAAAAAGCGGATCGTAAAAACCGGAATCAGCGTCGACGGCATGATCGAGGTAACCCAGGGAATCGAAGTCGGCGACAAGGTAATCTGCGACGGCCAAGACCTACTCAGCGACGGAACAAAGATCAACGATGTAACCGAGGGGGCGCAATGAGCATCGCACAGAAGGTAGTCGGAAGACCTGTCCTGATCGTCGTCATGTTCGCGCTCGTCCTGATCGTGGCGTTATACTCGCTTTCATCCATATCGCTCGCCCTTATTCCGGATGTTACGATGCCGATGGTCATGGTCAACACGACCTACACCGGCGCGAGCCCGGAGGTCGTAGAAAAAACCGTCACGAAAACGCTGGAAAGTGCGCTGGCCAAGGTGCAGGGCGTCATAAAGCTCACCTCGACATCGTCGGACGGCTCGAGCGCCATCATGCTCAAATTCAATTACGGAAAGGATATCGACAAGGCGGCCAACGATATTCGGGACAAGATCGATACCGTGAGGGACGCCCTTCCGAGCGAAGCGAACAGTCCGACCGTCATGAAACTGGATCCCAACTCGATGCCCATCATGAAAATCGCCATCAAGGGCAATCGAACGGCCGAACAGCTCAAGAAGATCGGGGAGGATACGATCGAGTCGCAATTGGAGCAGACGGAGGGAGTATCGACCGCGACGGTTACCGGTGGAAGGACCGAGATCGTTCGCGTCGACGCATCCCAAAGCAGACTCCAGGCCTACGGCTTGACGCTTCAATCGATCGCGGCGACCCTGAGCGCCCAGAACATCGAGTTGGGCGGCGGTAAGATAACCGAGGGTACGACCGAGTATTCGGTGAGAACCACGGGGGCGTTTTCCGATGTGACCAACGATATCTCGAACGCCACCATCGCGACAAAAAACGGCGTGATGATTCGCCTCAAGGACGTGGCAACCGTATTTGATGGATATGCCGATCCGGACACGACCGTCTACATAAACGGGGAGCCAGGCGTTTATATCTCGGTCATGAAACAGACCGGTTCAAATACGGTGACGGTCGCCAGCGGAATCTACAAAAAAATAAAAGCCCTGCAGGAAATTCTGCCGAACGACATAAAGCTTGAGATCGTGGATGATTCATCCACGCAGGTCAGATCGACCGTCTACGATCTGATCAAGGCTATCGTCGAAGGCGCCATCCTGACCATGATTTTCGTATTCCTGTTTCTTCGAAGCTTCAAAAGCACGATCATCATCGCGCTCGCCATGCCGATCTCGGTTCTCGCCACGCTGTTGAGCCTCTACTTTGCGGGCATGAGCCTGAACATGATGACCATGGCCGGCCTTCTGATCAGCATCGGGAACATCGTCGATTCGTCGATCGTCATCCTTGACAACACCTTCAAGTACCGCGAACGCGGCACGAAGCCCACGATAGCGGCCATTCTCGGAACCCAGGAGATGATGGTCGCCATCTCGGCGGGAATCCTCGCTTCGCTTTCGGTGTTCGTTCCCATAGTCCTTTTCAGCGACAAGCTCGGCATGATGGGAATCATGTTCAAGCCGATGATCTTCACGATCATCATCTCCCACATCGTCAGCTGGTTCGTCGCGGTATTCCTCGTGCCGGTCCTCGCGAGCCATTACCTGCCCCTGACCACCCGCGCGGAGAAGCCGCTCAAAAACCCCGTGATGATCGCCATCGACAGGGGAATCGGCGGGGCAATCGATGCATTGACCAAAGCCTATCGCACGGCGCTGGTGGCGGCGCTCAAGCATCGCCTTGTCACGATCGCGACCGTCGTCGTCATCATTGTCGTAAGCGTCATGTATTTGATGCCGAAACTCACGATCGTATTTTCCCCCCAAATGTCGTCATCGTCGGTGACGCTTTCCATAGAGATGCCGCTCGGAACCACCTTCAAGACGACCGAGACGGTCGTCACCAACTTCGCCTCGATAGCGAAGAAGGAGCTGAAGAACATTTCGAACGTCATAGGCACGACGGGTTCGAGCGGTGGTTTCTCGTCGACGACCTCGAGCAACAAGGGCTCGGTAACCGTCACCCTGCCGGACGGCCAGTTCAGCATCGAAAACTATACGGCAATCCAGAATACCCTGAGGGCGCACTTCGCGGAATATCCCTCGGCGATATTCTCGTTTTCCTCCGGCAACCGGCTCCAGGAGAATTCGGATATCGACATTACGCTTTCCTCGACCAACTACACGGGGTTGTCGAAAACGGGAAAGGAGATTCTTGCCCTCATCAAGGCGAACCTACCCGAGGTTCTCGAGCCGACAAGCGATTCCGAGGACGGCCTGCCCCAGGTCGAAATCGCGATCGATCGACAGAGGGCCTATTCCTTCGGAATTTCGGTCAGCACGATCGCGACCGAGATACGCGACGCCATCAAGGGATACGCGGTGACGACCTATCAGAAGGGAGGGGACGAGCTCGACGTCACCGTACGATTCCAGGAAAGCGACCGACAGCAAATCGTCGACCTGAACAGGATCTTCGTCCTTGGCTCGAGCGGCCAGAAGGTCGCACTCTCGAGCATCGCGACGCTCAAGAAGGGTGTCGGGCCCGTTCAGATCCACCGCACCAGCCAGCAGAGATCGATCGAGATCACCGGAAGCCTGGCAAAAGGCAAGCAGGCGAACGTCGTGGAAGACAAGATCAAGTCGCTCATCAAATCGAAATTGACCATTCCCAGCGACGTGTATGTACGCTATTCCGGTTCATGGGCGGAGGTCACGGAGATGGCCGGCGTATTCGGCATCATCATCATCCTCGCGCTCCTCTTGGTGTTCTGCGTCATGGCCGGCCAATACGAATCCTTCAAGGATCCGCTGATCAACATGTTCACGATTCCCCTCATGCTGATCGGAGTTCTCGCCGCGTACGTGCTCAAGGGGCAAAACCTGAGCATGTTCACCATGGTCGGAATCGTCATGCTGATCGGCATCGTCGTCAACAACGGCATCCTGCTCGTCGACTACACGAACCTCCTCCGTGGACGAGGCGTTCCGCTGATGGAAGCCTGCATCCAGGGAGGCTCAAGCAGGTTCCGTCCCGTCGTCATGACCGCGGGGGCGACCATTCTGGGCGCCGTCCCGATGGCCTTTTTCGATTCGGGCAGTTCCAGCATGACCCAGCCGATCGGACTTGCGATCGTCGGAGGACTCACGAGCGCCACCTTCATCACCCTGCTCCTCATTCCGGTGGTCTATTACCTCGTCAACAAGCGCCAGGCGCGAAAGGAGAATGCCCTGTGAAACGTATCGAGATAATCGCCAACCAATCCGTGCGCGAGGAGCTGATCGATGGCCTCGAATCCGCCATCACTGACCTGGAGTACACGATCCTTCCGACCGTGCACGGCAAGGGCCTTTCCAAACGCAAGGAGGGAACACGCACCTGGCCGGAGACCAACTTTCTCCTGATCAGCTACATGGACGAGGGAAGCGCGGCCCAGGCGAAATCCGTTCTCGCCACGCTTCTCCGGCGTTTCCCCGACGAGGGAATCTGGGCCTGCGTCTCGGACGCCGAATCTCTCACCTAGGACACGGGAGCCTGCATGGATACGTCGAACGAACTCGGGAAGGGCCGCATAGGCTCCCTGCTTCTGCGCTTCGCCCTTCCCTCGGTCATCGGGATGGTCATCAGCGCGTTCTACAATATCGTGGATCGGATCTTCATCGGCCGCGGGGTGGGCACATTGGCCCTCGCGGGGGTGACGGTGGCCTTTCCCGTCCAGCTGTCTCAGATCGCCTTCTCCGTTCTCATCGCCGTGGGCGCCTCGTCCCTCATATCGATCAGCCTCGGACGGCAGGACAGGGAGAGGGCCGAACGGGTCCTCGGGAACGGATTCGCCCTCATTCTCATCATCTCGATCGCCATCGCCGCCCTGGGGCTCGCCCTTCTCGATCCGCTCCTGCGGCTTTTCGGGGCGAGCGAGCAGGTCCTGCCCTACGCCAGGGCCTTCACGGTCGTGATCCTTCTGGGAACGCCGTTCGCCACCGTGAGCCAGGGCATCAACGGCTTCATCAGGAGCGAAGGCAATCCGAAGGTGGCGATGGTCACCCAGCTCATCGGGCCCATCCTCAACGTCATCCTTTGCCCGATCTTCATCTTCGTGCTCAAGCTAGTCATTGTAGGCTCGGCTCTGGCGACCGTTATCTCGCAGGCGGTCGGCTCGATCTGGGTGCTCGCCTACTATCTCTCGGGCAAGAGCCTCCTCAAGCTCAAGTGGAGGAATTTCTTCCCGAGGCTCGATATATCCCTCTCGATCATCTCCATAGGCGCGTCCTTGGCGCTCTCGGAGCTAGCCGCCGCCGTCATGAACGGCATCATGAACAACCAGCTCGCGCGCTTCGGCGGGGACGCGGCCGTGACGGCGATGGGTATCGTCTTCGCGCTCTCGAACCTCGTGTTCCTGACCCTCCTCGGCATGAACATGGGCATGCAGCCGATCGTCGGCTACAACATCGGCGCCAAGCTCTACGGCCGCGTTCGCAAGGCGGAGTTCTTCGCCATGGGCGCGGCGACGGCCTTCGCGGCCCTCTGCTTCGCCCTGATCATGAT
>DBTK01000087.1 GCA_002307015.1 Spirochaetaceae bacterium UBA1318
CATTCTGCAGAATGGGCAAAGCCGGGAAGGACGCGTTCTCTTCGACGCCGGGAACGACGCCCGAGGAGGCGAACCCGAAGGGCTGTCCCATCTTCGTGGCGAGCAGGGAGAGGGCGGCGGCCGTTTCGATGGCTTCCTCCGCGAAGGCGTAGCGCATCCTCACCGGGTAGTCGTCCAGGCAGAGGTTCAGGAAGACGAAAAACGGGCAGTTCAGCGTGAACTGGTATTCGTTCGTGCAGAGCTTCCGGAGCCGAGCCGAGGCCTTCCAATTGATGCGCCTGAGCTCGTCCCCGCCGACGTACTCCCGCACCGAGCGGTAGCGCGTCAGGTCCTCGTAGGCCGGATTCGCCACCGGGAGGGCGCCCTGGGGAATGCCCTCCCCGGGATGGAAGCGGACGCGGCGCCTCGCCGGATAGACGACGACGGAACAGTAGTCCTCGACCGAGAGGTCGAAGGGAAAGAGCCCGAGGGGATCGCGGGACTGGAGGCGGACAGGCCCCACCCGGTATTCCCCCCGTTCGGATCCCGTGACCTTGTAGGCGATCACGACCCGCTCGTGTCCCCTCAGGGGCACGAGCCTCCTCTCCCCGCCGTCGGTGGAAAGGGTTCCCGGGGCGTCGGCGACGAGGCAGGCGTGCGAGGGGAGGAAGGAGTGGTTTTCCAGGATGAGGACGATCTCGAGCTCCTCGAACCTCGCCACCCTCAGTTCATGGACGACCCTCCTCACCGAGATCCCCTGGCGCAGGAACCGCGAATGGAGCCACGCGCCGAACCCGGAAACGAGGACGAGGGCGGAAAAGAACTGGACGGGACGATTCGGAAAAAAGAGGAACAGGACGGCGAGGACGAGGGCGACGAGGACGCGGCCGAAACTCACGCCCTCTCCCTCCCGGCGCGCTCGCCCGCGGAACGCTCGTTGAAGGCCGGAATCGGCACGCGGTCCAGGATCTCGGAGACGAGAAGCTCGGGGGCGTAGCCCCGGATGAGGGCCTCGGGCTTCACGATGATCCGCTTCCTGAACACCGGCATCACCAGCTCCTTGACGTCCTCCGGGACGACGTAGCCCCGTCCCCTGACCGCGGCGAGGGCCTGGCAGGACTTGTACAGGGCGAGGGAACCACGGGGCGAAACCCCGACGCGGATCCTCGCCTCCTTCCTCGTCTCGGCGACGAGGGCCAGGATATAGCTCCGTATCGCCTCGTCGACGTAGACCCCGACGACGGTCTTCTGGGCGGCCAGGACGTCATCGATGGAAACCACCGACACGACATCGGTGACTGGATGGGTCGTCCTCCTCTGGTCCTCGAGCATGGCCGCCTCGCTCGCCGGATCGGGATAGCCGATCGACAGGCAGAACAGGAAGCGGTCCTTCTGGGCCTCGGGCAGGGGGAAGGTTCCCTCGAATTCGACGGGGTTCTCGGTCGCGATCAGGAAGAAGGGCTCCGGAAGGGGTATGCGCCGGCCGTCGATGCTGACCTGGTTTTCCGCCATGGCCTCGAGCAGGGCCGACTGGGTCCGCGGGGTCGCCCGGTTGATCTCGTCGACGAGGACGATGGAGGAAACGACGGGCCCCTTGCGGAATCGGAATTTCTGGGTTTTCGGCGAGAAGATCGAAACCCCCGTCACGTCGGCCGGCATGAGGTCGGGCGTGCACTGGATCCGGGAGAAGGGAGCGGCGATGCTGAGAGCCAGGGCGCGGGCGAGGATGGTCTTGCCCGTGCCCGGCACATCCTCGAGGAGGGCGTGGCCGCGGGCGAAAAGGGCAACAACGAGACGCTCGATCGTCTCACCCTTGCCGAGAAAAACCCGCTCCACCGATGATTTGATGAGGCCGGCCGTCTTCGAGACGGCTTCGATGTCTTTTTCTGCCATGATGCGGAATTATACCATGACTGGCCGTCCGTGTTTCATTTGTCGGAATAATTCAGTATAATTAGCTCGGGGGAGGAGCATGAATACGTTGATCGAAGCCGAGGTTTGGACGGTCGCGAGGACCGATCAGGGGAACGCGGTGCTGGTGCGGCCCCAGGGATCGGAGCTCGCCGTTCCCATTTTCATTGGCCAGCTGGAAACCCAGGCCATCCTCATCGGATTGGGAAACATCCAGGTTCCGCGGCCTCTGACCCACGACCTTCTCCTTTCGATCGCGACCCAGCTCCACGCCGTCGTCTCGAGGATCGAGATCAACGATCTCAAGGACGGCACCTTCTTTTCGCGGATCATCGTCCGTACCGAATCGGACGAGGAGATATCCATCGACGCTCGGCCCTCGGACGCGATATCCCTCGCCGTCAGGGTGCGCTGTCCCGTCTACATCGCCGAATACATCGTCGACGAGGCGGGAATATCGGTCAACCTCGTCAGCGACATCACCCAGGACGACCAGCCCCACGACATCGAGCGAACGATCGTGCAGGAGGCCGGACTGGAAAAATCCCCGGTATCGGACTACCTCGAAAACGAACGAAAAAGGCTGCAGAAGGAGCTCGACGAAGCCATAGCCGCGGAAAACTACGAAACGGCCGCCATCCTCCGGGACAAGATCAAGAGCCTGGACTCCAGGTAACCGCCCGCCATCGCCCACGCATCGGGCTCGACTGTTTATCGATTGACGGCTGACCCGGGCGGCCTTATGCTGAAACCTGTTCGCAGCCACGAGGATGGGAGGGTTTATGGAGTTTCCAGAGGTTCGGCATTACCTGACAGGGATCGCTGTCCCCGTTTCCGCCCTCAGGAGCGGCAAGGGCTGCGGTACGGGGGAATTCCTCGACCTCGTCGACCTGGGAGCCTGGTGCGCCGACCGGGGAATCGACCTGATCCAGATCCTGCCGGTCAACGATACCGGATTCCAGCCCTCGCCCTACGGCGCCCTTTCCGCCTTCGCCCTCCACCCGCTCTACCTGAGGCTCACCCGGCTTCCCGAGGCCTCAGGCTTCATCGACGAAATCAACGAGACCGCGAACGAATTCAACCCCGCCCCGAGGCTCGAGCACGCCCGCGTCCTGACGGCCAAGCTCGGCCTCCTCCGCAAGATCTACGCGGCGAACGCCGAGACGATCGCCGCCGATTCCGCCCTCATGCGGTGGATCGGAGCCAATCCCTGGATCGACGAGTACGCCGTTTTCATGTACCTCAGGGAGAGCCACGGCGGCTCGTCCTGGACCGAATGGCCCGAGCTCCAGGCCCCTGAGCGGAAGGACATCCAACGGATCTGGGGAGACGCGGAACGCCGCTCCGAGGTCCTCTTCCACGCCTGGGTGCAGTGGAGACTCGAGGAACAGCTCGTCTCGGCGGCGAAAGCCCTCAACGACCTCGGCGTCTCCCTCAAGGGCGACCTGCCGATCATGATGAACGACGATTCGGCCGACGTATGGTACAGGCGACGACTCTTCAACCGGGGGCTTTCGGCCGGCGCGCCTCCCGACGGCTTCGCTCCCTACGGACAAAACTGGGGCTTCCCCGTTTACGACTGGGAGGCGCTCAAGGCCGAGGACTACGACTGGTGGAAGCGCCGCCTCCTCGAGGCGGACAAGTTCTACAACGCCTTCCGCATCGACCACGTGCTCGGGTTCTTCCGAATCTGGGCCACCCCCCAGCGCCACGAAACCGCCTACCTAGGCCACTTCATGCCTGCCGAGCCGATCCACGTCGGGGATCTTTCCTCCCTCGGCTTCGACGCGGGAAGGACGAGGTGGCTCTCGGAGCCCCACCTGCCGACGGCCGCCATCCGCGAGGCCATCGCGGGCTCGGGCGAGATCGACCGGGAGGCCGCCGCCGTGTTCGCCCACGTCCTCGACCGGGTCGGGACCGAGGAACTCTGGGTTTTCAAGCCCGAGATCCGGGGAGGCAAGGACCTGAGGCAGCTTCCGCTCCGCGAGGAAACGAAGAACTTCCTCGCCGATAGGTTCCGGGATCGGTCCCTTCTCGAGGTCGGCTCGGGCCGATACCTGCCGTCCTTCCGGTTCCGGGATTCGAGCGCATGGAAGACCCTTTCGGACGCTGAGCGTGAACGGCTCGAAGCCCTCTTCTCCCGGAAGACGGCGGTCTCCGAAAGCGTCTGGGAGGAACACGGACGAACCCTCCTTTCCATGCTCGCCGGAACGACGGGAATGCTCCCCTGTGCCGAGGACCTCGGCGCCATTCCGGACTGCGTCCCGCGGGTACTCGGCGACCTCGGCGTCCTCGGGCTTCGCGTGAACCGGTGGGCCAGGGAATGGAACCGGGATGGCCAGCCCTTCATCGCCCTCGAGGCCCTTCCCTTCCTCTCGGTCTGCACCCCCTCGGTCCACGACACCTCGACCTTGAGGGAGTGGTGGGAAAATGACAACGACAAATGGCCCTTCTGGGACCAGATCGTGGCGCCGGCGATCGCCCGGGAAGCCGGATCCGTCGCGGGCGGCTGTCCCTCATCCTACTCTCCGGAAACGGCGGCGAGGGTGATCGGGGCGATCACCTCGAAGGCCGCCTCGGTCCTCTGCGTTTTCCAGATTCAGGACCTGCTCGATCTCGACCAGGGATTTTATTCGGCTTCGCCCGAAAGCGAACGGATCAACATCCCGGGTTCATGGAACGATTTCAACTGGTCCTATCGCATGCCCATCACGATCGAGGAGCTCATGAAACGCAAAAACCTCAACAAAACAATTTCCTCGCTGACGAAGGCCCGCCGAGACCGGCCGTTCGAGACTCGTGACCGGTTTTCCTCTGCGGCAGGATCGGGGAAACGGGAGTTCCACATCTCGGCGGAGGCGCGGGAACGCTACGACGCCCACGAAAGCCTCTTCGAGCTGGACGGCAACGTCATCCTCGCCAACTTCAGGGCCGTCCGGGAGCTCGCCCAGTCAATAAACGAAAAACGAGAGGCGGCCATCCATCCGGAGCGGGCGATCAGGGCGGGCCAGCTCAACGCGATGGGCCTCATCGACGAGATCATGCACTCCGT
This sequence comes from Spirochaetaceae bacterium UBA1318, assembly GCA_002307015.1. Lineage (GTDB taxonomy): Bacteria > Spirochaetota > Spirochaetia > Treponematales > UBA1318 > UBA1318. The sequence continues at coordinate 4,943 of DBTK01000087.1, forward strand.
CGTCGCCCTCTATAGGGAAAAGAAGGCACCGGACGCCCTCGGAAAGGCCCTCGCCCGCATCGGGAAAAGCATCGGGAAGCCGGAGCTGGACAGGGTCCTCCTCCGCTTCGTCGAAACCTTCCCGCCGAAGGCCGTCTATTTCGACGGAACCGGCCCGAAGGACTACCTCGCCGCCTCGACCGACGGAACGCCGAACCGCGAGATAGTCCTCGAGGAGCTCCTGATGCTCTTCCTGGAAAACGACGATCCGGCCTTCGGTCCCTTCGCCGACCTCTTCGACGACACCGTCCTCGGAGCGGAGACGGCCTACGCCGCCGTCATCGACGAGATCAAGGCCTTTTTCGCCGGCATGCCCGCCTTCGGCCCCGACGACTCGAGCCTCTTCGAAATGCTCAAGTCCCCCGTCTACCACGCCCCCCATTCCCTCCCCGGCCAGCTCGAATACATCAGGACCCGGTGGGGTTCCCTCCTGGGCCCCTACCTCCTCAGGCTGCTTTCATCGCTCGACCTCATCAAGGAAGAGGAGAAGCCCTCCTTTCCGGGCCCCGGGCCGACCCGGGTCTACGTCTACTCGGGGCTCGAGAACGAGTACGAGCGCTTCAGCCGCGACAAGGACTGGATGCCCCGCGTCATCCTCATCGCCAAGAGCACCCTGGTCTGGCTCTCCCAGCTCACCCGAACCTACGATCGGCCGATCACGAGGCTCGACCAGATCCCGGACGAGGAACTCGACGCGATCGCGGAGCGGGGCTTCACCTCGCTCTGGCTCATCGGACTCTGGGAGCGGAGCGCCGCGAGCCGGCGGATCAAGGAGATCTGCGGGAATCCGGAGGCGGCGGCGAGCGCCTACTCCCTGTTCGACTACGACATCGCCGCCGAGCTCGGCGGCTGGGACGCCCTCAAGAGCCTGAAGGAACGTTGCGCCTGGCGCGGCATCAGGCTCGCGGCCGACATGGTGCCCAACCATTCGGGCATCGATTCGCGCTGGGTAAGGGAAAAACCGGACCTGTTCATGCAGCTCCCCTACCCGCCCTTCCCCGGCTACAGCTTCAACGGCGAGGACCTCTCGGGGGATTCCTCCGTCGGCATCTTCCTCGAGGACCATTACTATTCCCGCTCCGACGCGGCCGTCGTCTTCAAGCGGGTCGACCGGAGGACGGGGGACACCCGCTACATCTATCACGGAAACGACGGAACCTCGATGCCCTGGAACGATACCGCCCAGATCGACTTCCTCAACCCAGAGGCCAGGGAGGCCGTCATCGCCAAGATCGTCGAGGTGGCGAAGCTCTTCCCCGTCATCCGCTTCGACGCCGCCATGGTCCTCGCCAAGAAGCACGTCAAGCGGCTCTGGTACCCGGAACCCGGTTCGGGAGGTTCCATCGCCTCGAGGGCCGAACACGCCCTGGGCCCCGAGGAGTTCGACGCGAGGATGCCGGCCGAGTTCTGGCGCGAGGTCGTCGACCGGTGCGCGCGGGAAGCCCCGGATTCCCTCCTCCTCGCCGAAGCCTTCTGGATGCTCGAGGGATACTTCGTCCGGACCCTGGGCATGCACCGGGTCTACA
>DBTK01000085.1:0-12278 GCA_002307015.1 Spirochaetaceae bacterium UBA1318
CTTACCAACAAGCTTCGAGGAACTTAAGATTCTGAGCATATCATTAGCCGCTTGATGCGCTTGCGGTTTTCTCTATAACCAAATAGCTTCGTAAATCCAGGGTTTTTCTTGTCCTTGATATACTACACATGTATGTAGTATAGTTTTCTTTGTACCCCCTTGTCTCGTCTAGGGGGTGCAGGAGACTGTGACGGTATGTGTGAAATCAAGGTTGGTACCTCGGGGTACGATTACCTCGAATGGATCGGCCCCTTTTATCCGAAGGACCTCGAGCACGACGGGTTCCTGCCGTTCTATGCGAGAAATTTCTCGACAGTCGAGCTCAATTACAGTTATTACCGCATGCCCACCGCCACACAGCTCTCGCGTCTCGCGGAAAAGGCCGGTCCCGGTCTCGTTTTCTCGGTCAAGGCCCACGAGTCTCTGACCCATTCGGTAGATCCGGCCGCGTGGAAGGCGGCGGCGGGGGAGTTCCGGGCCGCCGTCCGGCCCCTCGAGGCGGCGAAGCGCCTCGGCGCCGTCCTCCTCCAGTTTCCCTACTCGTTCCACTACGAGCCCAATAACCGCCGCTACCTCGACTCACTCGTGAAGGAGCTTTCCGAGCTGCCCCTTGTCATCGAATTCCGGAACCAGGCCTGGTACAACAACCGCGTCATCGATTCGTTCCGGAGCCGGTCGGTTGCCCTCGCCTCGATGGACATGCCCGCTCTGAAGGGCCTGCCGCCCCTCATGGACCTCGTCACCTCGCCCCTGGCCTACGTCCGCTTCCACGGCAGGAACGGCGAGACCTGGTGGGGCTCGGATGCCGCCTCCCGCTACGACTACCTCTACTCGCCCGAGGAGCTCGCTGCCTGGGTCGAGCGGGTCAAGGGGATGACCAGCAAGGCCGATCGGGTCCTCATCTACTTCAATAACCATCAACGGGGCCAGGCAGTCGAGAACGCCAGGACCTTCAAGGGGCTCCTCGACGCGGCGGGGCTTTTGCAGTGAACCTGGGTTCGAGCGTCGTCCATGTCAACGTCATCGGCTTCATGGCCGCCGTTTCGGCCGCGAAAGACTCGAGCCTCAGGGACAGGGCCTTCGTCATCGGGAGGGAGGGGGCCGCCCGTTCCCTCGTCCTCGATTCCTCGCGCCGGGCGGTCGAGGAGGGAGTGAGACCGGGGATGCCCCTGTCCGAGAGCCTCCGGCGTTTTCCCGGTCTCCTCGTCGTGCCGCCGAACCCCGCCATCTACGGCGAGGCCAACGCACTCATGGAACGGCTTTCCGCCCGCTACGCCCCGGTCGTCCAGAACGACTCGGGCGGCCACCTGTACCTCGACCTCGGCGGCACGAGGAGCCTTTTCGGTCCCTACATCGATACGGCGGTCCGGATCAAGAACGAGATCACCGAAGCACTTACCTTCGAACCGGCGGTCGTCCTCGCGTCGAACCGACTTGTAGCCAAGGTCGGGACGAGGAGCATAAGGCCCGCGGGTCTTGCCGCGGTACGGGAAGGGGAGGAAGCCGCCTTTCTCGGCCCCCAGGACGTCTGTCTCCTGCCCGGGGTCGGTCCCAAGATCCTGAGGATACTCCTGGCGGTCGGGTTTCACGAGATCGGCGAACTTGCGGCCGTCGATGACGGCGAATCCCTCGCTCTCTTCGGCCCGTTCGGCCGCTCCCTTACCGAGGCTGCCCGGGGAATCGACGATACCTCCGTCGCGCCGGGGGGGCTTGCCGAGCGGTCGATTGTGAGAAAAAGGGAATTCGAGGCCGACGTGCTGGACGGCTTCGCGGTGCGGGGCGCCCTCATAAGCCTCGCCGAATCGGCGGGTCTCGAGCTTCGCCGCTTTTCCCTTTCCACATCCCGGATTTTCCTCTCCGTCTCCTACACGGACGGGGCGATCTCCAGGGCTTCGGAAACCGCCCCGATCCCGTGCGTGCACGATCGGGAGTTGATCGCCTCCTTCGACCGGCTGATCGGAAAGGCCCACGTTCGCCGCGTCCGCGTCAGGGGCCTCGAACTCGAGCTCCGGGGACTCGCACCGGCGAGCGCCCAGCTCGACCTTTTTTCCCCCGATGGTCGGTCGAGGATCGAACTGATCCAGAACGCCGTCGACCGGTCGAGGATGAGGTTCGGCGCCGGCGCGGTGACGAGGGGCTCGGCTCTTGTCGGCATCCATGTTTGAGCACCTGAACGTGCGCTCCGCCTACTCCCTGCTCTACGGCGTCCGCACCGTGACCGACATCCTCGACCGGGCCAAGGAGGCAGGCTGCTCCACCCTCGCGGTCACGGACATCGACAATATCTACGGGGTCCACTCCTTCATCGAGGCGGCGAAGGAACGCGGGATCAGGCCGATCGTCGGCGCTGAGCTGACCTCGAAGGCAGGCCGGGTCGTCGCCCTCGTGAGGGACCGGACAGGGTTTGGGAACCTCTGCGAGATTCTCACCGAGCGCCGCCGCGAGAGTTTCGACCTGGTCGGCGCCCTCTCCCGGCTTTCCGGGGGGCTTGTCCTCGTGACCGATTCGCCCGTCCTCGTCGACTCGCTCGCGGGCCGGGTTTCTTCCCTCTACGCGGGGGTGAGTCCCGCGACCTGTCGTGCCGTGCCTGCCGCCCGGGCTCGCGGAATCCCGCTCGCCGCCCTCGGCGACGCGACCTTCCTCGCTTCCGAAGACTTGGCGGTCCACCGGGTCCTGAGGGCCGTCGCCCTGGGGAAGACGGTCGGAAACCTCGCCGAGGCCGATCTCGCTTCATCTTCATCCCTCTTCCGCACGCCCGGGGAGGTGGAGAGGCGTCTCAGGTCCTGGCCCGAGGCTATCGGGGCGACGGCGGAAATCGCCCGGCTCTGCACCTTCGACACGATCTTCGACGGCTTCATCTTTCCCTCGTACGCGGCGCCTCTCGGGATGGACGCGGCTTCCGCTTTACGGGAGAGAACCCTCGCCGGCGCGGAAAAGCGCTACGGCGAGCTTTCAGAGGGAGTTCTCGACCGGATCGAGTACGAACTGGGCATCATCGCCGAGAAGGGGTTCTCGGATTACTTCCTCGTCGTGGCCGAGATCGTCGCCCTCGCCTCGAGGACCTGCGGCCGGGGCTCGGGGGCCGCGAGCATCGTCTCCTATTCCCTGGGCATCACGAACGTCGACCCGATCAGGCACCATCTCTACTTCGAGCGCTTTCTCAATCCCTCAAGGATCGATCCCCCCGACATCGACGTCGACTTCGCCTGGGACGAACGGGACGATCTGATCAGGAAGACGATCGAGCTGTTCGGATCGGACCGGTGCGCCCGGGTCGCGAACCACAACCTTTTCCGCCCCAGAGCCGCTCTCAGGGAAACGGCCAAGGCCTACGGACTCCCCGACGGCGAGATCTCCGTCATGGAAAGGAAGCTCTTCGATCTCGGGAAGGCCGAGGGCGCCGACGAGGCTCCCTGGCCGGAGATCCTTTCCATCGCGAAACGCATCGAAGGCCTGCCTCGGGGTCTCGGGATGCACTGCGGCGGCATCGTCATCGCCCCGGGACCGATACGCCGCTACGCCCCGATCGAGAGCTCCGCCGAGGGCTACCCCCTCCTCGCCTGGGAAAAGGAAGGGACCGAGGCTTCGGGGCTCGTGAAGATCGACCTCCTCGGGAACCGGTCCCTCGCCGTCATCCGCGACGCTCTCACTAATCTCGAAGAAGAGGGGATACGGATCGATCCCTTCACTTGGCGACCGACGGAGGACGAAGCGACCGTCGCTGCCCTCGCCAGGGGAGACTCCATCGGCGTCTTCTATATCGAGTCGCCCGCGATGAGGCAGCTTCAGAAAAAGACGGGCCGGGGTGATTACGAGCACATCGTCATCCACTCGTCGATCATCCGTCCCGCCGCGAACAAGTACATCGCCGAGTACGTCAGGCGGCTGAAAGGGGAACCCTACGAGGATATCCATCCCCGCCTCGCGAAGATCTTCGACGAAACCTACGGAATCCTTTGTTATCAGGAGGACGTCTCGAAGACGGCCATAGCCCTCGCCGGCTTCGACGAGTCGGACGCGGACAAGCTGAGGAAGATCCTCTCGAAGAACCCTGGCTCGGCCAGGCTTGCCGCCTATGAGGCGAAGTTCCGAGAGGGCTACCTGAAAAATGGAGTCTCAGAGGAAACGGGCAGGGAGGTCTGGGAGATGATCCTCTCGTTCCAGGGCTACTCCTTCTGCAAGCCCCACAGCGCCTCGTACGCGATGGTCTCCTTCCAGTCCGCCTGGCTTCGCGTCCATCACCCGGCCGAGTTCATGGCCGCCGTCATCGCGAACCAGGGCGGCTACTATACGGCCCAGGCCTACATCAGCGAGGCCCGCCGCATGGGGCTCGCCATCGAGGGTCCCGACGTGAACCTGAGCCGATACCGATATCACGCGAAAACCGGGGCTCTTGTCATCGGGTTCATGGCCATTCGCGCTCTCTCCCGTTCCGCCGTCGACGCGATCCTCATCGACCGTGAACGGAACGGCCCCTTCTCCGACGCGGCGGATTTCTCCCGCCGACTGAGGCTCGGTCAGGATGACCTTCTCGCGCTTCTCCAATCGGGTTCGTTCGATTCCCTTTTCCCCCGTGTCCCGAGGACTGAACAGGCCCGCATGATCCTCGGCAGCGCAACCAGTTCCGTTACCGTTCAGCGAGGACTTTTCGAACCGTCGGAGCGCCGCCTTTCGCCTCGGGCCGTCCCCACCGCCTCGCGCTCGTCGGGGGAGGAGGAAGCCCTCCGAGCCGAATACCGGACCCTCGGGTTCCTGCGCGCCCGTCATCCCCTCGAGCTCTGGGCCTCGAAGGTATCGAAGATTCGGCGGGTCCGCGCCTGCGATCTTCCCTCCCTCGTCGGTCGCCACGTCGCCCTCATCGGCTGGCCTATCACGCAGAAGCAGGTCCTCACCGCGGAGGGACGGGCGATGGAGTTCGTCAGTTTTGAGGACGAAACCGCCCTCTACGAGACGGTGCTTTTCCCCGAGGCCTACGACCGCTTCCGTATCCTGCTCTTCGATCAGGCGCCTCTCATAATCGCAGGCGTCGTCGACGAGGACGAAGGCGCGATCAACGTGAACATCACGAAGATGACAAGAATCTGAGCAATTCGAGCCGCGTAGAAACCGATTGCTTAAGCAGCCTGGCGATAGGCGCATTACTCGGCTATCGCTTCCTGAGCCCGCAGGAGGTCGTGCAGGGTAAGTATTCCGACGAGTTTCTCCTCTTCCATGACGGCCATGGCATCCTGTGGCGAATTGATAAAGTTGATTTGTACCTCTTTCACCGTCGAACCTCGCTTGCAACGCGGCATTTCCTTCATTCTCGGAAGCCGCTTCTCACGAAGAGCATCCTCGATCTCGTCGCGGAGGAGCATTCCCTTGATCCTTCCATCGGTTACGACAGGGAAACAGCGAAAGGGGTATGAGGCGAGCGCAGTCCGAAGAGTCCCTTCGTTAAGATTGAGAATGGCCACAGGTTTGGGGTTCGCAAGAACGTCGACTCGCAAACTTTTCCAAGAATAAAGATCCGTCGGCGGATGGACCTTGTGGAGCTCGTGACCGTCCTGGATGAGAAGTGCATCGTAGAAGTTGTGGGGTCCCGCCAGCTTCGATACGGCGATGCTAATCAGCATGCCGATGAGGAGGCCCGGAATGAGGGCGAACTGGTGGGTCATCTCGAAGACGATGAGGAGCGATGAGAGCGGCGCCCGGACCACGGTTCCAAGGCAACAGCTCATCCCTACCGCGGAAAGGACAATAAGGTCCGATGCATTGAGCGGGAGCCAGTAGCGTGCGAGACCTCCCAGGAAAAAGCCGGAAAGTCCGCCGATGAAAAGGAGGGGAGAGAAAATCCCTCCGCATCCCCCCGAACTGTAGGAGGCGATGGTAACGGCGAGTTTCGCAATGACGAGAATCCCGGCAACCTGCCAGGCGAATTGTCCGTGCAACACGTCGGAGAGGTCCTGGTAGCCGAGTCCGAAGACGCCGAGCTTGCCCGTCAGGAAGAAGCAGGTGATTCCAATAAGCCAGGTCACGGCCGCGCCGGTCGAGGGAAGGAGCCAACGGGGAATGAGTTTCTGGCCCTTTGCGTGACTTCGGAGAGCGAGGGCGGCCCGCTGGAAAACGACACCGAGAAGCGAGGCGACGAGTGCGACCGCGGGTGCGAGGAGATAATGCCAAAAGCTTACCGCTTCGACCGAAGGCATCGAGAAGGACGGCTGCCTGCCGAGAATGGCGTAGACGACGAAAGCGCCGATCACCGAAGAGAGGACAACCTTGCCGATCGAGCGGGCGTTGAAATCTCCGAGAATCTCCTCGAGAACGAAGGCGATGGCTGCGAGCGGCGTATTGAAGGCCGCGGAAAGTCCCGCGGATGCGCCGACTAGTGCGGGTGCTCGGCGTTTCTGTTTCGGTACGCCGAAGAGGCCGGCAAGCCAGGAAGCAAGCCCTCCTCCCATGAAAACCGTAGGTCCCTCGCGGCCCAGGCTCGTGCCGCCCCCGATGCTTAGGACGCCGGCGACGAATTTCACGATGACCGGTTTGAGGTTCAAATAGCCTAGGTCCTTCCAGTAGGCCGCCTTGAACTGCGGAATTCCGCTTCCGGCCGCCCCGGGGCTGACCTTCGCGAGAAGAAGCCCTGCGGTGAGTGAAGTGGCCATGATGGTTATGAAGCTGGCCGCCGCGAAGAGAGGCTTTGAATACGAGGCGAATCTCTGGAACGTTAGCCTGAAGACGAGACCTGTCAGGAGAAGGAAGGCTACCGAGGCGAGAGCCGATGCGATGCTGAGTGCGGTTGTCGTTACGATAAGTCGTGTGTTATCAGATACTTCGACGATACGGGCCGCCGCTTTCTTGGAACCGATTTTCATTATACCGCCACTATAATTTCTACTAGCAACTTTGTCTGCACTTCCCGCCTTCCTCTTATTGATCCAAATAAAGCGTACAAGAGCACAAATTCATTTAGGGAATCATCGTAATAATAATGCTCCGACGAGGTCTAGATGTCGCCCTCGGAAACGGCAGCGAGACTGTGCTGCTTGCAAAAAGACCCAATAAGTTCGGAAGAGTTCCCGGATCGAGCTGGGTGTTGGTGGTCGTCTTGGACAAGAATCTGGCGCAGCATGTTAATCCGACGCACCAGAGTACTGACGCGTTGTCATCACCGTACTGGTTCACCAGTACGGCTATAGGGAGACTGCTATGTTCATTCGATCAATCCATTTCCCCAGCCCCCCAAGTAGGTTTCGGTCACCTGAATCGATGCGTGTTCCAGCATCATCGATACGTGGCCATGGCGCCGCGGTATGATCGCCTTGACTGGATGCTTGCAAATACGCGACAATTTCCCTTTGGGCGGTTATGCATAATCTTCTTAAGCGATTCAACATCTATTACGAAATGCTCGACGCAGGCGGCCACATAGAACCCCGCAATCCCTCGTTCTGGCGATACCTGGATATCCCCATGCCTTCGACTCCCGTACCCGTCACGGAGGTGTTCGAAGAGCTTGTCGGACGGGAAGACGATATCGGTCAAATCGTCGGATCGGGGCGAAAGGAAATCCATATTCCGGGTATCCGTCGGCAGGCATACTACTTCGACCTCACCATCCTTTCCGACTCCGAAAGCGAGTTTCCCGCTTTCGTCGTAATCGAGGACTCGACCGCCTCCATGGATCTCCGGCAGGAGCTCATGCAGAATAAAAACGAGGTCGAATTGCTGAAACGCGACCTTGAAGAACAGAATGCCGAGCTTCGCACGGCCAATCGGAAACTCGAGCTCATCGAGGGTGGCCTTCTCGACAGGAACGATGAGCTCAGTTCCCTTTTACGGCTCATCCGGACTCAGAACCATGACCTCGAGGCCAAAGTCAGGATAAGGACTCGGGAGCTGAACAGGTCGAGATTGGCAGCCATCATGAAACTCGCCCTGGTCGCCGAATTTCGCGACCAGGAAACGGGAGGACACATCTATCGCGTCGGCCGTTCATGCGTCATGATCGGGAAGCGACTCGGAATTTCCCCCGCCGACCGTGAGATTCTTTTTTACGCAAGCCTGCTTCACGACGTTGGAAAGATCGGCATCCCCGACCGGATACTTCAAAAGCCCGGGCCCCTTACCCCCGATGAACGGCAGGTCATGAAAACGCATACCTCGATGGGGGCAACGCTTCTTTCGGGGGACAACCATGCACTGTTCGTGACATCGCGCGACATCGCCCTCTGCCATCACGAGAAATGGGACGGCAGCGGATATCCGAACGGCCTTGAAGGAGAAGCCATTCCGCTCATGGTGAGGATCTGTTCGGTCGCCGACGTGTTCGACGCCCTTACCTCGGAACGTCCGTACAAGGAAGCCTGGGATCTCGGCAGGGCCATGAACCAGATCGAAACCGAAGCGGGAACATCATTCGACCCGACCGTCGTTGCCTCGTTCCTCTCCGCATCCGAGGATATCCTTCGCCTTCGGCAGGGGCCGGAGGATCTCGAATATCTTGAACCCGAGTTCTACTGAAAGCCGCCGACATGAGAAAAGCCATGGCCCCCGCGGCGAGGAAAACCCGATCGTCGCGAATCTCGTCGATTCTCCGTTTTCACGCCCTCGCGTTCGACAGTCCGGTCCTAGGAATTCGGAACGGGGTAGCGGAGGAATACGAAGGCCTTCTCGATTTTGCGACAAATCACGATCATGCGAAAATAAAACGCATCGTATCGGTACTGCGAAGCTACCGGCTTCTCTTCGGCGAAGGGCTGGTCGAAAGGGACGAACGAGTGCGGGACGAGGTCGATGACCTCATCCGGTACCTCGAAGAGCTCAACGAGTCCGTCGACGGCCCCATCCATACCGAGGTTGCCGCGCCAAGAAGGTCCTCGATCATTCCGAAAAATCTCGGCAGCGTCTTCGTGAAACGCGGTTTCGGCTTCCCTCTTTTCGGGTTCTACCGTCCAGCCCGCATTCCCGTCCAGGACGGATTCATCGTCATCTATCGCTCAGCAGAGGCTGACGGAACGGCCCGGATCGAAGCGATGCGAAAAAACAAAGCGACGCTTCTCGAATACCGGGATCTCGGCGTGGAGCTGAGCACGAGGGAACCGAGCCTCGCCTGCACGGTCTCACCCGCGGTCAAGGACACCGAAGCGGCACAGGACTGCGGGATGGAAGGGTCGGACCTCTTCCGGTTCGAGAAGTACGACGTCGTCCTCGCCCGCTCGATCGAAAGGCCCGCCGGAAAGGCCAAGCCCAGAACGGTCGATCCCTACTGTTTTGAATACGCCTACTTTTTCGTCGGAACGGAAAACAGAACGAATATCGCCCGCTTCCTGTCCCACCTTTTCTCGGGGGCATTCGGGGTGCCCATCCGATCGGCCGAATCGATAGCCGATCGGTTCAGCGAAAGGTTACCCTGAAGGTGACGGTTCTGTTCTTCCTTTTGTCATCCGGCGTCACCTCTCCGACGATCGGCTGGGAACTCCCGACGCCACGAGCGGTAAGCGAGGCCGCAAGGTCCGGGGATCCCGATGCGAGGAGGTCCCTGATCCTTTCCGCCCGATCCCGGCTCAGTTGCTCGCTCACCGTGTCCTGAACGGTGCCCGCGGCGTGGCCGACGACCTCGATCACCGGTTCGACCCCGGCGGCGCGTGATTTCGTCACGATCGTCGAGATCAGGGTTTTTAGGTCCGCGATCGACCGGCTCTGTCCCGAAAAGAGGCGACTCGAATCCTGCTCGAAATTGACGCTGCGGGTCGAAAGTTCCTTCGCCAGCGAAAGCAGGTTTTCGGGAACGGCGCGGACGGTCGACGATGAACGGGGCGAAGGCGCCGCGTCAAGGACAACCTTGTCCACCCCCTCGACGGCGTAGGCGAGAGGCAATTTCGTTGTCCGCCAATCGTCAGATGCCCAGCCGCCGACGTACAGCGTCCGGTCTCTATAGGCGAGGCTCACCGTAGGCGGCGGCGCAAGCAGCCGATTCAGGCGCTTTTCGATGAACGAAGGATCGAGGGACGCGTAGGCCTCGACGTCGAGCACGAAGTCCGAAAGCCTGACTGGATAGTCCTTCGCCACATCGGCGATTTCCTTCGCGTAGGGGTCGCGAAGCAGGTGCAGCTCCGTCTTCCCCGCCGCCGGTCGAGATTCGACGACGACGATTCCCGGTTCCCGTTTGAGCGCCGAGATGAATGCGCCACGCCGCGCGGAATCGATCCCCCCCCGTACGACAAAAAAGGCGAGGACGGCGAACACGGACAGAAGGAAGGCCAACGCGTAGACGGGGATCTTTTTTCGATCCCCCTTTTCCCGGCCGACGAGGCAGGGGCGCAGATAGGGATCGGTCGCTTCGAAAATGTCGGTGTCGCCCGAATACCCGGAAAGCTCCTGAGAAAAGCGCAGATGCAGCGATTCGATCGCGTTCTGGAGAATGTCGCGAAGCTCGGGATCTGCTGCCCCCCGAACGATGACGGCGATTACCGCGTAAGGCCCCTCTTCCACGATGATGCTGAATTCCCCCGCGGAAAGGCTGGTGACGGCCTCTCCCTTTTCGAGGGCGAGCGAATCCTTGATATAGTCCCGAATCGCGGTCAGCATGGAGGCGACCATATCCTCGTCGGCGACCTTGAGCCCCGGCTGGGAAAGGCTCCTCAGGAGTATTCCGCTTTTCTTGTGTATGAGGAAGACGTGTTCAACGCGGTAAAGGAGGGTGTCCCGCATGACGATGTTGATGTACGGAACCCCGGTCCTCAAGGATTCGAAGTGCCACGCGATGCGCCTGAAGGAAAGGGTGTTCTCGAGCCCGGCGTTCATGCGCATCAGCGTATCGGAAACGAGCCTATTCAGGGCTTTCCTGATCACGGCCCCGATGATCGGGAAAAGCACCGTGGAAAGCCTCTCGGGATCGGTCGTGATCGAAAGCTCGATGGACCCTTCCGTCGTCTCAACCATCGCCTGGGTGAGCAGCTTGTGTTTCCCGTTGCTGAGCAGGACGGCCTTCGGGAGAACCTCGCTTACCGCCTCGGGGGTAACGGAGGAGGACGAGCGCACCCTTTTTTCGAGCTGCCTGAGGTTGTACCGCTCCTGATCGTCGAGTTCGTCGATGTGTTCGGCGGTATCCCTGTCCCCGGGCATCGATGTATTACGCATTGAGCATTCTGCGGGCTATGCCGGTGAATGATTCCTCGACGCCCGTACCATCCTTCGCGCTCGTCTTGATGATGCCGATACCGGCCTTGAGAAAATCCTCATAATCCTCAGGCGACACCTTCCAGTCGGAAAAAAGGTCCGATTTGTTGACGACAAGGATCGAAGGGACCTCGGAAAAAAGCCCCTTGAGCAGGTTATGAGTCTCCCGTACCCTCTCGAGGCTTTCCTCCCGCGTGCCGTCGGCGACGAGAAGATAGCCTGACATCCCGCGGAGGTAGCTGTCCGTCACCGAGAGGAAACTGTCCCGACCCTCGAGATCCCAGATAATCAAGGAAACCTCGCCATCGGCGCCGAGCGAGAGTTCCTTTTTGTCAACCTTTACGCCGACCGTTGAGAGGTACTTTTCGGAGTATATATTTTGAACGAACCTCGAGATCAGACTCGTTTTTCCAACGCCGAACGGTCCCAACAAGCATACTTTCTTTTTCATCATGCAGATAACCCGTACGCCGACCTCGATAGAATGGGAAGCACCTTAGAGTATACCCATATGGCTATGGTGGTAAAGATCGAAACTATAGTGGACCCCATGGGTCAGACAAGGACCTAAGCTTGTCCGCCTGATGTTGTGAAGGGGACATCGGGTAGCCGATCAACTGCGTTTCGTTTTGCCGGTGCCCGCTGCAGAAAGCATGGCTGTCGCCAATGCGCTATGTCCGAGCAAACGGGAGACCGTCGCGAATTCTGCTCCTCCATTAAGGCGAGCGCTGCAAACGTATGCCGCGCGCAATGCCAGCCAACCGTTTTTTCAATTCCGGCTTTTTGGGCCCAGGCGACGAGGAATTGATCCGTGTTCGTTTTCCTCATAATGAGACTAATCTGGCGGGAATCTCGATTGACGTTCCCCCACGAGAGGTCCCGGATGTCGGAGGCTCGAGGACCACCGAGACATAAAAAAGAGCCGTCCCTTCCGGAACGGCTCTTCTGACTAGCAGGGGTAGGACTCGCCTTCCGCTCGGGCCCATCCAGGGCCCTCGTTCCAGGCCGCGCCGCGACACTGGCGCGGCCATCCCTGGCCGCTTTTCCTCGCTGACCGCTCGGCGTGTCGCGGCGTTCGAGTCCTGCCCTGAAGCAAAAAAAAGAGCCGTCCCTTCCGGAAC
>DBTK01000085.1:12538-27171 GCA_002307015.1 Spirochaetaceae bacterium UBA1318
CCTCCGGGTTATGAGCCCGACGAGCTGCCAACTGCTCTACCCTGCGTCGTATTCTTCATTAAGATACAGGAAACCTTAAAAGATGTCAAGGTTCGGGGGCCCCTTTCGGGCAACTCCCTTCAATTATATCTTTTTGTACAGCTGGTGCAGGGTTACGAGCGCGATCGAAAGGACGGCGAGGGAGGCATAGGCGATGGGCCCGTTGAGGGCGAGGATGTAATCGTAGAACCCGTGCAGCAGGAAGGCGGCGGCGAAGGCTTTCGCTGACGATGAGGGAGGGGAAAACCTCGAGCGGCCGATCGCGTACCCGAGGATGCCAGCCGTGGCGATATGGAGCGGTACGGCCGTGGCTGCCCTGACGAGGGGGGCGGCAATGCCGAGGCCCATGAATGCGACCGACTCGAGCGTGGCGAAGGCCAGGCCAAGGATGACCGAGGAGGCGCAGGCGGCCCTGAACGTCCTCATGGAGCCGTCCCGGAAGACGAGGAGGCGGATGGCGAGAAGCTTGATCCCCTCCTCGACGAGAGAGACCTGGATGAATGCGGTGACGAGGCCTCCGAACCGGGGGGGGATCAGGGCGATGCGCGGCGCGATCAGGGCCTCGATGGCTGCCGCGGGGACCATCGCGATGGCCCCGACGATGAAGGCCTTGGCCGCCAGGGGAAGGAAGTCGCTCTTTCCTTCCCGCCGAGGACCGTAGAGGAAGCCAATCAGCAGGATGCCGATTACCGCCGTCGCAGCGGTGATCGCGAACGGGAGCACCAGGGGCGTCATGATCAGCTAGATGGATCCTGCCAGGGCGTCAAGGAAGAGCTTGTTCTGCTCCTTCGTTCCGACGGTGACCCTGATCCAGGTCTTCAGGCCGAAGCCCTTGAGTGGTCGAATCGTGACTCCCTTGGCCATGATGGACTCGAATACCGCCATGCAATCCTTGCCCGCGTCGAGGCAGATGAAGTTGGATTCGCTCGGATAATACTCGAGCCCGAGCTTTTCGAGGCCCCGGTAGAGGAGGGGTTTGCCCTCGGCGACCAGGTTCCGCGAGCGGGCGAGGAAATCCTCGTCGTCCAGGGCCGCGATTGCGGCGGCCTGGGCCACGATATTCACGTTGAACGGCGGCCTGACCTTGTCGAGCTCGGAGATGAATCCGGGCTCGGCGATGCCGTAGCCGACGCGGAATCCGGCGAGGCCGTAGATCTTGGAAAAGGTCCTGAGGAGGATGAGGTTCGGGAACTTCTTCCGGAGCTGGATCGTTTTCGGATAGTCGCCCGCGGTGACGTACTCGATGTAGGCCTCGTCGCTGACGACGGGGAGGTCTGCGGGCACCGATTCGAGGAAGGCCGTGAGCTTCTTTTCGGAAAAGTAGGTTCCGGTCGGGTTGTTCGGGTTGCAGAGGTAGACGATGGCCGTTTTCGAATCGACGAGCCCGGCGATCGCGTCCAGGTCGAAGCCGCCTGCCTTGAGCGGGGCGTAGCGCATCTCCCCGCCGAACAGGGTCCCCGCGTAGGTGTATTCCGAGAAGGTCACCTCCGAGGTGACGACGTTGGTTCCCGGTTCGACGGTGGCGGCCGCGCAGAGCTGGATGAGCTCATCCGAACCGTTTCCGACGACGATGCTTTCGGTTTCGATCGGAAGGCCCGACCTTTCGGAAAGCCTGGCGGCGATCCTCGTCTTGAGGGCGGCCGCGGCCCCGTCGGGATAGAGGTTCGCTCCTTCGATGCATCCCCGCGCCGCCTTCATCCCCAGGGGGGATGGGCCGAGGGGATTCTCGTTCGAGGCGAGCTTGATCGCCCCCGGCTGGAGTTTTCCGGGAACATAGGGCGACATTTTACCAAGAATTGAACGAACACGCATCGACACCTCCGGATGGGCTTTCCCATCGATTGCTGGTCATCGAAAAGCCCGGGGGCTTTTCCAACGCTATCCGAACAGGCCGCGGCCTGATCCCTTCCGTTACGTCATTGCGGCGATGTACCTGGCGAGGTCGTCGGATGGTATCGCCCTGGAGAACAGGAAACCCTGGACATAATCGCAGCCCTCGGATTTCAGGAACTCCAGCTGGTCCCGGGTTTCCACCCCCTCGGCGATGACGCGGATCCCCATGCCGTGGGCCATCGCGATGATCGCGGAGATGATATTCCGGTCGCTCGGGTGCATGTCGGTATCGCGCACGAAGCTCTGATCGATCTTGAGGATGTCGATGGGGAAGCGCTTCAGGTAGGCGAGGGAGGAATAGCCCGTGCCGAAATCGTCGACGCTGATCCTGATCCCGAGCGCCTTGAGCCTTCCGAGGATGTCCACCGACCGCTCGACGTTCTCCACGATGCAACTCTCGGTGATTTCGATGCCGATAAATTCCGGAACGATCCCGGCGTTGCGTATGGTCGATTCGATCTTTTCGACGAAGCCGTCCTGGATGAACTGGAGGGTCGAGCAGTTGATTGAGACCCTGCCGTGGGCCAGTCCCTTGCGGTTCCAGACCCCGGTCTGCCTGCACGCCGTCTTGAACACCCAGGCTCCCAGTTCGTCGATGAGCCCCGTTTCCTCGGCCAGGGGGATGAACTGGGCCGGCGAGATGTCCCCGAGCTCGACATCGTGCCAGCGGGCGAGTGCCTCGCTTCCGACCATCAGCCCCGAGGCGATATCGACGATCGGCTGGTAGTGAACTCCGAGCGATTCGGTCTCCAACGCCCTCCGGAGGGCTTCCTCCAGATGCCGGCGGTCTCCCGGTTCCGGGGAATTGCGGTCTGAATAGAAGCTGAAGGTATTCTTGGTCTCCGTTTTCGATTCGACTAGGGCCAGGTCGGCCTTGCCGATCAGCTTGAGGGGGTCCGATCCGTTGTCCGGATACATGCTGATGCCGATGCTCGCCGCGAGGTGAACGGTTCGGCCCTCGATGATGAAGGGCACCTTGAGGCAGTTGAGGACCCGCCGGGAAAAGTCCACGATGTCCTCGGCCTGCTTGATGCCGGGCAGGATGACGGCGAATTCGTCTCCGCCGGTGCGTCCCAGGATGTCAGCCGACCTGACCGTTTTCACGAGGCGTTGCGAGACCTCGTACAGGATGCGATCCCCCGTCGAATAGGATATTTCGTCATTGATCCGCTTGAAATTGTCCAGATCTACGATGACGACGCCGATTTTGGTGTCGGCCTTGGGGTTTCGCACGATCTCCTCGGCGAGGAGGCTTAAAAGCACGTTCCGGTTCACCAAGCCCGTCAGGGAGTCGTGGTTCGCGTTGAATTCGATTAACGCTTCCTTTTGCCGGATTTCGGAGATATCCCATAGGTGACCGAGATGGAGGCTCGTACCGGAAGGAAGGCAGAACTTCGTGAGTCTCAAGTGGACGGGGCGGCCCAGGCCGTCCGGACGGGTCGAAAGCATCTCTCCCTCGAAATCCCGTAGATCGACGGAACCGTCATCCTGGCAGGTCCCGTGACTTTCGACGAGATCGGGGTAGAGGTCGGCAAGCGACAGACTGGGCAGGTCGGATTCGGCGTACCCGGTAATCTGGGTGAAGGCCGGATTGATCCGCGTGAGCTTCAGCGTATCGTCGGCGACGAAGATTCCCTCGGAACATGCGTACAGAAGCTGGTGAAGGACGGCGTTGCGGCTTTCGAGGCTCGCGATTTTGGCGTTCAACGCCTCGATCTCGGTGAAGCTCTTGAGCTCCGTGTCCATTTGCGTTATCCCTGCCGCTTTCGATGAATCCTCGGCCATCCTGTCCCCCGTCAGCCCCCGATCGATAATCCGCACAACGTTTTTACGTGAACACCATGGAGTTCGTCGAAGTACCTTAACAATTTGGAGATTTCCTGGCAACCGCGGCGAAAGAAATAATTCGGTTTTGAGGGCAGATTTTTACGGGTTTCCGCGAAAAAGATGGGGCCGAAGCGTTACTGATGCCGGACCGGAAAAAAATATTTTTATTTCCTCAAGTTTTCGGGGAGTCATGCCGATAGAATAGGACGGAGGATTAGGTTTGCCCCTTCCAGCTGGATGGCAATCCTCTATCCCCTATTAGTATCGGTTTTTACGGACCGGTATTGAGTAAAATCTTTAGTAACGGGCACGGATGTCCGTTATCGCGATTCATGGAGGAATTAGATGATCATCAACCACAACATGAGTGCGGTTTTCGCGAACCGCCAGCTTGGAGTCACCCAACAGAGCGTAGCTAAAAACATGGAAAAGCTGTCGTCCGGCCAGCGGATCAACCGCGCCTCCGACGATGCTTCAGGTCTCGCGGTTTCCGAGAAATTGAGGAGCCAGGTGCGCGGGCTTCAGCAGGCTTCGAAGAACGCCCTGAACGGCATCTCCTTCATCCAGACGACGGAAGGTTACCTCCAGGAAAGCCAGGATATCCTTCAGCGCGTCCGCGAGCTTTCGGTCCAGTCCTCGAACGGTATCTATACCCAGGAGGACCGCATGATGATCCAGGTCGAGGTTTCCCAGCTCGTCGATGAGGTGGATCGGATCGCCTCCCACGCCCAGTTCAACGGCATGAACATCCTGACCGGGCGCTTCGCCAGGCCGTCCGGCGAGAACGCGATCTCCGGTTCGATGTGGCTCCATATCGGTGCCAACATGGACCAGAGGACCAGGATCTACATCGGAACGATGACCGCGAAATCCCTCGGGATCAGGAACGTCGGCGATGGCACGATCATCTCCCTTTCCAGCGCCGACCAGGCGAACCGCTCGATCGGTACCCTGGACGAGGCCCTCAAGAAGGTGAGCAAGCAGCGCGCCGACCTTGGCGCCTACCAGAACCGTCTCGAACACGCGATCAAAGGCCTGGACGTCGGCGCCGAGAACATGCAGGCGTCTGAATCGCGCATACGTGACGTGGACATGGCCAGCGAGATGGTCGATTATACCAAAAACAACATCCTGTCCTCGGCCGGAAACGCGATGCTCGCGCAGGCCAATCAAAAGACACAGTCGGTCTTGCAACTGCTCCAATAGCGTAGTAGTATTAGGTGAGTCGTCCGCGAGGGCGGCTCACCGGGTTTCCGGTTATCTGCGTCGCCGTAGGCGGCGCAGAGCCGTCCCCAAACGGGTCCGATCGTAGCCGTTCGGGAAGTGTTCTTTGAAAAAATGCCCTCCTATCGGTTTCGCGCAGGCGGAACCGGGGTATGCAGCCATTGAAGAGCTTGAGCTCGACGTCGTGGGTTACTCCATTGATTGACGGGACCAGGCTCCTTGATGCAGAGGGGTGGACGAAGCGGAAGAGGCGCGAAATTCTTCCGTGACGTTCCCCTGTATGCATACAGGATGAAAAAGCAACGGATATGCTTTTTCGCAATCATCAAGGAGGGGAATATGATAATCAACCATAACATCAGCGCGATGTATGCGAATCGCCAGCTTGGAATCACCCAGGGCGATGTCACCAAAAACATCGAGAAGCTCAGCTCCGGCCAGAGAATCAACAGGGCAGGGGACGATGCTTCCGGTCTCGCGGTTTCCGAAAAACTGCGGGGACAGATCCGTGGCCTGAACCAGGCAGACAAGAACATACAGAACGGCGTTTCCTTCATCCAGACAAGCGAAGGTTACCTGAACGAGACCCAGGACATCCTTCACCGGGTCCGCGAACTCTCCGTGCAGTCCTCGAACGGTATCTATACCAATGAAGACCGCATGCAGATCCAGGTCGAGGTTTCCCAGCTGGTGGACGAAGTAAACCGGATTGCGTCGCATGCGCAGTTCAACGGCATGAACATCCTGACGGGACGTTTTTCCAAGGCGAACGGCTCGATGCAGTTCCAGATCGGCGCGAACATGGACCAGAACGTGAAGGTCTTCGTTGGTACGATGACTGCCGCGGCCCTCGGTCTTCGGGATTCGCAGGGCGGGACGAACACGATCTCCCTTTCGAGCGCCGACAGCGCGAACAAGGCGATCGGTTCACTCGATTCCGCGCTCAAGATCGTATCGAAGCAGCGTGCTGATCTCGGTGCCTACCAGAACCGTTTCGAGATGGCCTCGAAGGGTATCGAAGTTGCCGCGGAAAACATGACGGCTTCCGAATCACGGATCCGCGATGTCGACATGGCGACCGAGATGGTAAGCTACACCAAGAACAACATCCTGTCGCAGGCCGGAAACGCGATGCTCGCCCAGGCGAACACCAAGTCGAATTCCGTGATGCAGCTGCTCGGCTAACAGGTTACTGAAATAGGCGAAGAGACTACTGGACGTCTTCTTTTCGCCCCGTTTATAAGGTGGAAGAGGTTGCGCCCCTCTTCCATCGTTTCTTTTTTGGGGGATTGTTATGGAAATTACCACGGTTGGATCGGGACCATTACCCCGTTCCGACTTCCAATATGCCGTTCCCGTTCCGCGGGTTTCGCCGGAACCGGACGGAACCCAACGCTCCGATGCTCGTGAGGCCCCGATTTCCGCGGGTGTCCTCAAGGATCTCGAAAAAATCAGCCTCATCTACAACAGAAAACTCCAGTTCTCGTTCGACAAGGACTTCGGCGACGTCGTCGTTAAGGTCGTCGACGGAGATACCGATAAGATAATACGGGAGATACCGCCCAAGGAACTCCAGAATCTTCATATCAGGATACGGGAAGCCCTTGGCGTCCTTTTCGACAAGAAGGCGTAGTGCGGTAGTTCCTCGGGTGGGTGCCGTCTATGTCTGACATAAATATTCCCGGAATCAACTCCAAATACGGCAGCGACAAGCTGATCGAAAACCTGATGAAGGTGGAGCGCATCCCGCGGGATACGACCGCGAGGCGCCTCGCCGACCTCCAGGACCAGAAATCGGCCTGGCAGGACATCAACCAGCGGATGACCAAGCTCCGCGAAACGGCGACCGCCCTCTATTCGTTCAAGAACCCCTTCAACGACCATGTCGCCAAATCGAGCAACGAGGACGCGCTCACGGCGACGACGACCCGCGAGGCTATCGAGGAAACCAAGAACATCAGCGTGGTCAGGGTCGCGACGGCCGACCGCTTCCTGTCGCGGGACCTTCCGAAAGACTCGAAGGTCGCCGCGGGAGAGTACGATTTCACGGTCGGGAACGAGAAGGCCAATTTCCGCTTCCAAGGCGGGACGATCAAGGAATTCGCCGACGCGGTGACCCGGAACGGCCGCGGCCTCGTCCGCGGCTCCGTCGTTTCGCTGACCGGGAAGGGCCAATCCCTTCTCGTCGAATCCCTGAAGACCGGGACGGCCAACCGCCTCGGTTTCTCAGCCGACGCCCAAACCCTCGCCCTTTCGACCGGCATGGTCGAGAGGGTGGACGACCGCGAACGCAAATTCCCCGTCTCGGACGCGAGCGTCCAGGGAATCGGCGGTCCGAGGGACAGGAACCTGACCTCGACGGCCGACGGCGTCCTCCTCCTCCAGCCTGCGAGCGAGGCCTCCGTGCCCTTTTCGCCTCCTGCGAGCTCTTCCGGCGACATGACCCTCGAGTTTTCCCTGAGGGTGACGAAGCTGCCCGATACGCAAAGCCAGCCCCCCGCTCCGCCACCGGGGCCGGCCATTCCCTCGACCGGCTCGATCAGCCTCGAGGGCGTCTCCGTCGAAAATGATCCGTCCCAGGCCATCCTGCCCGAATGGAAGCCTCCCGAGACCCCGCCCCGCGTCGACGATCCCCGGATTCTCTCGCTTTCGATCGGCGGGAAGGAAGTGCCGCTTCCCGACAGCGCCGATTCGGGCGATTTCACCAAGCTGTCCCTCCGTCTCGCCGACTATGGCGGCGACGCCTCGGCCCTGCTCCTGCGCAACAGGAATACCGGCCGCACCGTGGAACTCAAGGACCTCCGGGTTTACGATCCCAAGGCCTCGGGCGGCTTCCGCGCCCTGACCCCGGTCTCGACGGCTGACGATGCGAAGATATCGATGGACGGCATCGAGGTCACCCGGGGGGACAACCAGATCAAGGACATGATTCCCGGGGTCACCCTCGAGCTTCACTCGCCCTCGGACAAGCCGGTAAAGCTGACGATAGAGCCCGACCGCAAGGCCATCAAGGACGCCCTCATCGCCTTCGTCGGGAACTACAACCAGCTCCTCGCCTGGGTGAACATCCTGACGACGCGGAGCGAGACGACGACGGCCGTCGCCGTGAACGACAACAACGCGACCTCCACGGCGAACGATCAGATCATCCAGGAACTCGACTACTTCACCGACGACGAGAAGAAAACGGCCCAGAAACGGCTCGGCATGATGCAGGGGGACTTCCCCCTGACGAGCCTCAAGTCCTCCCTTCAGGGCATCATGATGAACGCCTATCCGACGGATTCGGGAGGACAGCTTTCGATGTTGTCCCAGATCGGGATATCGACCGATACGAGGCGGGGCAGCACGGGAGTCGACCAGTCGCGCCTCCGGGGTTACCTCGAGGCGGACGAAACGGCCCTCGACAACGCCCTGAAAACCAACATCGCCCCGATCAAGCAGCTTTTCGGGAACGATACGAACGGCGACCTGATCGTCGACAACGGGGTCGCCTACCAGGTCGATACCTATCTGAAACCCTACGTGCAGATCGGCGGGATCCTCGCCCTGAAGGGCTCGACCATAGACTCCCAGCTCAAGACCGGGAAGGAAAGGCTCGACACCTACGACAAGCAGCTGGCGAGCAAGGAAGCCGACCTCAAACAAAAATACGGGGCCATGGAAGGTTCCCTCATGCAGATGCAGCAGACATCCCAGTCGATAGACAACTTCAACGCCCGAGGCGGGCAGTAACCGAACCATGAGGAGAACCGATGACCATCACCGTGAATGAACGACCGATAGACGTGACCCTTGAATCGGAACGCACCGCCCTCGACCTGGTGAACGGACTCAACGACCGGCTCAAGGAGTCGGGCATGATCATCACCGATTTCGACATCGATGGAAGAGAATCCTCCTCCCTTGCCGAAACCGACCTTGCCGCCCTTTCAGCGGCCTCGGTGGGAAGCCTCGCCGTACGGGCCGCCTGCTTTCCCGAGGTGATCGAGGCGATCGCCGTCCAGGCGGCTGAGACCGCCGATTCCCTCGAGGCCCTGCTTCCCGCCCTCGCCGATACCTCGGTCAGCCTCCAGACGGGAAAGGACAGGGAGGCCCTCGAGGCGATCAGGGCCTTTTCGGAGTATACCGAGGCCTCCACGAGGATTTTCGGCCTGATGCAGTGCGTCAGCGCCGATGGTTCGACGCCGTCCATCGGTTCGGCCTCCACCGGGGAGTTCTTCGATTCGCTCAACGGCATCCTCCGCGACCTGACCGGAGCCTTCGAGAACAAGGATTCCGTCCTCCTTGGCGACATTGCCGAATACGAGATCGTGCCCCGGCTTCGCGACCTGATCGCCGCGTTGAGGTCGCTCCGATAATGAAGGGGGAGGCGTCCATGCTGCAGTTCTACGTGCCGCCGAACTGGTTCGGCAAGGCCGATCCGGTCTCGACCTCGGTGATCGTCGGCGTCATCGGCATCGGCCTGAGCGTCGCCCTGATCAGCATCTACATGAGCATCAGGAACCAGAGGCTCCAGGAATCCGGTCCCCAGCCAAGCCTTCTTTCTCGGTTCGGCTTCAGGAGCCGGCTCAGGTCCTACGGCTTTACGGCCGAGCAGGTGAGGTTTTTCGACGGCCTGATCAGGCAGTTCGGGATCGTCGACCCGAAAACCCTCCTCACAAGTCCGAAGAGCCTCGACTCCCTGTTCAAGCGCGCCTATTCCGACATCGACAAGACATCGGAAACCGAATCCATCGCGGAAGCGCGGAAGGCCGTCCTTTTCTCGATTCGTCAGCTTCTCGGCGCCGCCCAGACGAGCGGCGGAAGGGTGTTTTCGACCCGCCAGCTCTCCGCCGGCCAGGAGTTCTCGTTTATCACCGGCGACGAATCGAGCTATCCGTCGAGAATCCTCGGGACGGACGACCAGGTGCTGTACGCCGAGCTGCCGAAGGATGGGGTGGGGCGGCCCGTCGACCTGAAACGGGGGGAGGGGATCAACTGCTCCTTTTACGCGAGGGGCGGGACGGGCTACACCTTCCCGGCGAAGATACGGGGCGTCGAATTGCGGAAAAGCAGGCCGGTCATGGCGATTTCCCACTCGGACGCGGTCAAGGAGCTTCCCCACCGGCGGCATGTCAGGAAGGTCGTGGAGATGTCCTGCCTGTTCCTGCCGGTGACGGTCGAGGAGGTCATGGTGAACGGCAAGAAGATGAGGAAGGTCGTTCCGACCAACCGCCAGCTCATGGGAACCATCATCGACATCTCGGCCGGCGGCTGCTCGCTGAGGTCGGCCACGCCGCTTCGCAAGAACGACTACCTGAAGATCGAGTTCGATGTCGGACAGTCGGCCACCGCCTCGGCCCTCGGCATCGTCCGCAAGATGAACCAGATGACGAAGGTCGGCGGGATCATGCACGTCCAGTTCACGAGGCTTTCCCAGAAGTCGCTCAACGCCATCCTTTCCCAGGTCTACGGCTACTGAGCGAAGCCCGCACCCAGGGCCGGGGTTGGTCCGTTTGTCTTGACCCCGGGCCCCCGTTCGGCGTACTATTCCCTCATGATAGTCGTCGAACTCCTGAACTTACACCGCAAGGACATACCCCTGCATTATCGGAAGGAGTTTACCGGCGAGGCCGTGCTCGACTTGATGAACCGCAAGATCCAGGCTCCCGTCGAGTTCGTCGTCGAGCGGAAGCCCTTCGGCGCCGCCGAGGTGAGGGTCCAGGTTCTCGGTGCCGTCGAATACCCACTGCTGCCGATCATTCGCGATCTGAAGATTTACATAGCCGATCTTGACTCGAGGGGGCAGCTTCCCTGATCGAGTTCTCGACGTATACCCCCGAAGAAACCGAGGCCCTCGGCGAGGAAATCGGACGGCTGCTCTGGAAGGGGGCCGTACTCGCCCTCGATGGAGGCCTCGCGGCGGGGAAGACCGTCCTCGCCAGGGGTATCGCCCGCGGCCTCGGCGTCGAGGAAGCGGTGACGAGTCCGACCTTCACCCTGATTTCAGAATACGTGGGCCGTTTCCCGTTCTACCACATGGATGCCTACCGGCTTTCAAGCGGCTCGGATTTCGACGAGATCGGAGCCGAGGAGTTCCTCTACGGAGAGGGCGTTTGCGTCGTCGAATGGGCGGCCATCGTGCATGACCGCATGCCCGGGGACGCCGTTTCGGTCTCGATCCTCGTCGGCGCCGACGGAGGCCGGAAAATTACAATCCAGGGATCGCGGCTCGAGGATGCCCTGGCCGGCTGTTCCAAGGCCAGACCGAATGGAGGCGAATCATGAACGTTCTCGCGATCGATACGGCGACCGACCTCCTGGCCGTCGCGGTGCGGACAGACTCCGGTTTTTTCGAGTCGATCGTGGACAGTTCCCTGAAGCATTCGGAGATGCTGCTTTCCCTTGTGGATGCCCTGGTCGGGGAGGCCGGGCTTGTTCCGGCCGATATCGAGCTCATCGCGCTTTCCTGCGGACCCGGTTCTTTCACGGGGCTTCGCATCGGCTACGCCACCGCCCGCGGGATCTCTCTCGCCGTCGGCTGTCCCATCGTCGCCGTGCCGACCCTGGACGCGATCGCCCATGCGCGGACCCTCCCCTGCGGCGCCGTCATTCCGACGGTCGATGCGAAGAAGAACCGCTTTTACGCGGCCATCTACCGGGGGGATTCGAAGGCTTCCGCTTTCCTGGACAGCCCGGCAGGCGAAATCGCCGCCCTGGCACGGGAGGACGAGAGCGTTCTCGTCACGGGACCCGCCGCCGCCCTCTTTCTCGAAAAAATGGGGACGCCAACAGGAACCGTCCGTTTCATGCTCGATCCGGACTACCGTTCGCCCCCATGCAGGGCCCTCATCGAACTCGCGATGGCTGGATTGCGGGACGGGACCGTTTTATCCGAGGATTCCGGTCCCATCTACCTCCGCAAGAGTGAAGCTGAAATTGCTTTTTCAGGAGAGTAAGCATATAAATAGGAGTATGGTTGATAACCCAGGTAATACCGACAATTTCGAGGACGTGGAAGCCCTCGAAGAAATAGATGAGACTTCAGAAGTAACCATGGAGAACTCGAGCCTTCGCCTGCTTCCGTCCATCGAAAGCCTATGCGGAAGCTACGACCGCTGCGTTCGCCCCGTCATGCTTCTCGATTCGAACCTCACCATCCTATACCGGAACGAGGCGTTCACCAATGACCTCGGCAAGTTCTACCCCGATGGGGAGCGGTACTTCCCCGCCGTGTTCCAGGCGGCGCTCGAGAACGATACGGTCAGCGGACTGTGCCGTGCGCTGAACTCGCCCCAGGCCGGATTCGCCTGGAAAGGCCAGTTCCAGAGCAAGATGAAGGGTTCGACCACGAGGCTGTCGCGCATCTACATCTATCCCTTTTTCGACACCTCGATCGAGTCGGCCAGACCCACCGCCTTTACGGTATTCTTCGACGACATCACCGCCGAGAACCGCCTCCTGCTCAGGACGATGTTCATGGGGCTTCTCGAAGCCTCCAAGCTCAAGGACAACGATACCGGAAAGCACATCGAACGGGTCAATCTCTATTCCCGCCGGATGGCGGAGGAGCTCTACGACCACGCCAGCTATCCCCAGGTCGACATGGATTTCCTCGAGGACATCGGTTTCCTCGCCGCCATGCACGATGTCGGGAAGATCGGAACCCCCGACGACATCCTGAACAAGACCGGTCCCCTCACCCCCTGGGAATGGGAGATCATGAAGGAGCACACGATCAACGGCGCCTTCATCCTTTCAACCTATCCCAACCCCATGGCCCGCGAGATCGCCCTGGCCCACCACGAAATGTGGGACGGCAAGGGCTATCCCTACCATCTCGAGGGCGCCATGATCCCGCTCTCCGCGAGAATCGTCACGATAGCCGACGTCTACGACGCGCTGAGGACGAAGCGGAGCTACAAGCCGGCCTACAGCCACGACGTCGCGATCAACAAGATATCGGAATGGAGGGGGAACCATTTCGATCCCTCCCTGCTGTCGATATTCGAATCGATCGAGGGCGACATGGACAAGATCTACAACGCCAACACCGACGAAACCGTGATCGAGGCATCGGCCGAGGCCTAACCCCTTCTCGAAGAGCCGCAGGCGCCCGGACGAATCGCTATTTTCCGTTTTATCGACGGGAAAATCTCGACATGTACCGGTAGAATTCAGTATTATCTCATAAGGACGTTCCGAGAATCGTTGACATTTCGAGCGCCCAAGACGGTTTCGATCGATCGGGGATAATCATGAAGCTGTACAGTCGGGGTCAGGTTGCCCTTTTTTCGGTTGCGAGCGTCGCAGCCGTCGTTCTCCTTCTCGCCGCATTCGGATTGTTGAGGTTTCCCTCCTTCAGACAGGGAAGCGCCGCCAGTCCCGTCCGGGCGAAGCCCGTGGCCGCTCAGGGAGGGCCCGCCCTCGACCTCAGGCAGTCGCCGAGATCGATGACCGACGCGACCGTCATCGATTCGGTCGCTCCCTACACCGAGGACGAAAAGCAGAACATCTCGGTCTACGATCGCCTCAACGAGGGGGTCGTCAACATCACGACCGAGACCGTCGCGGTCAACTGGTTTCTCGAACCCGTTCCCCAGGAGGGCGGTTCCGGTTCCGGCTCCATCATCGACACCAGGGGCTACGTGCTTACGAACAACCACGTCGTCGAGAACGCCTACAAGGTCTACATCAACTTCGCCGACGGCAGCCAGTTCGAGGGGAAGGTCATCGGTACCGACCCCGAGAACGATATCGCCGTCGTCAAATTCGATCCCCCCAAGGGCAAGCAGCTCGTCACCGTTCCCTTCGGCGAATCCTCGAACCTCAGGGTGGGCCAGAAGGTCCTCGCGATCGGCAACCCCTTCGCTCTCGAGAGAACCCTCACGACGGGCATCGTTTCCGGTCTCGGCCGTCCCGTCCAGATCAACCAGAACAACGTGATCAAGGACATGATCCAGACCGACGCCTCGATCAACCCGGGGAATTCGGGCGGGCCCCTCCTCGATTCCCGAGGCCTGATGATCGGGATCAACGCGATGATCTACTCGCCCTCGGGCGGCTCGGTCGGCATCGGCTTCGCCATTCCGGTGAACACCGCCAAGCGCGTCGTCGCCGACCTCATCGCCTACGGCCGGGTCAAGCGTGGCTGGATAGACATCACCCCGGTCCAGCTCTTTCCGGCCCTCGTCGAATACGCCAAGATGCCGATATCCAAGGGCATCCTCGTCTCCCGGACCGTCAAGGGCGGGAACGCGGAAAAGGCGGGCATTCGCCAGGGAACCGAGGCGGTGCGCTACCAGAACAGCGTCATCTACCTGGGCGGGGACGTCATCGTCGGCATCGACGATCAGGCAGTCAACAGCCTCTCCGACCTCTACGGAGCCCTCGAGAACCGGAAGCCGAACGAGAAGGTCACCGTCACCTTTTTCCGAGGCGGAAAGAAGATGCAGACGAACGTCACCCTTTCGGACCGCAAGGCGAGCGTGAACGATACCGCGGCAAGCGCCGATTCCACGGACTGACGGGGCGAATCCATGAGACAATTTCGGGTGGTGGCGCCCTTCGATGTGGCGGGCGACCAGGGAGAGGCCGTCTCGGCCCTCGTCGAGGGGATACGGAACGACGGCAAATACCAGGTGCTCAAGGGCGTCACCGGCTCGGGC
>DBTK01000086.1 GCA_002307015.1 Spirochaetaceae bacterium UBA1318
TCGTTGACGTTGATGGCGGGGACGAGAAGACTTCCCTCCTGAGCCATCTTGTAGAGTCGGTGGACCCCGGTCGTGGTTTCCTCGGAAACCCCTTTCCACTCCTTGACGACCTCGTGCCAGCGATGCGGGGTTTCGGCGCGGATGCGCTTCAGGATCTTGAGCAGGGCGGCTTCGTCACCGCTTTCCGGCTTCGTGTCGAGAATGGTCGGGTCATTCTCACCCCGATAGCCGAGGTGGATCATCAGGGTCGCGTCGCCGCCGTCGTCGACGATCAATTGGGGCCCCTTGTTTCCGGGGAATTTCAGGGATTCGTTCAGCAGTTCCCAGTATTCTTCCAAGGTCTCAGCCTTCCAGGCGAAAACGGGAACGCCCCTGGGCTCGGCCGCGGAGCCTTTTTTCCCGACGACGACTGCTGCTGCGGCAAAGTCCTGGGTCGAAAAGATGTTGCAGCTCGACCAGCGGACATCGGCGCCGAGCTCGACGAGGGTTTCGATAAGGACGGCGGTCTGGACGGTCATGTGCAGGCTGCCGGTAATCCTCACTCCGCGAAGCGGTTTGTCGGTACCATAACGTTCCCTCGCCGAGATGAGACCCGGCATTTCCTTCTCAGCCTTATCGAGCTCTTTTCGTCCCCATTCCGCGAGGGCAATGTCCTTTATCTGGTATTCCATACCGGCTCCTTGTTCGGACCTGTAGTCCGATGGTTATCAATAGCGAACACTGATAAGTATACTGTCCTGGAAAAATAAGAGCAATACTTTTGAAAAGCACGGCGATTACGCGGAGAATCATGAAAAAAGCACGGAAGGACACGGACGATGCTCTGGTGTATACTGGGGAAACCGTTGTCGAATCGCAAAGGAGGGTCACCATGCAGCAGGGGGACGATACCTATATCCTGTCGCTCGATCAGGGAACGACATCATCCAGGGCTATCGTATTCAACAGAACGGGAAACATCATGGGGAACAGACAGAAGCCGTTCACCCAGATATTTCCCAAGCCCGGTTGGGTGGAACATGATCCCATGGAAATATGGAAAACCCAGCTGGAATCGGCACGGGAAGCCATCGAGCTGGCCCAGATCACGCCGCGCCAGATCGCCGCAATCGGCATCTCGAACCAGCGGGAAACGACGATACTCTGGGAAAAGGCCACCGGCAAGCCCGTGTACAACGCGATCGTCTGGCAGTGCCGGCGCTCGACCGCGATCTGCGAGGAACTCACCGCCCTCGGGTTCGAGGACTTTTTTCGGGAGCGGACGGGCCTCGTCATCGATCCCTACTTTTCCGGAACGAAGCTTGTCTGGCTTTTCGACGAGGTCCCCGAGCTGAAAACCCGAGCCGAACGGGGCGAACTCCTCTTCGGGACCGTCGATTCCTGGCTGATCTACAACCTGACCGGACGGCATGCCACGGACGCGACGAACGCTTCGCGGACCTTGCTCTTCAACATCCATACGGGACGGTGGGACGAGGATATACTGAACCTCCTGCATATCCCGCCCTGCGTGCTTCCGGAGGTTCTTCCGAGTTCCCATGTCTTCGGGAACACGAAGAAGGAAATTTTCGGCATCGAGATCCCGGTAGCCGGAGCCGCCGGGGATCAGCAGGCCTCGCTCTTCGGACACGCCTGTTTCGAGCCCGGAAGCGCGAAGAACACCTACGGTACCGGATGCTTCACCCTGCTCAATACCGGAAAGGTGCCGATCGTTTCCCGGCACAACCTCGTCACGACCATAGCCTGGGACCTCGGCGACGGCGGGTTCACCTACGCCCTCGAGGGTTCGGTGTTCATCGCGGGGGCCGTGATCCAGTGGCTACGCGACCAGCTCGGAATCATCGCCGACGCGGCGGAATCAGAAGCCCTCGCCCGGAGCGTTCCCGATACCGGCGGGGTTTTCATCGTCCCGGCCTTCGTCGGCATGGGGGCCCCGTACTGGGATGCCGACATGCGCGGAACCATGGTCGGCATCACCCGAGGCACCTCCCGCGCCCACATCGTTCGCGCCGCCCTGGAGAGCATCGCCTATCAGTCGAACGACCTGCTCGAGGCTATGGTCAAGGACTACGGGAAGCCGATCAGCTTCATCAAGGCGGACGGAGGCGCTTCGGCGAATTCCTTTCTCATGCAGTTCCAGGCCGACATCCTGAATCGCCCTGTCATCCTCCCCGAGGTCAACGAGATCACGGCACTCGGGGCCGCCTACCTCGCCGGTCTCAAAGTGGGATACTGGGAGAGCCTCGAGGAGATCGCGAAAAACTGGCGTAGAAAGCGCGAGTTCGAGCCCGACATGCCGGCCAGCAAACGTGACGTACTGCTGGAAAAATGGAAGAAAGCGATAGAGTCCGCCGTTGTTTTCAAGTAAGTCGGTGAAACGTCGGCGCCGATGATATAGAGTATACATATGGACGAATCTCCGGTCATCACCATACTAGGAATCGTGCGGGACGCCGAAGAGGCTGGGTTTCTGACCGGTCTCGTCGAGCATTCTGATTTCGGCACACCCGTCCGGTGCCTCGCCGTCACCTCGTTCGTCGAGGGCCTCATCCTGCTGGAGAGGCGGCGATTCTTTGCCGTCGCCGTCCGCTTTTCCATCGAGGATGGATGCATCTTCGACTTTCAGTTTCCGAACGCTGACGATTCTTATCGCATCGTTCTGGTCGATCGGGAGGAGAAGATCGATCCGGCCAGGCTCGCCGACGACAGGGTCGAGGCGGTCTGCACCTTCGAAAACACGGAGGAGTTCAGGCACGGCTTCGATTTCTACGTCCGCAAGGCTATCGTCCTCCATTCGGGAAACGAGGGGTCGATCCCATATCTCGAACGCCGGTACGAGAACCTCGTGCAAGCCCTGCCCGATGTGGTTTACGAGCTCGATCTCAACGGCAATTTCACCTTCATCAGCAGTTCGATCAGGACCTTCGGATACGAACCCGACCAATTGATCGGGCAGCATTTCAGCACGATCCTGTTTCCCGAGGATGTCGCGGTGGTCAACCGCGATACGGTTCTCCGCACGATCCGCAGCTCCAAGAACGTGGTGCGGCTCGCGCCCAAACTTTTCAATGAACGGCGAGGCATCGACCGCAAGACGGAAAACCTGGAACTGAGGATAAAACGGCAGCCCTCGAGGGCGAATCCGGAAAAGGAAGCGATCGCGACCATCATTTCCTACGGGGAGGTCGCGTCGGCCGGCTCCTACCGCTTCGAAGTCGACGACGAGGAAAAGGTATTCGTCGGAAGCGTCGGCATCATCAGGGACATCACCCTCCGGAGGAAATCGGAGGACATGCTTCGCCGGATGTACCAGGCGGTGGACCAGAGCGCGATCGGGGTGGCGATACTGGACAACCATCGCGTGGTGACCTATGCCAACCCCTACTTCCTGCGGATAACCGGGTACGCACCGCCCGAGCTCATCGGGATGGACATCGCCCTGTTCGAGATGAGCGCCGGCGGTACGCGCATCGATTCGGAGGCGATGAGGGACGCGGAAGGCGGACTCGAATGGCAGGGCGAGGTCCAGCTGAAAAAGGCCTCGGGCGACGCGTTCTGGTGCCGGGCCCAGATTTCCCCCGTTAAGAGCCCGAGCGGCCTTCTGACCCATTACCTGTTCATCGTCGAGGACATAACGGAGAAGAAACGGGTCGAGTTCCTATTGAAGCAGGCCAAGGACCAGGCCGAGGAAGCGAGCAGGCAGAAGAACCTCTTTCTCGCGAACATGAGCCATGAGATCAGAACCCCCTTGAACGGCATCGTCTCGATGACCGAGCTCCTCCTTCCCGAATTGACCGATGAAGGCCAGAAGCGCCGCCTCGAGATGATTAAGGAATCCGCCGACACCCTGTCCGCCATGCTGAACGACGTTCTCGAATATTCGGAACTGGAGGACGGACGGATCACGGTGAAACACGTCGACATCGAACTCGAAACCCTTTTCGAGAACGGCGTCCGTTCCCATCGTCCGAAGGCCGAGGAAAAGGGACTCGAGTTTTCCCTTTCCGTTCACGGAAACCCTTCGCGGATCGTCCGGGTCGATGCTGACCACGCGGCGCGGGTCATCTCGATCCTGACCGACAATGCAATCAAATTCACCGATCGCGGACGGGTGAGCGTCTCCGGCGAGCTTTCGGAAACGGCGACCGGCTCGCGCCTTCACGGCACGGTTCGGGATTCGGGGGTCGGCATCCCGAAGGAAAATCGATACCTCCTGTTCAAGAGTTTCAGCCAAGGCGACTCGACGTTCGCGAAACGACACAAGGGAATCGGGCTGGGCCTTGTGATCGCCAAGGAGATCGTCGAGAAGATGGGCGGCGAGCTGTGGTTCAGGAGCGAAGAGGGAAAGGGAAGCGTTTTCGAGTTCATGATTCCGATCGAAGCCGCCGCGATGGAGCAGCCCGCCGAGAACCTTTCGGTGGCAAAGGCCGACCGTTCCCTCGCGATCCTCGTCGCCGACGACAACGAGGTGAATCGGGAGTACATCGCCTTCGTCCTGCAGAGCGCGGGACATTCGATCGGCCTGGCGGAGAACGGCCACGAGGTTCTGACCCAGCTCGAGAATCAGCGCTTCGACCTGATTCTGATGGATGTCCAGATGCCCGGGATGGACGGGGTCGAGACGGCACGGCGGATTCGGTCCTACAGCGGGGCCCTCTACGATCCGAAGATTCCAATCATCGCCTTCACGGCGTATTCCGCCGAAGATATTTCCTCAAATATACAGGTTTTTGATGGTTTTATGCAAAAGCCGATCAAGGTTTCCGCCCTGCTGGAACTGTTAAATACCGTCATGTCCAAATAAAGATAACCACCTACGGCTTGACTCCTTCGTTTAAAAGCGTATATTTATGCGCATTGCCGCATATTCTCGAGAAGGGAACCAAATGTTCAAGATCCAGACCCTGAATAAAATTTCTCCCAAGGGACTCGAGCTTTTCGATCGTGAGAGGTTCGAGGTCGCGTCGAGCATTGCCGGCCCGGATGCCCTGCTCATCAGGAGCTTCGAGCTTCACGGCTATGAGATTCCTCCCTCGGTGAAAGCGATCGCCAGGGCGGGCGCCGGGATCAACAACATCCCCGTCGAGGAGTGCACGAGCCGCGGCATCATCGTCTTCAATACCCCCGGCGCGAACGCGAACGGCGTCAAGGAACTGACCATCGCCTCGCTTTTTCTCGCCTCGCGTCGGATCAGCACCGGCATCGCCTGGGCGAAAACCCTGATCGGCAAGGGCGACGCGGTTCCCGAACTCGTCGAGAAGGGGAAGTCCCTGTTCGACGGGCCCGAGATCCAGGGAAAAACCCTCGGAGTCATCGGTCTTGGCGCGATCGGCGTCGAAGTGGCGAACGCGGCATCGGCGCTGGGCATGGAGGTTCTCGGCTATGACCCCTACATTTCCGTCGACGCGGCCTGGGGCCTTTCCCGGTCGGTCAAGCGTGCCACGACACTCGAGAAGCTGTTCGCCAAGGCCGACTACATCACGATCCACGTTCCTCTGAGCGACAAGACGACGGGGATGATAGACTCCTCGAGTTTCCCCCAGATGAAAAAGGGCGTCCGTCTGCTGAACCTGGCGAGGGGGCCCCTCGTGGTCACCTCGGCCCTGGTCGAGGCGTTGAAGAAGGGCATCGTCGCCCGGTACGTGACGGATTTCCCCGACGAGGAACTTCTGGGCCTCGACAATGTGGTCTGCATTCCCCATCTCGGGGCGTCCACCCCCGAAGCCGAGGACAACTGCGCCACGATGGCGGTACGGCAGCTTTCGGAGTATCTCGAATCGGGCACCGTACGGAGTTCGGTGAACTTCCCCGATTCCCACCTGGACATGTCGGGAAACCATCGAATCCTCGTCGTCAACCGAAACATACCCAACATGGTCGGACAGATCACGACGACCCTCGCGAGGGACCTCGTGAACATCGCCGACATGGTCAACCACCATCGGGACGGCATCGCCTACAACATCATCGACGTCGAGACCCCGGTGACGGAAAAGCTCCTGAGCGACCTGAGGAAGATCGAGGGCGTCGTACGCGTCGACGTCTCGGGGGACGAGGGGCCGGGCCTTCCCGAATAGCCATCGATCCGAGGCGGGGCCGAGGGGCCGTTTCCCGGACGTTGTTGAAAAACGACGGTTCCTGTGGTAGGCTCCATGGATTATCCCTGCTTCGGAGGAATCCATGATCAAACACCTGCGGGCGCGGTTTTCCGTGATCGGCGTCCTTGTCCTGCTTTTGCCCGGAATTTCATCCTGCCAGTCCAACCCCCTTCCCGACGGGCTCTATGCCAAGATGGAAACCGCGAAGGGGGACATCGTCCTCCAGCTCGAATACGAGAAGGTTCCCCTCACCGTCTGCAATTTCGTCGGGCTCGCCGAGGGTAGCTTCGGACCGACGAAGGGCAAGCCCTTCTACGACGGCCTTACCTTCCATCGGGTCGTAAAGGATTTCATGATCCAGGGCGGCGATCCCCAGGGTAACGGCATGGGCGGACCGGGCTACGTCTTTCCGGACGAGTTCGATCCCTCCCTCAGGCATTCCGGTCCCGGTGTCCTTTCGATGGCCAACGCCGGCGCGAACACCAACGGCAGCCAGTTTTTCATTACCCACGTCGCGACCCCCTGGCTCGACGATCATCATACGATCTTCGGCCATGTCGTCCAGGGCCAGGACGTGGTGAACAAGATCGAGCAGGGCGACGTCATCAAGAAGGTGACGATCATCAGGTCGGGATCGAAGGCGAACGGGTTCAAGGTCGATCAGGCGACCTTCGATTCGCTGCTCGCCCAGGTCAAGGACAGGAATGCGGCGAAAGCGAAGGAGGCCCGGGACAGGGACCTCGCGACGATTGCCCAGAAATGGCCGACGGCGAAGAAAAGCGATTCGGGAATCTTCTATGTCATCGAGAAGGCCGGCAGCGGGACGAAGCCGGCGAAGGGAAACACCGTCAAGGTGAACTACACCGGATCATTTCTCGACGGAAAGGTGTTCGACGCCTCGAGCACCCACGGCGGGGCCATCGATTTCCAGGCGGGCGCCGGGATGGTGATCCCCGGTTGGGACGAGACCGTCCTCGACATGCAGAAGGGCGAAAAGCGCCTGATCGTGCTGCCTCCCGAGCTGGCCTACGGCGACCGCGGAGCCGGCGGGGTGATTCCCCCGAACGCGTTCATCTCCTTCGAGATGGAGCTCGTGGGAATTTCCAAGTAGGTTCAGTCCGAGCGATAGAGGGAATCGAGGATTCCGTTGAAGAGCGCGGCGACATTCCTTCGCGAGAGGGACTGGAGCCGCGCTTTTTCTTTTATGAGGGTCGCCCCGGTCGCCGAGTCCACGAGGGCCCAGTCTACGCCGTCGGAACCGACCGTAACGGCGAAGCGGTAGCGATATTCGAGTGCCTCATCCTTCCCGGCGAGCGGGGATTTGGCGTGCGAGAAGAGATCCGAAAGGCTTCGCCTCAGTCCTTCCGCCCTCTTTCCGTTCCCGGCGGAATCGGGGCGAACGTCGAGCACGAGGGGAAGGCCGATCCCGCCCTGGAGGAGGGCGCCGGGATTCACGGTGAAGAGCCTTTCCGCGTAGGCCCGGTACGAATCCCCGTCGCCTCTCGATCGGGCGATGAGGCAGAGGCGCTGAAGGGCGCGGGCGATGCCGTCACGTTCCCATGCGGGATCCAGGTGTTCGTAGGCTGTTTTCAGTTTCCCGTAGTCGTCATGGAGGAGGCCCTCCTCGAGTTCGTAGGAGGCTGCCGCCTCGGGAATGACCGAGGTTTCGAAATCCTTCGCCTTGCCGAGGTACTTCAGGGCGATTGCGGGATAGCCCTGGTATGCGTCGTAGTAGGAAATCATGGCGTTGAGGAAATTGTTCTCCTTCATCAGATAGTCAGCGATGTCCCTGGAGTAGCTCCGGTACATCTGCCGGTGGTAGTAGGAGTAGATGTCGTCTCTGACAGCCCTGAAGAATCTCGCGACGGATTCGAAAAGGGAGCCCGAGGCCCGGCAGCGCTCGAGGATCGCGAGCGCCGCGTAGTCGTCCTTGTAGATCTCGTGCAGGTCCTTGTAGTGGGTCTTCAGGTCGGTTCCGTAGTTGAGCATCCAGGAAAGGTTTTTCGAT
Source organism: Spirochaetaceae bacterium UBA1318 (assembly GCA_002307015.1). GTDB lineage: Bacteria > Spirochaetota > Spirochaetia > Treponematales > UBA1318 > UBA1318. The sequence goes on from DBTK01000086.1 coordinate 8,107, forward strand.
TTCATGACGCCGTCGAGGTAGGCAATCGATTCCTCGATCCTGCCGGCGCAGCGCTGGGTGTTGGCGAGGTTGATTTCGGAGAGGGGCGAGGTGTCGAGGTTGTAGGCCTGCTTGAACTCGGAAAAGGCGGCGCGGATGTTTTGCTGTCTCAGGAACAGTTCTCCCCTCGCCAGATGGCCCGAGGGGCGTTCGAAGGTCGAGACCGACTTGGCGCCGTAGTCCATCGCCTTGGGAAATCGGTAGTATTTTTCCTCGAGCAGGGCGAGGTTGTAGTAGGCGACGGCGACGAAATTCTTCGAGTCGCTCTTGAGACCGTCCTTGATCGCCACGAGGTAGCTGGAGCGGGATTGATCGTACTCGTAGAGCTCGGAGTAGATGGTTCCGAGGGTCATGCTGTAGTTGCTGTTCGGACCGTAGGAATTCAGGGCCTGGGTCAGGAGCTTTGCCCCCTTCTGGAGCTGGTGGACCTTGAAGTACATCCAACCGAGGTCGCCGGTGGCGGCCGAGTCCTCCGGCCTCATGGCGTGGACCCGTTCGAGTACGGCTATCGACTCTCTTTCACGGTTGAGTTTTCCGAGTGCGACCGAAAGCTTGTAGAGGATGTCGGGGTCGTTCGGCCTTAGGTTCTGTGCGAGCCTGAACTCGTCGAGGGCGAGGGAGGGAAAGTCCTTTTCCTCGTAGATGTCCCCGAGGAGGCTCGGGAAGGACGGGTTGCGGGGATAGACCTTTTTCGCATCTTCGAGGATACGGAGGGCCCCGTCGTAGTTTTCGGCATCGATGGCCGCCTGGGCGTCCTTGAGAAGCCGGTCCGCGTCGGATTCCTGGGCCGGGTGAGCCGGTGTTGCCAGGGCCAGACAAAGCGAGGCGGCGAGGCAGAGCGTTCGGATCTGGTGGCCTCGGCGACTCATGAGAGCCTCCCGAAGAGGAGGCCCGGGTTGAGGAACCCTGCAGCCCGCCTTCGCGCGGGAACCGTCTTGCGGAACGACGAAAGGAAAAGCGAATAGGCCTCCCGTGCCTTCATGAGATCCGCCATGGTGAATGACGGCGCATATCTGGCCTTCAGGTAGGCGCGGGACAGGTCGCCGAGTTCAATCCCCGCCGTTCGCCGAGTGCGGTCGGAGAACTCCTGCACCGATTCCGTGGGACGTTTTCCGTACCCTGTCGAGAAGAGGAGACCCGCCGCGTGGAAATATAGGGCCAGAGCCCGTCTGCCGGGGGGGTTCGCGAAAGCGGCGGATGCGAAATGGCGGTACCGGGCGACGGAAACCGAGCCGAGATAGAGGACTGCGGCGATAAGCCACCAGAAGCGCGCGACGATGCGGATCAGGGCGAGGAGGCCCGATGTCCCGGTTCCTTCCGCCTGGCCGACCCTCGTGCCCGATTTCACCGTTCTCGAATCCCTGCCTGCGAGGATTTCCTTGAGGAGGCGGGAAAACTGCTCGGTATCCATGCCCTGGGAGAACTGGAGGTTCTCTCCGGGGGCTATGGTTGTCGAGGTAGGGTCGTACTCGATCCACCCGAAGCCGGGGTAAAAAACTTCGACCCAGGCGTGGGCCATGTCGGCGCGGACGGGGTAGTAGCCGAAGGCCTGGACCTGGGGGTTGAGGAAGAACCCGACGGCCACCCGGCAGGGAATGCCGAGGGACCTGAGCATCAGGGCCATGGAGAAGGCGAAGTAGGAACAGTAGCCTTTCTTGCTCGAGAACAGGAAATGGTGGAGCCGGTTCCCGTCCTCGGCGACGCCGGGCTTGAGCGAGTAGTAGTAGTTGTCGTGAAGGTAGGAATAGACCGCCATGACCCGGTCGTAGTAGCCGGGAATCCCGACGGTTACCCGTTTGGCGAGGTCTGCTATCGGGGCGTCGTCCCCGAACTCGGTATAGTAGCGGTAGGTTTTAGGAGCCATCGCCTTTGCGGCGAGCGGGGACTGAGCGTCGACGAGATCGAAGGGCATGAGATTCGAGACCTTCGATACGACCGAGTAGGAACCGGAGAACGAGGTCGACGCGGCCTCCCTAAAAGGTGTCACCGATACGGGGTAATTCATCGCGATGAAGGACGAACCGTCGAAATTGACGATGTAGTACTCCTGCTCGACGCGGATGCGGTTTCTGTCGCCGGGATCCCGGAAGTCGGTCGGACGGTCGGGGAGTGAAAGTGGACCTGCGTCGCCCTGGTTCGCGGGATCGGAATAGAAGCCCCTGTTCGGTGAATAGCCCGAAAGCACGTAACGGCGCAGCAGTATTTCCTCGTCAGCACCTTGCTTCTTGACGATCAGGACGAGATCGTTGGAGAGGGAGATCTCGTCTTCGAGCTTGAGGTACTGCGAGAAGTCGAAGCGGAAAAGGGTCGGCTTGATGAGGCCTCCCCCTTGTGTCACGGCGCCCTCCGAATATCGGGAAAGTATGACGACGAAGAGCAGGGCGAGGAGGGGAACTAAAACGAGGACGAGGGGCCTCCGCGTTCTCGATCCGCCGGAGGCTGGCCCCGACGAAACGGAATAGGCGTAGAGCGAAGCGACCTCGAGGATGAAGAATCCACCGACGACGAGGCCGAGGATGCCCGGATGGGGGTAGAGGCTGCCCCGGTACCCCGCCTGGGACCAGAAGATGGCGACGAGGAGGGCGCAGTCGGCGACGGGATCCCAGGCGAGGACCGCCGGCAGGCGGAGGCAGGCGAAGGTGGAAAGGAACATCCAGTAGACCGGGATCAGCGAGGGGATGAGGCTCTTGTCGAAGAGGAAAAGGAGAGCGTCGGCGGCGGGACCGGGAGAGACGGCGCCTGCCAGCGCGGAAAAACCCGAGAAAACGAGGCGGACGGCGAAGGGAAGAAGGGCGCCGAAGAGGGCGGCGACCCGAGCCCTGAACCCGATCCATTCGGCGAAAAAGGCCGCGATCGCAGCGAGTGCGAGGGCGATCGAAAGGAAGGAAAAGTCTACGAGCTCCGAGACATGGAGCCAGAGCTGGGAGAAGAGGAGATAGAGGGCCAGGGTCCGCGCGAGGACCGAAATCCCGAAGGATTTCGTCAACCGGGGCCTATCGGATGACGAGCGCATGCCGGCCTCCCGTCGGTTGAAAGGCGGCGAGGTCGCCGGCCAAGGCCGCGTCGAACCGGGCCGCACAGCGTTTTTCCCTCGATCCGGAGGCATGGTCGTCGGAGAAAAGGAGGCGGCGGATTCGGGATCGGCGTTCGCCGTCTTTCCCGTCTCTCGCGAGGAAGCAGGCGACGGCGAGGCTTGCGGAAAGGGCCGAGAAGCGGGACGTACCGGGTGCGGTGAAAAGGACGGTGCTCTCGTCGGCCTCGGCGGAGGGGAGGGCGAGGCTTCCTTCGTCGGGGGCGGCGTCCGCGAGGAAGGCCGGCGTGTCGACCTCGTCGAGCGGGCGGGCGGGAAGGCCCGGCACGATGAGGCTTCCCGCGTAGCCGTGCCGGAGGAGCCGCTCGACGTAGCCCGCGCAGGCCCCGACCAGAGCGTAAAAATAGGGAAGCCGGTCGCGTTCGGCCAGGATGCCGAGGGGAAGCTCGGTGTTGAGGACGACCCTGACGAAGGCGACGGGGGGAGGAAAATACTCGCCCTGGCGGATAAAAAGCTCCCCCGAATGCCCGTACTGCTTCCAGTTGATCTTGCGGGGATCGTCTCCGATGACGTACTTGCGGCTGTCGAGAAGCTCGTCGGAGCGCCTGACCGTCGTTCTGACCCTGCGGTTCTCGCCTCCTTCGCGTGCGGGGAAGGGGGCGGAGCTTTCATGGAAATCAGGAAGACGGAGGAAGCCGTCGGGCTCGTCCGTCGCGAGCTCGATCCGGGTGAAGCCGAGGACGTCCCCCACGACGACGGCTGATTTCACGGGACGGTACCGGCCGGGACAGGGAACGGCCGCCGTGGCTGCGGCGGTGACTCCGGCGCCGGGAAGGAAGCTCTTCGACGAGACCGAGACCCCGGCGCGATTTCTGAAGGAGACTTCATAGCTGGGGATGATGCCGGGCAAGGGAAGCGGACGGAGGGCCGAGCGGATTTCCATCCGCAGGGCATCGGGACCCGAGATCCTTCCCGTCGCGACCAGGACATTGAGCGCATCGGGAATGGAGCCGAGCTGACGCATGAGATGCCGCGATTGGATCAGAGCGCCCGAAAGGAAGAGAACGGCGGCGAGGAAGAAGCCGCCGCCCCAGAGCATCGAGGCGAGATCGATCCTGGCTATCCCGATCGACGATACCAGGATCGACAGAAAAAAAAAGCGGTGCCCCTCGGGGTAAGCGGCAGGGAGAGGCTACGCCGGATTTTCGGCGCGGAAGCGTTCGATGTTCGCAATGCATACCTCCCTGATCAGGGATGCCGGATCGGAGCCTTGGGCCTTCAGCCGGATGCGGTGGGCGAGGACGAGAGGGGCCATGTCGAGGACATCCTGGTCGACGACGAAATTCCTTCCCCTGACGAGGGCGGCGGCCCTTGATGCCTTCAGGAGCATCAGCGAGCCTCGGGGGGAGACGCCGAGCCCGATTCCCTGGCTGATCCGGGTTTCCTGGGAGATCGCGACGATCGCCCTCATCAGGCTTTCATGGCAGAAAACCGAATCGACCGCGTCCTGGGCCCTGATGAGTTCCCCGAGCGCGCAGACGGGCATGAGGGAGGGAAGGATCCGGTCGGAGGGATTCTCCGCGAGGATGTCGAGTTCGGCCTCGGCGTCGGGGTAGCCCGGGCTCAGCTTCATGAAAAATCGGTCGATCTGGGCCGCAGGCAGGGGATAGGTCCCCTCGGTCTCGATGGGGTTCTGGGTGGCGATGACGAAGAAGAAGCCGTCCAGGCGATGGCTCGAGTTGCCGATCGTCACCTGGTTTTCCGCCATGACCTCGAGCAGGGCGGACTGGACCTTGGGCGTCGTGCGGTTGATCTCATCGGCGAGCACGATGTTCGCGAAGATCGGACCGGGAGAGAAGACGAAGCTCCGGGATTCGGGATCGAACACGTCGACCCCGGTGATGTCGTAGGGAAGGAGATCGGGCGTGAACTGGATGCGCTTGAAGCTGACCGGGGCGTCCGTTCCGTCGTCCCTGATCACCCTGGCCAGGGCCTTCGCGACGGTCGTCTTTCCGAGCCCGGGGAGGTCCTCGATCAGGACGTGGCCCCTCGAGGCAAGGGCGATGACGAGTTCGGTAAGGAAGTCCGTTTTTCCCCTGATGACCGTGCCGAGGGCTGAAACGATCGAACGGAAAAGGAGGGAGTACTCGGTGGCCCTTTCTTCGTCGAGCGGCCCGTGCCGTGCTGCCGTCTTGTCGTCCATGGGTTCAACTATATCACAGCGCATTGCCGATCCGCAACGAATCGAGAGAATCCTCGAGGGGGAAGCCTTCGGCGACCGGGATCTCCAGGCTCTCCCTGAGGTAGAAAAGGACGCAGGAAACGGGTTTTCCGGTCAGGGCAGAGGCGGCGCGGCGGTAGATCTCGAGCTGGACGTCGTACTGGCCCTCGACGAGCTCGAGATCGCTCTTGAAGTCGACGACGACCGCCCTTCCAACTGTTTCGTAGATCAGGTCGAACTGGCCGTTGATGACGAGGCCGGCCGGCGCGAACCGCCAGCGGAAGGGATACTCGGTCCTGAGCTTCGATGAGCCCATCGCCTCCCTTCCCCGCGGGGAAGAGACGAAGCCCGTGGCGAGGACGATGGCGTCCCGCTCGATGGCCGGAAAGTCCTTTTCCCCGAAGGGCCCGGTGACGGACCTCTGGTAGAGGAAGGGCTCCCGCTCTCCCTTCAGCATCTTCTCGATGATCGCGTGGCAGAGCGTGCCGAAGGCGGCCCGTTCGCCCGGTTCCCCGAGGAGGGCGTCGCAGGGGAGGCTCCTGAGGATGGAGGGCCGGGGCCTCGGCACAGGTGCGGCGAACTCGAGGCAGCGTTCGTTGACCGTGGTAGCGGGGTACTCGATCCGGACGATCCGTCTTTCCAGAATCGGGACCGAGCCGTAGACCTTCGCCGCCGTTTCCCGGTCGGTCCGAACCTCCGAACCGGAAAGCACGTCCGCCCTCGTCGCCCGGGGAATCGGGGAGGCCTTCACGTAGGAGGGGTAGGAACGTTCGGGGAAGGCCGAGTCGAGCAGGGCGAAGAAGGAACCACGGGCAGCGTTCCTCGCCCGGGAGCCGGACAGGACGAGGCGTGACTGGGCCCTGGTGACGGCGACGTAGAAGAGCCGCTTCAGTTCGGCGAATTTCTGGAGGTCGTTCTCCTCCCTCAGCTCGTCGTAGAAGCAGTTGGATGAGGTGTTCTCCGCGTTCCGGGTGCTCAGGGCGATGCCGATGCCCGGCGCGTAGAAATAGGGCTGGGCGAGGTACTCGTTCCTGCCCTTGTTGTCGCACTCGGGAATGATGACGACGGGGAACTCGAGGCCTTTGCTCTTGTGGATCGTCATGATCTGGACCCCGCGCTCCCCCTCCCGCGGGGCGTCAAGGTCGTCGGCGGTTTCGGGGGAGTCGAGGTAGCCCTTCAGGGTCTCGAGGAAGCCGACGAGGGAGCCGGACTCGGCGTCCGCCCTGTCCGCCAGGGCGTAGAGGTAGTCGAAATGGTCGAGGTAGGGATGGTAGACGGGCTTGCGGAGAAGGCGGTAGCGGTAGCCCGCATCGTACCAGAGATAGGAGATGGCCGAGGTGATCGGGGCGGTGTCGGCCATCTCCGTCAAAGCGAGGTAGGTGGTCCTCGCCCTCCGGTACTTCGCCTCCTCCGTTTCCGTCGCGAAGCATCCCTCGGGAGGGGTTTCGGGAAAGGGTTCGCCGTCGAAGGCGAGGAGGAGGCGGACGGCGGAATCGTCCGACATGTTCGCGAAGGGGGAGCGGAGGACGGCCGCGTAGGCGTAGCGGTCCTCGGGATAGGCGACGAGCTCCAGGATCTGGTAGAAGTCCCGGGCCGGGGCCTCGTAGAAGAGCCCACGGACGTTCTGGGCGACGAAGGGCACGCCGAGGGACCTGAGGTACTTCTCGTAGTCGGCCTGGTGGGTCCTCGAGCGGAGAAGAATGGCGAAATCGTCGGGCTTGGCAACCCTGACCGTGTCGCCGTCACGGACCGTGAGGGTGCCGATCCCGTTCCTGATGTATCGGGCGACCGCGAGGGCCTCGGCCTCCCTCGCGCCGAGGGGTTCGTCCCGATCGGCCCCATCCTCATCGATCGGCGGCGGGGTCTCGTCGTCGTCCCCTTCCTCGCCGTTTCCCTCCTTCTCGTACTCGAGGATCTCGACCGATCCGGCGAGCGGAAACGCGATCGGGGGCTTCACGAGGGGCGAGAACCGGGCCTCGAAATCCCGTTCGGGGGAGGCCATCACCCGCTCGAAAAGCTCGTTGAAAAAGTCCACGAGGGTCGGGGCGCTCCGGTAGTTGCAGGGGAGCTCGAGGGAGAGGGCGTCGGGGAAGGCGGCCGAGAGTTCGTCCCTCAGGCCGATGAAGACCGAGACGTCCGCCCCACGGAAGCGGTAGATCGACTGCTTCCCGTCGCCGACGAAAAAGAGCTTGTCGGGGCAGAGCTCGTTGGAGGATGGAACGGAGCGCTCCATCCGATCGTGTCGCTCGGCGATGAGGAAGAGAAGGTCGCGCTGCATCGCGTTGTCGTCCTGGAATTCGTCGACCATGATCGCCTGGCAGCGGTCCTTGTAGAATGCGCGGAGCTCCGGGTCGGAAAGCAGCACCTGGAGGGCGGTCTTGCTCGAGTCCTGGAAGGAGAGGACGTTGGCCGAGCGCTTGGCCGCGATGATCCGCTCCTGGTACTCCGCCAGCAGGGCGTACATGCCCGAGTACTCCGGCAGGGCGGCCAGGCTCCGGCCGGCCACGACCGCCGGTTCGCAGATCTCGTCCTTGATCCGCCGCGATTGCTCGTGGAAGGCCTGGCCGGAAGGGACGCAGCGTATGGCCGCCAAGGTTTCGCACAACGCGATGAAGTCGGGGCTCCCGGCCTCCGGCAGCTGGCGGTCGAAGAGCGGCGCGTACTTGGCCATCGCCTTCTTATCGCCCTCGGCCAGGGCCGCGTCGCGAATCTCCGATAGGCCCTCGCGGGCGCGCCCGAGCTCCTCGCGCAGGAAGCCCTCGAGCTCGGCGGGCATCGACTCGAAATTCCAGGGGCGGGCCGGGCACATCTGGAGCGAGGCCTTGGCGAAGATCTCGCGGTAGAGCCGCTCGAAGCCGTGCTGGACGATGAGCTTCCTGACGATGCCCTCGCCGCGCTTCTCGAGCACGAAAGCCAGCGCCTCTGCTTCGGCCAACTCGAGGGCCAGGCCGTCGTCCACCGCGAAATCGGGCGAGAAGCCCCAGGCGGCGCAGCCGGAGCGGGCGATGCGGGCGCAGAAGGAGTCGAAGGTCGATATCCGCGCGTTCCCGAAATTCTCGAGCTGCCGCCTGACGAAGGCCGAGTCCTCCTTGGACAGGTCGCGGTGGATGCGCCCGAACATCTCGCTGGTGGCCTTCTTGGTGAAGGTCAGGGCCAGGATCGAGTCGATCGGGATACCGCGGTCGCGCACCAGGCGGAGGTAGCGGGCCGACAGGACGGTCGTCTTGCCCGAGCCGGCGCCGGCGGACACGATGGCCGTTTCGTCGGTATCGATAGCGGCGCGCTGGTACTTGTCGAATTTCCTCTCGTCTGAACCCGCCATCTTCACCTCACCTGATAGTGCTCGCGGCAGATCGGCCGCAAGCGGCACCCGGCGCAGACCCGGCCGCGCTCGGCCGGATCGGCGGTCATGAAATTCCCGGTGCGGATGCCCTCGACCACGGCGCGGGCGGTTTGGGCGAAGCGCTCGCCGGCGGCTCCCAGCTGCGCCAGGCTCATCTGTGGCTTGGCCTTGGACAGGAAGGGCGGCAGGGCGTCGGCGGCCACCGCCTTGTAGGCCATCTCCTTTACCCCGTACAGCAGGACGCCGCTCACCGCCCTCCCCTTCGACACCAAGAGCCGGGCGTAGGCCGGCATCTGGAGATCGCGCCTGACCCCGTCGTCGCCCTCAGGGGCGTAGTTCGACATCTTGAGCTCGCCGGTCTTGTAATCGACGATCCACATCCCGTCGGGTCCTTCCATCAGGCGGTCGACCCGCCCGGCGACCACGTAGCCGATCTTCTCGTCCAGGCCCTCGATGTCCATCTCGACGCCGAATACCCGGCAGCCCTCGAAAGCGGCGCAGTCGGACTCGAGGACCGAGCGCATCACCTCCTCGGTGCCCTCGCGCCCGGCGCGGAGCACGACGCCGGCGAAGCTGCCGCGCTCGCGCTCGCATTCGGCGATGGCCGCTTCCATCGCCGCGGGGACGAGCGCGGCGTACTCGCCCAGCAGGGCTGTCCGCATCGGCCCCATCCGCGCGACCGCCTCGTAGAGCCGCTGCAGGGCGGCGTGGACGGCGATCCCCCGGAAGCGGGCGTCGAAGGAGGAGATGCCGCTCTCGTCGGTCCAGGCCCGCAGCCGCTTGCCAAAGAACCAGGCGAAGGGGCAGTCGCGGTAATTCTCGATCATGGAGACGTTGAGCGACACCACGCTTTCCAGCGCCCGTAGGCCCCAGGCCGTCCCCTCGGCCGAGCGGTAATCGGCGCCGGTCGGCAGGAAGGCCGAACGGGAGGCGGCCTCGATGCCGCGCCGTTGCGCCCGCGAAATCCTGTCGGGGAAGCTTGAATCGCCGGCCCAGAATTCCTCCTCCCGCCCCGCCGGGCCGCGGATCTGCGGCGGCCTGACCGAGCCCTCGCCATCGCCCAGGAAATAGCCGTGCGGGATCTGGGCGCCGTCGATGCCCGAGTCGGAACAGCTGAAGATCACTTCGTCGCCTGATTGGGCGTAGCGCCGGATGAAGTCCTCGGAGCAGTCGCGCTCCTCCAGCGAGAGGGCGACGCGCAGGTCCTCGCGCAGGAAGGGGCAGCCGCCTGAGCGCGCGTCCAGGGACTGTTGGCTCGAGTTCATCACGTAATGGAGCTTCGGGCGGATTCCGGCCGAGACGCGGTAATCGTAGAAGCGCACCCCGCCGGGGGTCGAGCGCGGCAGGTAGCGCTGGGCGCCCAGGCTCTGGAGGAAAAGGGAGAAGGCCCAGGGAGCCTCGTCGAAGCCGGCTTCGCGCTGGGCCCGGGCGAGCTCGTCCATGGTCGCCACGCAGCGCGCGAAGACTAGGTCGAGGTCCTCCGGGAATTCCGCCGGATCCATCAGGCTGTGGCTCATAGCCGACCAGGCCGCCTTGAGCTGCGGAAAGCCGCGCGCCTTGGGGAACTCGGCCAGCTGGGCCGAGAGCCCTCGGTAGAGCGACTCGGCCCGTTCCCAGCGTCCGCCCTTGCCGCGGAAGCTCGCCAGCCAGGGATCGACGCGGCGAGCGCCCTCCTTCCAGGGACAGAGGACGGTGTACTCGAGCCCGAACTCGACGAGCTCGCGGGCCGCTTCCCGCTCGCGCCAGGGGATGCCGCCCGAGCAGAGCAGGTCGCGGAGGTCGGGGAAGGCGCAGCCGGATTCGGAAGCCGCCGCGATGAGGGAGAAGAAGCGCCCCGCCGGATACTCGGCCAGGCTCGTGCCCGAACGGAAGTCGGCCGGGATGCCAAAGATGGCGGCTTCGCGTTCGATATACGGCTTCAAGCCCGGGAACCCCGGCACGGTCACCGCGATCTCGCCGGGCGCCGCCCTGCCGGAATCGATGGCCCGGCCGATGCCCTCGAGGACCCAGCGGATTTCGCCGAGGACGGTCGCATGGGCGACGAGCGAGCCCGAGCGCGGCGGCTGGTCGCGCAGGATGCGGACCTCGCTTTCCGGCCGGGCTAAGAGGACGGCCTCGAATTCGGGGAAGTCGTCGATGAGCTCGGGGAAGAAGATC
>DBTK01000114.1:0-1435 GCA_002307015.1 Spirochaetaceae bacterium UBA1318
AATTCATAGCATCTTCGTGGTAAATCTTCTCCCGGTTATGGAAAGAACAGCTACTCGAAAGACCCGAAACATCATGGCTAGCCTAGCCCGCCGGCCGACCTAGAACCGGCTGACCTCGCCCTGCATGAAAGTCACCGCCCGCCCCCTCAGCTTGACCCTGCCGTCATCGGAGAGCTCGCACTCGACGGTTCCCGTCCGCCTGGATTCCTGGAAACCGGCGAGGATGGTCTTGCCGAGCTTCTTCCCCCAGTAGGGGGCGAGATAGCAGTGGGCCGATCCGGTCACCGGATCCTCGGGTATGCCGACGCCCGGGGCGAAGAACCGCGAGAGGAAATCGTAGCCGGCCCGGTCCGAACGGCAGGTGATGATGAAGCCGCCGCGGTCGGCCTTTTTTAATAGCTCGAAATTCGGCTCGAGCCGCCTCAATTGGCCCGGATCTTCGATCTCGATGAGGTAGCGCCGGTCGTTCTTTCCCGTGTAGAGGGGACGAATCCCGAAGGCCTCGTCGACGATCGGATTCTCCCCGCAGGGCTCGACGAAGAGCTGGGGAAAATCCAGTTCGATCCGGTCGCCGCGACGCACCGCCGTGAGCTCGCCGGATTTCGTCTGGAAGGCTATCCGCTCGTCGGCGCCGATCGTTCCCGTTTCCCAGAGGACGTGGGCGGCCGCGACGGTCGCGTGCCCGCAGAGGTCGACCTCCTTCTCGGGGGTGAACCAGCGAAGGGAGATCCTCCGGCCCTCGATGAGGACGAAGGCCGTCTCTGAATGCTTCAGCTCGCCGGCCAGGCTCCGTTTCGATTCATCGTCGATGTCCCCTTCCCGGAGGATGCAGACGCCGGCCGAATTCCCCTTGAACACCTCGTCGGTGAACGCATCGACATGGAAAATCCTCATGGTTTCCTTCCCGGCGACGGGCCGGTCCGACCGCTAGAAAATGAGCTTCAACACCTCGTCCATCGTCTCGACGGGATGGAAACGGATCCCCTTCTTCACGTAATCCGGGATCTCCTCGACGTCCTTGAGGTTCTGCTTCGGGACGATGATGTCCTTTATCTTGTTGCGCCTGGCCGCTATCGTCTTCTCCTTGAGCCCGCCGATCGGCAGGACGCGGCCGACGAGGGAAAGCTCGCCGGTCATCGCGAGGCGGTCCTTGATCGTCTTCCCGGTCGCGAGGGAAAAGAGGGCGCTTGCCATCGTGATGCCCGCGCTCGGGCCGTCCTTCGGGGTCGCCCCCTCGGGGATGTGGAGGTGGATCAGGTTCTTCTCGAAGAATTCCTTGTCGACCCCGTTTTTGGCCGCGATCAGGCGAACGTAGGAAAAGGCGATGTTCGCCGATTCCTGCATGACGTTTCCCATCTGGCCGGTGAGCTTGAGGCCCTCCTTCCCGGGAATCGCGATGGCCTCGATCAGGAGGGTGTCGCCGCCCATGCTCGTC
>DBTK01000114.1:1688-8874 GCA_002307015.1 Spirochaetaceae bacterium UBA1318
CGCCGCCCATGCTCGTCCAGGCGAGACCCACCGTCTGGCCGGGACCGGTCACTTTCTTCACGTCCTCCTCGGGGAAGGGGGGCTTGCCGAGGTACTTCTCGACCTCGATCTTTCCGAGGGAAAACCTGCGCTTGACGTCGTCCGCGAGGACGATCTCCTTGGCGATCTTGCGGTGGACCTTGTCCAGGGCCTTCTCGAAGTTGCGCATGCCGGCCTCGCGGGCGTAGCCGTCGGCTATGCCCAGCAGGGCATCCTTGGCGTACTTCACCTGGTTCTTCGCGAGACCAGCCCGCTCGAGGCTCCTCGGAACGAGGTAGCGCCTGGCGATCTCGAGCTTCTCGCTGTCGATGTAGCCGGAGAGCCTGATGACCTCCATCCGGTCGATGAGGGGGAGGGGTACCGTGTCCATCGTGTTCGCCGTGCAGATGAAGAGGATGTTCGAGGCGTCGAAGGGAAGGTCGAGATAGTGATCCCTGAAGGCCACGTTCTGCTCGGGGTCGAGGACCTCGAGCAGGGCGCTCGAGGGATCGCCCTGGAAGCTCGAGCCCATCTTGTCGATCTCGTCGATCATGAACACCGGGTCCTTGGCCTTTACGATCTTGAGGCCCTGGATGATCTTTCCGGGCATCGCGCCGACGTAGGTCCTCCGGTGGCCCTTGATCTCGGCCTCGTCCCTCATGCCGCCGACCGAAAAGCGGAAGAACTGCTTTCCGAGGGCCTTGGCGATGGACTTGCCGACGCTCGTCTTGCCGACTCCGGGCGGCCCCACGAGGCAGATGATGGAGCCGCGGTTGTCCTTCTTCAGCTTCCTCACGGCGAGGTACTCGACGATCCGGTCCTTCACGTCGTCCAACCCGTAGTGGTCGGCGTCCAGGACGGCCTTCGCGGCCTCGAGGTCGAAGCTCTCCTGGGGCGCCGACTGCCAGGGAAGGGAGCAGATGGTGTCGAGGTAATTCCTGGTGACGATGAACTCGCTCGAATTCGGGTCCATCAGATTGAATTTCTCGAGTTCCTGCTCGACGACTTCCTTGATCTCGCCTTCGAACTTGAAGGACTCTATCTTTTCCTTGAACCGCTGGTAGTCGCTGCTCTTCGCGTCGACGGGAACGCCGAGCTCGGTCTTGATCGCCTTGAGCTCTTCCCTGAGGAAGTAATCGCGCTGGCTCTTCTCGATCTTCTCGTTGATCTGGTCCTGTATCCTCTTCTGGATCCTGAGAAGCTCCTGTTCCTTTTTGATGAAGACGAACACGGCCTCCATCCGGTCGCGGACGTTCGCGACCTCCAGGATCCGCTGCTGGTCGACCTTGTCGATGTTCAGGATGGAGGCGATGAAGTCGGCGATCTTCCCCGGATGATCGATGTTGATCATGTTGAGTCTCATCTCTTCCGAGAAGAGGGGGTTGTTCTCGGACAGCGACTTCATCTCCGAGAGGAGGGCTCGGGTGAGGGCCTTCACCTCGTCGGTGTCGTCGGCCTCGTCATCCATGTACTCGACGGCGGCTACGATGGGATTCTGGTCGTTGAGGAATTTCTTGACGCGGAAACGCTTCAGCGTGGAGATGAAGATGTTGATTCCGCCGTCGGGGAGGTTGATCTTCTTGACGATCTTGGCCGCCGTGCCGACCTGGTAAAGGTCGGCGCCCGTCGGCTTGTCGTTGTCCTCTTTTTCCAGGAGAAGACCGATGATGCCGTCAGCCTGAAGGACGGCGTCGACGGTCTTGATATCATTCTCGTCGCCCACCATAATCGGGGTGAAAATGCCGGGGAAAATGGGACGACCCGACAGGGGAATGATCGGGAGCTTGTTCGGGAGAATCTGATCCAGGGGGATGATTTCGCTTTCTGCCATGCCTACCTCGCGGTTGTAAACCTACCCTAAATAATACAAGCCGCGTGGGCTCCTAGGCAAGCGGAAACGCTACCTGAATATGATCTGGAGGATGTCCACGTCGAGAATCCGGCCGAATTTGTGGCCGACCTCGCGCAGGACCCCGACGAGAGTGAACCCCATCGCGGCATGGAGTCTGGCCGAGGCCTCGTTTCCGCTCGTCACCCGGGAGATGACGGTATGAATTCCGGCTTTCCTCGCATCTTCGAGGATACGGGCGGTCAGGGCCGTGCCGATACCGCGGCCTCTCGAGGCTTCGCGGATGTAGACCGAAATCTCGCCGGTATCGTCGTAGGCGGCCCGTTCGGACCATCGCGAAAGGGAGGCCCAGCCCTCGACGTGGGCTGGGTCGTCCTCCGAAACGGAGACGAGGACGGGAAATTTGTCCGAATGGGCGGCGAGCCACTTGGCCCTGTCGGTGACGCTTTTCGGTTCGGTATCGAAGGTCGCGACGGTATTCAGGATGGCTTCGTTGTAGATCTCGGTGATGCCCGAAAGATCGGCTTCCGTCGCTCGTCGTATGCTCATGGCTCCTCCAAGGATGCGGAATCTTACCGAATATGGGGGAATGCTACAACCTCTTCGGGAAAATCCTTCGACCGTGGGATGCCCCAAGGATTCCCGGGATGACGGTTGACACAATCACCAGAATGACTATACTTACTATAGTGATTGTAGTAATTGTTAGCCGGCTTCCAGGGTCGGCCAGAATCGAGGAGGTTACATGAGGACATCAAGGAAGAATTCATCCGGCTATCCAGCCGGGATCGCGGGAAGGGGACTGGCCGTCGCAGCCCTTATGGCACTGACGGCTTTCGCGGGCTTCGCCGCCGATGCGAAAGCCCCGATCTATCTCGGGGTCTCGGGACCGCTCACCGGGGACTACGCCCAGTACGGAGCCCAGTGGAAGAAGGGCTTCGACCTCGCCCTCCTCGAGATCAACGGCTCGGGCGGCCTCTCCGGCCGCCCCCTCGCCTACGTCTTCGAGGACAGCCAGAGCGATCCGAAGCAGTCTGTCGCCATCGCCCAGAAATTCGTTTCGGATCCGAAGATCGTCGCCGAACTCGGTGACTTCGCGAGCACGGCCTCGATGGCCGCCTCCCCGATCTACCAGCGTGCAGGTCTCACCCAGCTCGGGTTCACCAACTCCCACCCCAATTTCACCAAGGGCGGGGACTACATGTGGAGCAACTCGACCACCCAGAAGGACGACGCACCGAGCCTCGCCGAGTATGCGGTCAAGACCCTTGGCCTGAAAAAGCTCGCGGTCTTCTACCTGAATACCGACTGGGGCAAATCGACCTTCGATCTCTTCTCGTCCTATGTGAAGACCTTCGGCGGCTCGGTCGTGGACGGCGAGGCCTACCTTCCCACGGATAAGGACTTCCGTGCGGCGATCACGAACGTCTCGGGGAAGGCCCCCGACGCCATCGTCCTCATCTCGTACGATACGGACGGCGCCCTGATCGCCCGCCAGCTCCGGGACCAGGGAGCCAAGGCTCCGATCGTCGCCGACGCGGCCATCTTCTCGCCCGAGTTCCTCAAGGTCGCCGGAGACGCCGCCGAAGGCGTCTACACCTCCTCGGAGTTCTTCGCGGACGACCCCCGTCCCGAGGTCCAGTCCTTCGTAAAGGCCTACCGGGCCAAGTACAACGAGGATCCCGACCTCTTCGCGGCCATCTCCTACGACGCGGTCTTCATCATCGCCGACGCGATCAAGGAAGGCGCCCCCACCCGCAAGGGAATCCACGAGGGCCTCTCGAAAATCAAGGACATCCCGAGCGTCATCTACGGCAAGCTCACCTTCGCCGAGGACAGACGGGTCGCCCATCCCCAGCTGACCCACCTCGTCGTGAAAAACGGCGCCTGGACGGCCTGGACCGGCAAATAAGCTTCCGGCCCGGCGGTACGCCGTCGGGCCTAGTTCCTCGAAGCTTGTTGGTTTCGGGCCTTGCACATCGACTCACTATTTCAATAATCTTCGAGACAGAGAGAACCGGCGATCGGTTGCCAGGAGGATTCCGTGCTTCACCTTTTTGTCGAGCAGACCGTCAACGGAATCGTCACCGGCAACATCTACGGCCTCATCGCCGTGGGGCTCGCCCTGGTCTTCGGGGTCGCCGGCATCGTCAACTTCGCCCACGGCTCGGTTTTTATGTCGGGGGCCTACATCGGCTGGCTCTGCATCGCGACGCTCCGGCTGCCCCTCGTCCCCGGCCTCCTCGTCGCCATGGCGGCCTGCGCCCTGCTCGGGGCGGCCATCGAGTTCCTGATCGTCAGGAAGACCCTCGGATCCTCCCAGATGGCGCCCCTCCTGGCGACCCTCGGGGCGAGCTACATCATCGACCAGGGGGCGAGGCTCGTCTTCGGCCCCTACACCCAGCCCTTTAAGACCGACCTGCCGAAGCTCCAGCTCTCGCTTTTCGGCGCCACCGTCGGGTCGATCGACCTCATCGTCGCCGGGGTGAGCCTCACGGCAGCCCTCGCCCTCTGGCTCGTCCTGCGCTTCACCGGCATCGGACGGGCGATACGGGCCACCGCCCAGGATCGGGACGCGGCCCGCCAGATGGGGGTCCGCGTCGGCCGGGTGAATCTCGTCACCTTCGCCGTGGCCTCGGCCCTCGGAGGACTCGCGGGGGCCCTGATCGGGATCTACTTCAACTCGGTCTACCCGACGATGGGCTTCAACGCGATGATGAAGGGCCTCGTCGCCGAGCTTCTCGGCGGCATGGCGAGCATGCCTGGGGCCATCGTCGGCGGTCTCGCCCTGGGCATCATCGAAAGCTGGGGAGTCGCCCTGTTCGGCTCGAGCTACCGCGACCTCTTCGCCTTCGTCCTCCTGATCCTGATGCTCCTCTTCCGGCCCCAGGGCCTTCTCGGCGGGAAGCGCATTCCCCGCTTCGAGCCGATGACGGGAACCCTCCCCTCCCTCGCGAAGCCCGTGAAGCCGCCCCGCATCCTCGCCGCCCTTCTCGTGGCCGCGGCCTTCCTCCTTCCCCTCGCCTCGGCCAACCCCTACATCCTCCAGATCCTGGTGAACGCCTGGGTCTACGGCCTCCTCGCCCTGAGCCTCTCGCTCTTTACCGGGACGACGGGACAGATGTCGATGGGCCACGCCGGCTTCCTCGCGATCGGCGGCTACGCTTCTGCCCTGCTCTCGCTCAGGCTCGGCATCCCGGTCTGGGCCTCGATCCCGATCGCCGGGATCATCGCGGCCGTCATCGGGACCCTCATCGTCTACCCCGCCTTCAGGCTTCGCGGCCACTACCTCGCCATCGCGACCCTGGGGGTCGGCGGCATCGTGAGGCTCGTCATCCTCAACTGGGGGAGCCTGACGAACGGGGCGATGGGCATCACGAACATCCCCCCCCTCTCCATCGCCGGCTTCGATTTCGTTGACGTCCGGGCCCTCTACTGGGCGAGCCTTGCCATGCTCGTCGCCGTCGCCTTTCTCCAGACGAGGCTCGTCGATTCGCCGGTCGGCAGGGCCCTCAGGGCGATCCGCGACGACGAGACGGCGGCAACAAGCTTCGGGGTAGCCCTCGGACGCTACAAGGCTATCGCCCTCGCCTTCTCGGGCTTCGCCGCGGGAATAGCCGGGGCCTTCACCGCCCACATGTACGCCTACATCAACCATGAAACCTTCGGCGACCAGGTTTCCATCCTCGGGCTCACCATGGTGATCCTGGGCGGTCTCGGCAACGTCTGGGGCGCCGTCGCAGGTTCCGTCCTTTTACTCGGCCTGCCCGAGCTCTTCAGGGGCTTCGCCGACGTCCGCTACCTGGTCTACGGCCTTGCCCTCGTGCTGATCGTCCGATTCCGCCCGAGCGGCATCATGGGGATAGACTGATGGAGGAAACCGAGAACCTGCTCGAGATCGATGCCCTCTCGCGAAAATTCGGCGGAGTCACCGCCCTCGACTCGGTCGCCATGAGCGTGAAGGAGGGCGAGCTCGTGAGCGTGATCGGCCCCAACGGCGCCGGCAAGACCACCCTCTTCAACGTCCTGAGCGGCCACGAAAGTGCCGACTCCGGGAAGGTCAGGTTCCAGGGGAGGAGCATCCTCGGCATGAGGCCGGATAGGATTGCGGCTCTGGGATTGGGAAGGACGTTCCAGAACGGCCGGATCTTCGCCAACATGAGCGTCATCGACAACGTCCTCGTCGGCGACCACGCCTCCTACCGCGCCAGAAAACAGTCGGGCCCCCTCGGTGCCGTCGCGGAGATCCTCGCCTCTATCGTGAAGACCCCGGCCTTCCTCCGAGCCGAGGAAAACCGGCGCGCCGAGGCGAAGGTCATCCTTTCCTCCTTCGGCGACCGCCTCCTGCCCCGCCGTGGGGACCGGGCCTACGCCCTTTCCTACGCGAACAGGCGCCGGATCGAGCTTGCCAGGGCTCTCGCCTCGAAGCCCCGCCTTCTCCTCCTCGACGAGCCGACGGCGGGCATGAACCCCGTCGAAACGGCCGAGATGCTCGAGGTCATCCGGTCGCTGAAGGCCTCCGGACAGACGATCGTCCTCATCGAGCACAAGCTTTCACTCGTCATGGAGCTCTCGGACAGGGTCTACGTCCTCGACGAGGGGGAGGTCATCAGCGTCGGAAAGCCCGCCGATGTCGCCTCCGACCGGAAGGTTATCGACGCCTACCTCGGGAGCCGCCCCGTCCCCCATCGTTCGGACGAAGGGCGGTCATCCGTCGCAGCCGGGAAGATCGATCCCGACGGGGGGCTGGCACGGATCACGGTGGAACCGGAGCCGAAGCCCGGCGCAATTCCGGCATCAGGCGCGGCAGAGGACGCCGGAAAGGCTGCCGGCAACGGGTCCGGCATTGGAGCCCCGGCCGCCTCGGACGGAACGGGGCTCGTCGTCGAGGACATGGACACCTACTACGGGGCATTCCAGGTCCATTTCAAGGTCTCCCTCGCGGTTCCGGCCGGAAGGATCGTATGCCTTCTCGGAGGCAACGCGAGCGGAAAATCGACCCTGATGAAGGCCGTCCTCGGCCTGGTCAAGCCGAAATCAGGCAGGATCGCATTCGAGGGAAACGACCTCGGGCGGCTCGATACCCCCGCCATCGTCCGGCTCGGGATAGCATCGGTGCCGGAAGCGAGACGGATATTTCCCGCGATGACCGTCAGGGAGAACCTCCTGATGGGTGCCTACACCAGGAAGACCGGCATAGCCGAAGACCTCGAGCGGGTCCTCGACCTCTTTCCCCGGCTCCGCGAACGGATCGGCCAGGCCGGGGGATTTCTGAGCGGGGGCGAGCAGCAGATGCTCGCGATAGCCCGGGCCCTCATG
>DBTK01000114.1:9167-9527 GCA_002307015.1 Spirochaetaceae bacterium UBA1318
TGGACGAGCCGACGATGGGACTCTCCCCGCGCTACGTCGACCTGACCCTGGAACTCATCGAAAAAATCAACCGCGACGGCATCTCGGTCTTCATGGTCGAGCAAAACGCGAACCTCGCCCTCGAGATCGCCCACTACGGCTTCGTCATCCAGGGAGGCCGCATCGTCCTCGAGGGACCGGCGGCCGACCTGGCCGGCAACCCCGCCATCAGGGACGCCTACCTCGGGCAGCGCGCCCCCGAGTGAACCCGGACAGTTGGCCGTTCCGCTTGAAGCGCAGGCGTCGAATGGGGCGTCATCCTTCCGAAAGGGGGTAGTCATGACGGACGACATCGGGCCGAACGAAAGGCTGGAAAAATAT
>DBTK01000139.1 GCA_002307015.1 Spirochaetaceae bacterium UBA1318
CTATTCCGGCGGCCTGGATACCTCCGTCATCCTCCCCTGGCTTAAAGACAACTTCCCCGGCTGCAAGGTCATCGCCTTCGCCGCCGAACTCGGCCAGGGCGACGAACTCGAGGGCATCAAAAAGAAAGCCCTCGCCTCCGGCGCCGACAAGTGCATCGTCAAGGACCTCCGCGAGGAGTTCGCCGAGCAGTATTGCTTCCCCATGCTCAAGAGCGGGGCGGTTTATGAATCGCAGTACCTGCTGGGCACCTCCATCGCCCGCCCGCTGATCGCCAAGTACCAGGTGGATGTGGCGCATGCCGAAGGCGCCGATGCCGTCTCCCACGGCGCCACCGGCAAGGGGAACGACCAGGTCCGCTTCGAGCTGACCATCAAGGCCTTCGCCCCGGAGATGCCGATCATCGCCCCCTGGAGGATCTGGGACATGCAGAGCCGCGAGGACGAGATCGCCTACCTGGAGGCGAGGAACATCCCGGTTCCGATGAAGAAGAGCGATTCCTACAGCCGTGACGAGAACCTCTGGCATATCAGCCACGAGGGCCTCGACCTGGAGAATCCGGCGAACGAGCCGAAGTACGATACCCTGCTCAAGCTCTCCGTGACGCCCGAGGCGGCTCCCGATCACGAGGAGTACGTCGAGCTGTCCTTCGAGCGCGGCGTACCGGTCGCCCTCAACGGCAAGAAGGCGAGCGCCCTCGACCTCGTGCTCGCGCTGAACGCGATCGGCGGGAAGAACGGGATCGGAACCATCGACCTCGTGGAAAACCGCGTCGTCGGCATGAAGTCCCGCGGGGTCTACGAGACCCCCGGCGGCACGATCATCCACTTCGCCCACGAGCAGCTCGAGCACCTCTGCCTCGACCGGCCCACCTGGTGCTTCAAGCAGCAGGTCGCCCTCCAGTTCGCCGACATCCTCTACAACGGCACCTGGTACACCCCGCTCCGCGAGGCCCTCTCGGCCTTCGTCGATGCGACCCAGCGGGCGATCACCGGCACGGTCAGGGTCAAGCTCTACAAGGGCAACCTCATCGCCGCGGGGGTCGAATCGCCCTACTCCCTCTACAACGCCAGCATCGCGAGCTTTGCCACGGGAGAGATCTACAGCCACAAGGACGCCGAGGGATTCATCAACCTCTTCGGCCTGCCGATCAAGGTCCGGGCGCTGATGGAGCGCTCGCTCAAGGAATCGGGCCGCGAGTCCGTGTTCGCCGGCGGGAGGGACTGATGGCGTTCCTCTGGGAAGGCCGGTTCTCGTCGGGCCCGGCCGAGTCGATGGAAGAGCTCGACCGGTCCATCGCCGTGGACGGCCGGCTCTGGCGCGAGGACATCGAGGGCTCGATCGCCCACGCGGGGATGCTCGGCCGCCGGGGAATCATCCCCGAGGCCGACGCGGCCCGGCTCGTGGCCGAGCTCCAGAAGCTTTCCGGCGAGCTCGAGCGGGGAGAGGTGCCGATCGACCCCAAGGCCGAGGACATCCACACCTTCGTCGAGGCCGTCCTCACCTCCCGCCTCGGCGAGCTCGGCAAGCGCCTCCACGCCGGGAGGAGCCGGAACGACCAGATCGCCCTCGACGAGAGGCTCTGGCTGAGGAAGTCGATAGCGGTTCTCGTGCGCCTCCTGGAGGAGACCCGTGTCGCCCTCGAAAAGAGGGCCGTCGAGCATGCGGACACCCTGATGCCCGGCTACACCCACCTCCAGCACGCCCAGCCGGTGACCCTGGACACGGTCCTCCTCGCCTGGTCCGCCATGCTCGCCCGGGATGCGGGCCGGCTCGCGGACGCGGCGAAGCGGATGGACACCTGCCCCCTCGGCGCCGGCGCCCTCGCGGGGACCGGCCTCCCGATCGACCCCGCCGACACGGCGAGGGCCCTCGGATTCGCCAGGCCCGTGCAGAACACGATCGACGCGGTCGCCGACCGGGACTACGTCGCCGAAACCATCGCGGCCATCGCCATCCTCATGTCCCACCTCTCCAGGATGTGCGAAGACGTCGTCCTCTGGTGCTCGTCCGAGTTCGGCTTCGCCGAGCCCTCGGAGGGCTACTCCACCGGCTCGAGCATGATGCCGCAGAAGAAGAACCCCGACGCCGCCGAGCTCATCAGGGGGAAGACGGGCCGGGTCTACGGAGACCTCGCCGCCATCCTCACGGTGATGAAGGGCATTCCCTTCTCCTACGACCGCGACCTCCAGGAGGACAAGGAGCCGCTCTTCGACGCGGTCGACACGGCGTCGCTGTGCCTCCGGGTTTTCTCCGGGATGATGGAGACGATGGCCTTCAGGCCCGAGCGGATGAGGGCCGCGGCCGAGGACGGCTTCATGAACGCGACCGACCTCGCCGAGTACCTCGTCGGCAAGGGGCTGCCCTTCCGCGACGCCCACGCCGCCGCGGCGAAGGCGGTCCGCCACTGCATCGAGACGGGCAAGAGGATCGAGTACCTGACCCTCTCGGACCTCAAGGGATTCTCGCCCGCCTTCGAGGCCGACGTGGTCGGCACCCTCTCGATGGCCGAGTGCGTGAGGCGGAGAAAAATAAAGCCTGAGTGATTCAGGCGGCGCGCGTCCCTGATGGCGGGACCGCGCTCGTCGTCCCCGGCGTCCGGCCGCACGAGGAAGTTTTAGATTGACAGGTGGAAACCATCCGCATACTCTGATCGAGGGAGACGGCAGGAGGATCCCGGTCATGGTATTTGATGTCGAGCGCATGCTGTTGGCCGGTATCGGCGTCTTGGTCAATCTGCTCTGCCTCCTCTTCGCCTCCCGCGTCCTCTCCCCCGGATACCCGCTTCAGTGGGCCGACCAATTGCGGGGCGCCATCGCGGCCCTGATCGCCCTCGGCCTGGCCCAGGCCGTGATCCGGGAAGGAAAGCTCAGGTTTCTTTTCCTCATCTTCAGGCTCATCCTCGTTGTCGCGATAGCCCTGCCGCTGGCGCGATCCCCGTCCTTCCTCTCCGCCATGGCCGCCCTCCTCGTGCTCGACGCGTTCGTCGATTTCGGACAGGCCGCGGCCTTTCTCTGCGCGGCTGTCGTCGCCGGCATCTGCGCCTTCGCGATCCTGACGCCGGTCTACCTCTGGGGAAGTCCTCCCCCTCCCGTCGATCCGGGGCAGGTCGGACTCGGCGCCATCATCCTCATCATCGCCACCGCCGTCGGCGGGCTGTTCACCAGGGACAGGGCAAGATTGATCGCCAGGGACCGTCTCATCGGGGAATTGCACGAAACGAACCTGAGGCTCGCCTCGGCCAACATCAGGTTCCAGGATGTCGCGACGGACATCGAACTGCAGACGGCTGACAGGGAGCGCTCGCGCATCGCCAGGGAGATCCACGATTCCCTCGCCTTCACCCTGACGAACGTCCTCGCCCTCCTCAACACCAACCGAGAACGGGCGAACTCGGAGGGCGGCCGGATTCCCGACGAGCTCGTGCAGGCGAGGGAGATCATCAGGGACGGGCTCGCCGAACTGCGGGACGTGCTCAAGACCCTGAGGTCGGATTCGGGGGAACGCGTCGGCGGCTGGGACGCGATCATCCGGCTCATCAAGGTGTTCAGGCTCGCCACCGGGGTCGACGTCTCCCTCACCTTCGTGAACGTCCCCGTGGAAACCTCGCGAACCGTCGAGGAGGTCCTCTACCACGTCGTCCAGGAGGGCCTCACCAATTCCTTCCGTCACGGCAAGGCGACGGCCGTGGAGGTTTCCTTCGCCATGGATGCCGCGGGAGGCATCGAACTGACGATCCGCGACAACGGGACGGGGGCGAACGAGACGGTCGGGGGCTTCGGCCTGGTGGGAATCCGCGAGCGGGTAGGCGAGCTCGGCGGCGAAACCAGGGTATCGACAAGCCCGGGAATGGGATTTAGCCTGAAGGTCGAAATACCGCTCACGGGCGGGGAGGCGAAAACTGGAACAGCCGAATGAACTGAAGCTGATGATCGTCGACGACCAGAAGCTCTTCAGGGAGAATCTCAAGATCGTGATCGAGCTCAGGATTCCCGACGCCAGGGTCGTCGCCCTTGCCGCGAACGGCGAGGAGGCCTACGCCGCCTTCAGGCGTCATGAACCGGAACTGATTCTGCTCGACATCCGCATGCCGCTCATGAACGGCGTCGAGTTCATCAGGAAGCTCAAGGCCGAGGGCTCGCTGCCCAAGATCATCGTGCTTACGACCTTCGACGACGACGAGTACGTCATCGAGGCGATGAAGCTCGGGGCCCGAGGCTACCTCCTCAAGGAGATCGACCCCGAGGATCTCACCAAGGCGATCCTCCAGGTGAGGAACGGCGAGATGCCCCTGTCGCCCAAGGTCACCGCGAAGCTGATCCGGCAGGGCGGCGTCCCGGCGGGCCGGGAGGAATTGCCGGGGGGAGGGGCCATCGCCGGGCTCACCCCGAGGGAGCTCAGCGTGCTGAAGCGGATCGCGCTCGGCGAGGACAACAGGGAGATAGCCGAGGGGCTCTTCCTCGCGGAGGGTACGGTCAAGAACCACGTGTCGAGCATCTACGACAAGCTCGGGCTCAAGGATCGCGCCCAGGCCGTACGCTTCGCCCTGGTGAACGGCCTCGTATAGGACATTACCCCAGTCACGGTACGAGAAAAAACCATGACTCGAAACGTGACCGCGTTCACTGGCGGCCCCCCGCCGGTCATGGTATCTTCCCCTACAATCCCGAAGGACGCGTCGCGGCCGCAATGGGATCGAGAATAAAGGGGGGTATGAGGATGAAACGAAGGAATTTCACGATCGTTCTTCTTGGCGTCTGCCTGGTCCTGTGCGGTTCCGGCCTTTTCGGCCAGAGCGCCAAGTCCCATTCGGGCACGGTGAACGTGAACATGGTTGCGGGTCCCGGTGCCAGCGAGGCCTGGAACGCCGTGGCAAAGGCCTACATGGCGAAGAATCCGGGGGCGAAGATCGTCGTCGACCTGAAGCCTCAGGACGGATACGACCAATGGCTCAAGAGCCAGTTCGGCTCCGACAATCCGTCGGCCGACCTCGTGGCGATCAACTACGCCCACGCGGCTTCCATCGGCAAGCGGATCAACTGGCTCGAGTACATGGACCTCAAAAGTCCCTACTCCGGCAAATCCTGGAAGGACCAGTACAATTTCCAGATGCAGACCATCGACCCTGCCACGAACGAGATGTACCTGCTGAGCCTCGAATCCGTGCAGGTCCTCTGGGTTTACAACAGGGCCCTCTTCTCCAAGGTCGGGGTCCAGCCGCCGAAAACCTGGAAGGAATTCGTGGCGGTCTGCGACAAGCTCCAGAAGGCGGGCATCCAGCCCCTCGCCGTGCCCGGGGATTTCAACAGCTTCTGGGCCGTCCAGATGGGATGGCTCGCCCAGATCTACGCCGATCAGACGACGCGTAGCCTCATCAAGGTCTATGGAGCCAAGGAGGGGGACTTCGACTACGACCCCGACATGGACGGGAAATTCAAGTACGACCCCACCGACCCCTTCAACGACGACACCTGGAAGGTCAATTCCAACCCCATCCGCTTCCTCAACGCGGTCAAGGACGGAAGCTACAAGCCCGATTCCGTCGGCATGAAGACCGTCTGGAACCACTTCAAGGAAGTGTTCCCGAAATACTCGGGCGGGAACGCCTTTTTCGGCACCAAGGACGCCCTTCCCCTCTTCTACCAGGGCAAGGCTGCCATCCTCCTCGACGGCGCCTGGCGGCTTCCCCTCTTCAAGAACGACATGGACAAGCTGACCAAGGGCGAAGCCATCACCTCGGGCGATACCAAGATCGACGGAGTCCAGCGCTTCGACATCGGCACCTTCAACATGCCCTCGATGGACGGCCCCGGGATCGAGGCACCGGCACGGACCATCGAGGTTCCGATCGGCTTCCTGGGAGCCATCAAGAAGGATAAGACCCACGACGACCTCGTCGCGGATTTCCTCATGTTCTACTCCTCGAAGGAAGGGATGAGCACCTACATATCAGCCGGGCTCAAGGCCGGCTGGACCCCCGCAGGTCCCTCCCTGGTCAAGGACGTTTCCCTGCCCGCCGAATACGCCGCCATGTTCAAGGACCTCAAGTTCATCGGCAACGTGCAGAAGGGCTACGGCTCATCGCTCTCCCGCGGCGCTCCCCCCGACATCCAGGAAAGCCTCCGCGACTGGTACGGCTACTCGCAGGATTTCCTCACGGGAAAGATCGGAATCGACGCGTGGGCGGCCAAGCACAAGGCGAACATCCTCAAGTACCTGCCGGATTCCATGAAGGCCCTGAAGATCACCGAGGATGACCTCAAGAATCCCCAGAACGCGCCTTCGGGCAACAACTAGTTTTCGTTCCCGCGGGGCGGCCGGTCCGCGCCGCGGGATGCCTCAACCCAGCACCGAGGTGGCTCATCGATGAAGCGATTCCTGAATCCCCTGCTCGCCGGTCTCTTTTTCCTCATCTTCGCGGGGCTCCTGGCCCTCGGCATCTTTTTCCGGACACGGGATGCGGGCACCGCTGGGCGGGACATCCCGACGGTCGGCAGGGCGTTTTCCCAGGCCAAGGACGCCGACCGAGGCATCACCCTGGTGGGGACCTGGGAGAACGAACTCAAGGCCTTCGACGCGAAGGGCGATCCGCTCTGGTCCTTCCCCACGAAGGGACCGATCCGGGACATCCGCATCGACGGGAAGACCGGACGGGTTTTCGCCGGGGGGGACGACCGGAAGCTCTACGTGCTGGACCTCGCAACCTCGAAGCAGCTTTCCGTCATCGACGTGCAGAGGCGGATCTACTCCCTGGACATAAACGCCGATGCCTCCCTCCTCGCGGTATCTTCGGGCATCTCCTCCTTCAAGCATTCGATCTCGCTCTACGACGCCTCGGGCAGGGAACTCTGGAAGCGTGACGTGGGGACGACGGCGAGGGCCATACGCTTCGTCAAAGCGGGAGCCGCGATCGTGTACGGCAGCGACCGGGCCGAGGTCACCCTCCTCGACCTCGGGGGAGCCGTGCTCAAAACCGTCAAGCTCGACGCCCTCGTGGCCGGCATCGCCCTGGACGAGAAGAGCGGGAAGCTCGCCGTCCTCACGGCCAAGAACAGCCTCTATCTCATGGACGAATCCCTCACCCCGCTCGAGGAGAGGCATTTCACCGGACGGGGGATGAGCCTCGCCGTCTCGAGCGGCATGGACTACCTGGCCCTCGGCACCGAGCAGGGCAGGCTCACGATCGTCGACCGCGTGAAAGGCAAGACGATGGAGCGTTCCTACGGCAACCAGATAAGCTCCATCGCCATAGACGGGCTCGACGCGAAGGTCGCCACCATGGGAAGCTCCCTCCACGACCTCGACCTCAAAGGCGCCTGGGGTGACCTCGCCATGGGGACCTGGTCCCGCTTTTCCCTGATCGGATCCCTCGTCAGCTTCCTCGCCTTCGCGCTCTTCGCCCTCCTTTCGAGAGCCTCAATCAGGGAGAAGGCGGCTTCGGGCGTGAGGGCCGTGTTCAAGGCCCGTATCGCCTACATCCTCCTGCTGCCGACCTTCGTCCTCCTCGTCGTGTTCTGCTACCTGCCCGTCTTCCAGGCCTTCGTCATGGCCTTCACCGACTGGAGCATGAAGACCCCGAGGATCAGCTTCATCGGTTTCGACAATTTCCGCCTGATGGTCGAGGAGGGGTACTTCCTCGTGGGCCTCAAGAACCTGGCCATCATCGTCGCGACCAGCCTCCTCAAGACGCTGACCATACCGCTTTTCATCGCCGAGCTCGTGTTCGCGATGAGGAATTCGATCGCGAAGCAGGCCTTTCGCTTCCTCTTCGTCGTGCCCATGGTGGTCCCGGCCATCGTCATGGCCCTCATGTGGGGAAACATCTACGACCCCACCATCGGCCTCCTCAACAACCTGCTGAACCTGCTCGGCCTGGGCTCCCTTTCGAGGGTCTGGCTCGGCGATCCGGCCACGGCCATCTGGGCCATCGTCTTCATGGGCTTTCCCTTCGTCGACGCCTTCGCCTTCCTGATCTATTACGGCGGGTTGATCGGCATACCGTCGACCCTTTTCGACGCGGCCAAGATGGACGGGCTCAAGCC
>DBTK01000112.1:0-175 GCA_002307015.1 Spirochaetaceae bacterium UBA1318
GCTCGCGGCTCCAGTCGCAGGACGAGCCGATCTTGGCCAGCTGGTTCTCGATGGTTTTCTTGTGGTCGTTGGCCACTTCCCAGGTTTTCTCGATGAACTTCTCGCGGCCGAGGTCGTTGCGGGTTTTCCCCTCCTTCTTGAGGAGTCTCTCGACGACGTTCTGGGTCGCGATGCC
>DBTK01000112.1:522-4763 GCA_002307015.1 Spirochaetaceae bacterium UBA1318
TTGAGCCCGTGGCCCATGTGGAGGATGCCGGTTACGTTCGGCGGCGGGATGACGATGACGAAGGGTTTCTTCGCCGGATCGCCCGCAGGCTGGAAAAGCCCGTTGTCCATCCACATCTTGTAGATCCTGTCCTCGAAGGTCTTCGGATCGTACGCCTTTTCGAGCTCAATGGCTTTCATGGTTCGCTACCCCTTGGCTTGTCGATATGGGGGATTCTAGCAGAAACGCCGTGGTTGTTCAAAGGGAGGGTGGCCCGCGGGGTGCTTGCCGCTCGGCAATCCGGGTCGTGGCATGAAGCCTGGACATGCGACCCGGCTTTCCCCTCGGTTGCTCTTTTCCCGAGAACATGCTACCCATGGCTCATGAACAGACCGTTTGCCCGTGTTGACGCGATATTGACTGCCTTCCTTTATTGTCTGCTGCTGGGAGCCTGCGCCCGGCCCGCTGCCGCCGCGCCCCACCAGGCCGTGACCAAGCGGCAGCTGATGATGAGCACCGTGATCGCCCTGACCATCTACGATCCGAAGTCGGACGCCGTTTTCACGGAGATCTTCGACCGGATGGCCGACATCGAGCGGAAGATGAGCGTCCAGAAGCCTGACAGCGAGGTCTCCAAGGTCAACGCGATGGCGGGGAAAGCCCCCGTCGTCGTCTCGGCCGATACCTATGCGGTCATGAAGCGGGCCCTCACGATGTCCTCGCTTTCGGGCGGGGCTTTCGACCCGACGATAGGACCCATCGTCGACCTCTGGAACGTGGCGGGCGATAATCCCCATGTCGCCACGGCGAAGGAAATCGGCAATGCCCTGCCCCTGGTGGACTGGCGCCAGGTCGAAACGGACGACGCGGCGAGAAGCATCTTTCTGAAAAAACCCGGCATGAAGCTCGATTTCGGCGGCATCGCGAAGGGCTTCGCTGCCGACGAGGCCGCACGGATAGCCAAGAAGGACGGGGTGGTTTCGGCGCTTTTCAACATGGGAGACTCATCCATCTATGTGATGGGCTCGAAACCCGACGGCGTTCCATGGCGGATCGGCGTCCAGAATCCCGTATCCGACGAGAACGGCGAGGTGATCCGCGACCGATACCTGGGGATCTTCGAGTGCTCGGATGCCGACGTCGAGACGAGCGGCCCCTACGAGCGTTTCTTCATGAAGGATGGCAAGCGCTACCATCATATCATGGATCCGAAGACCGGGATGCCCGCGGACAACGGCCTGATCCAGGTTACCCTCATCATGCCCAACGACGTGGACCTTCCCGACGGGCTCTCGACCTCGTGCTTCGTGCTCGGCCTCCAAAAGGGAATGAAACTTATCGAATCCCTCCCCGGCGTCGGCGCCGTTTTCGTCACCGCCGACAACAAGGCCTACATCAGCTCCCGCGCCGCCTCGAAATTCAGCTTCTCCGAGGGGACGGGAATCACGTTGGGGAAGGTGAGGGGTGAGGAGTGAGGAGTGAGCGGGAAAAAGGAGAGGTGAACGGTGAAGAGTGAACGGGGGCTTAAGAAGTGAGGGGTGAGCGGGAAGGAAATATAACCACGAAGAGACACGAAAACACGAAAAAGATACGTGAAGGTCTTTCCTTTCGTGGGTTCGTGCTTTCGTGGTAAATTCTTTTCTTGTCGGAAGAAAGGCGAAACACGATGACGCGAAAACACGAAAAGATAGGGAGCAGTGAACAGAAGCGATTTATCGGGAGAATCCCTTGACATCATAATGCCGCGTGCTATCCTCACCCCTCATGCAATTGTTATTTTTTCTCCCGAGTCGTACTATGTAGGTAGGCCGGCCGGAAAAATAGAGGCATTCATGATTCGACGCCCCTTTTTGTGCACCATGGTTCCCTTATCACGAGAAGAAGGGAAGGTTTGATGGGCGATCCACGCTATCCTGATGCGCCCGTTCTCATCCTGGACGACGATCGTATTTCGAGGAATCGCCTCGAACTCGTTCTCGCCGAGTCTGGCATTATCAACACCGTTTCCTCGGAGGATCCTGATTTCGCGGCCGATCTGGTCAGGAACAGGAAGGTCGAGCTCGTCCTGGTGAATCTTTCCATCCATCCCGCCGGCTCGGGTCCGGCCCTTGTCGAGGATTTTATCCGAATTTCACCCCAGGTGCCCGTCATCGTCATCGCCGATGCCGTTTCGGGCGAGGCGGTGAAGCGATGCATGAGGGCCGGGGCTGCCGACTACATCGCCTTGCCGATTGATGAAATCCATCTCCGGTTTTCGGTCTGGAATGCCTTGGGCGGAATCGAGATCAAGCGCGAGGTGGTGGCCCTTCGTACGAGGATACGGGGCGGTACCGTCCAGCATCCCGAGGTATTCGAGAAAATCGTTACCCGGAATGAACGGATGATCGAGCTTTTCATCTATATCGAGGCGATAGCCAAATCGCGCCAACCAGTCCTCCTTACGGGTGAAACGGGTACGGGGAAGGAACTCTTCGCGAAGGCCGTGCATGATGCGAGCGGAAGGACAGGTCCCTTCGTCGCGGTGAACCTCGGGGGCCTGGACGATACCGTTTTCGCCGACACCCTGTTCGGTCATCGAAAGGGATCGTATACGGGGGCTGAATCCGCCCGAGGCGGCCTTCTGCGGGAGGCTTCGGGCGGTACGATCTTTCTCGACGAGATCGCCGACCTCGAGCCCCGATCCCAGGTCAAGCTCCTCAGGCTCCTTCAGGACGGCGAGTATTATCCCCTCGGCTCCGACGCCTCTGTACGCTCCGGCGCCCGGGTCATTGCCGCCAGTGCGCGCGACCTGAGCGCCGCTTCCCGTTCGGGCAGTTTCCGCGCCGATCTTTTCTATCGTCTGCAGATCCACCCGATCCTGATTCCGCCTCTGCGGTCCCGGAAAAACGACATTCCCCTGCTGATCGGGCATTTTCTCGAAAAGTCAGCCAGGGTTCTCGATGTTCCCGTCCCTCACGTGACCCAGGAGCAGATCGATGCCTTTTGCGCCTACGATTTTCCGGGCAATGTCCGGGAGCTTGAATCCCTGATCCACGATTTCGTCGCGGGTGCCGATATCCGTATCCCCGGATGGGCCGAGCCCGGCCTCTCGATCGGGGAGGGAGGGAGCCCATCCTGCGGCGAGCCGATGCCGGATCGCCCCGTGCCGTCCAGGCCCGAAACCGACCCCAGGCTCGTTCCCGATAGACCGGGCGTCGAGCCCATCATGGTGACCGGTTCCGTCCTTCCGACGCTCGAGGAAGCCGAGGCCGCCCTCATCCGCATCGCCATCGGCCGGAACGAGGGAAACGTCATGGCCGCTGCCCGAGCCCTCGGGATCAGCCGCCAGACCCTCTACAAAAAATTGAAGGAGATGGGCCGGGAGCCGCTTTGAGCCACGGCCCCGGCACCGTCGGACCCCGGGGCGATAGGTCCGCCCGGGCGATAGCCGGTCCAGGTGCCGCTCTCAGGTTCCATACGCCTCCCCTTCGGCGACGGCGGCGTCCATGTCAAGAATGATGATGAACTCGCCGTCCTTTTTTCCGATGCGGTCGATGTAATTCCGGTCGATCTTCGTTCCCATCGCGGGGACGGCTTCCATCGCTTCGTCCTCGATGATGACCACTTCGTGCACCGCGTCGGCGATGGCTCCCATGACCTCGTCGCCCCGCTGACCGGCGACATCCATCACGATGATAGCCGTTCGTGTTGTTTCATCGACGGTTTTCATTCCCAGCCTCGCCCTAAGGTCGATGACCGGTACGCTGTGCCCCCTCACGTCGATGATCCCCTTGATGGAGTCCCCGCATCGGGGGAGCTTCGTGATCTTGGTGTTCAAAAGGACCTCGCGAACCCGGGCGATCGGAATCGCGAACTTGCCGTCGTCGAGGGAAAAGGTAAGGAACTGGTGATCCCGTAGTTCGTTCATTTTCAGAACTCCTCGTATGCTTCGTCGGTCTTGTCGGAGACCGGCACGATCGCGGTATGGGCGGATGGACCGATCGAGGCACGTACCTTCGGTTCCTTTCTGATTTCGCCTTTTCCCTTCGATTCATCGGCCGCCTTCTTTCCGGGGGAACCCTGGTCGGCCGTTTTTTTCGGAGCTGCCTTCTGCTCAGTTCCGAGTCTGAAGAAAGACATGGTCTGATCCAGCTGTTCCGACTGGCCAGAGAGTTCCTCGGCCATGGAGGCGAGTTCCTCCGACGCGGCCGC
Organism: Spirochaetaceae bacterium UBA1318; assembly: GCA_002307015.1. Lineage (GTDB taxonomy): Bacteria > Spirochaetota > Spirochaetia > Treponematales > UBA1318 > UBA1318. The sequence continues at coordinate 4,693 of DBTK01000112.1, forward strand.
GTTCTGCTGGACGACGTTGTCCAGCTGGACCATGGCCTGGCTGATCTGGTCGGTCCCCGTGTTCTGTTCGT
>DBTK01000081.1:0-833 GCA_002307015.1 Spirochaetaceae bacterium UBA1318
TGGGCCGCCTGCTCGTTGCCCCCGATCGCATAGATGTACTTGCCGAATTTCGTGCGGGAGTAGAGGATGTGGGTGATGATCGCCATGACGACGAGGATGATTATCGGGACGGGAAATCCCTGGATGTCGCCCTGACCGATGAAATTGTAATCGTCGGAAAGGTTCGACAGGGGCCGCCCGGAGGTGTAGAGCATCGCCGCGCCGCGAGCCATCTGGTACATGCCCAGCGTGGCGATAAAGGGCGGGATATGGGTCTTCGCGATGAGGCTTCCGTTGACCAATCCGGCTATCAGCCCGACGAGGCACCCGGCCGCGATGGCAAAAAACACCGGATGGCCGGCCAATGCCGGATAGAAAACGCGCGAGTCCCCCGGAATCTGCGCGAAGCTCGCCGCGGCGACCGCGGCGAACCCGACGACGGAACCGGATGACAGGTCGATTCCCGCCGCGACGATGATTCCGGTGACACCCAGGGCGATGAGTCCGATTATGGACATCTGCCGAACGATATTGATCAGATTCACTTTTGTAAGGAACGCCGGCGACAGGAATGATGCGACGATGAACATCCCCAGGAAAATAAGGTAGATACCGTATTTCCGAACGATACCGTTGATGAATGCTCGGGACGACTGCCGGTTCACCTTGACGCTTTTCGCCGTTTCTCCACCGATTTCACTCACGTTGATCCCCTTTATGCGTTCATGCCGTGGCCAGGCTCAAGCCCGTCGCCATATGCAGAATTTTCTCCTGAGTCGCCTCGGCCCTCGACAACTCGCCAACCTTCTCGCCCTCGTGCATCACCATGACGCGATCGCTCATGCCCAGCACCT
>DBTK01000081.1:1172-18775 GCA_002307015.1 Spirochaetaceae bacterium UBA1318
TCTCGGCCTTGGCGCCGACGTCGATCCCGCGGGTCGGTTCGTCCAGGATGAGTATCCTCGGCTCGGTCAGGAGCCAGCGTGCCACGAGAACCTTCTGCTGATTTCCGCCTGACAGGTTCTTGATGATCTGGAGGAGGGAGGGCGTTTTTATCGACATGAGGTCGCGCATCCGTTCGCAATCGGCGTCGATCTTGTGGAAGTTGATGAACAGTCCCTTGACGTACTGACGTATGTTCGCGATCGAAATATTGTCGCGGACCGTCGCGTTTATATAAAGCCCCGTAAGCTTCCTGTCCTCGGTCAACAGGGCCATGCCGCATCCGATCGCGTCGGCGGGAGAGTTGATCTCGACCTTTTCGCCGTCGACGAAGACCTCGCCGGAATAGGGCCTGGTTACGCCGAAGACCGCCTCCATCAACTCGGTTCGACCCGCGCCCATGAGGCCGGCGATCCCCAAAATCTCGCCCCGCTTCACGCTGAAGCTGACGTTCCGGAATTGCTTTCCCGAAATATCCCTGACGTCCAGCACGGTCTCGCCGATCTCGACCTTCTCCTTGTGGAACATCTCGGTAAGCTCGCGACCTACCATCTTCTGGATGAGGGCGCCCTTGGTGAGCGAGGCCGTTGGATCGGAGCTTATGTATTTTCCGTCGCGGAGAACGGTGACCTCATCGGTGATCCCGAACACCTCGTCCATCTTGTGCGTTATGTAGATCACGGAGCGGCCCTGCTCGCGCAGCGATCTGATGATCCGAAACAGTCCTTCCACTTCCGTCTCGGTGATCGCCGAAGTCGGCTCGTCCATGATGATCAGACTCGATTCATAGGAAATTGCCTTCGCAATCTCCACCAGCTGAACGTTCGCGATGCTGAGCTGGACCATCTTTTTCTCGGGATCGAGTTTTATCTCGAGACGATCGAGAAGCTCCCTCGTGTCCTGGTTCATCCGTTTCATGTCGACCAGACCGTTCCATTTGACTTTTTCACGCCCGAGAAAAATATTTTCGGTGATCGTCATGTTCGGGATGGGGCTCAGTTCCTGGTGGATCATCGAAATGCCCTTCGAGAGGGCGAAGTGCGTGTTGGTAATGTTGAGCTCTTCTCCCCTGAACGTGATCGTGCCGGAATCGGGAACGTAAATGCCGATCAGACATTTCATGAGCGTGGATTTGCCTGCTCCGTTCTCGCCCATGAGGGCGTGCACGGTTCCCTTGCGGACGTTGAGCCCGACGTCATCCAGGGCGCGAACGCCAGGGAATTGCTTGGTGATATTTTTCATGCTGAGCAAATATTCTTCACTCATTCCTTATCACTCCCTTCCATTTTTTCATGGCTCGTCGCCTCGACGAGGCGACGAGCGATCCGTTGCTGCTACACGCGAATTACTTCATGAAGCTCTTGTAGTTGTCCTTCGTGATGGGCACGTAGGGAATCCAGATGATGTCGTTCTGGACCTTGGGATTGGGCTTTTTCGTGGCCATGAGGTAGGCGGCCTCGATCGCGCCTTCGCCCTGCCCGACCGGGTCCTGGAAGACGGTGTTGTTCAGCTCGCCCTTGTCCATGGAAGCCAGTGCGTCGCCCGATCCGTCCGTCCCGCCGACGGGGATCTTGCCGAGCTTGCCGGCGGCCTTGATGGCCATGAGGGCGCCGAGGGCCATTTCATCGTTGTTGGAAGCGACGCCGTCAATCTGGTCGCCGGAGGCGAGCCAGTTCTCCATGATCGTGCGCCCCTGATCCCGCTGCCAGTTGCCGGTCTGCTCGCGGATCACCTTGATGTTCGGGAATTTTTCCTTGATGACCTTCTTGATGCCGGCGGTCCGGTTGATGGCGGCCTCGTTGCTGAGCTCGCCCATGAGGATGACGACGTTCCCCTTCCCGTTCATCGCCTTGCCGAGTTCCTGCATGTTGTAGATGCCGGCGTCGATCGAGTTGGATCCGACGTACACGACCCCCTTGGGAAGATTTTCGGGCAAGCGATTGACGTAGACGAGGGGCTTCTTCGCCGCGACGACCGATTTGGTCATGGGCCCGGTTGCCGCCGTGTCGACGGGCAGGATGACGATGGCATCCATCTTCTGCGCGAGGAAATTCTCCACCTGGCCGACCTGCTTGTTCGTGTCGTTCTTGGCGTCGACGATGGTCAGGTCGATGTCCGGATGTCCCGCCGCCCACTTCGTCATGGAATCGCGTACGTAGGTCAGCCAAACATCGTCGAAGAGGGCCATGGTGACGCCGATCTTGACCTTGGGCGCGGCGGATACGGTACCGAGCGCGACCGCGAGCACGAGAAGAATCACGAGAAACTTCTTCATCTTCAGCCTCCAATAAATAGATTCGAAAACCGCGTACCGCCCGCGACGCGGGTCGGTTGACTCCACCTAGTACGTTCGAACGATGCTTTTAGTTCTGAAAGACTCGGTAAGGGCGAACCCCACCTCGGTTGCCTTCGTGCCATCCCTGGCAGTAACGGTCGGTTTCCTGCCCTGAAGGATGCAGTCGACGAATTCCTGGGCCTCCGCGAGAAAGCCCTCGGAGAAACGTTCATAGAAATCCCTGACGCACTCGACGCGCGCTCCGGAGGAATCGAATAATTCAACCCGGTTCTTGGCCGGCGTCATCCCGATCTTGAGCGTCCCCTTCGAACCGGTGACCTCGGTATGCGTATCGTGGCCATGGAACGCCGTCCTGCTCACCCCGAAAACCGCCATCTTCCCGCTTCTGAAAGTCGCGAGTGCGACGGTATTGTCGGCGTCCCGTACGGACTCGAATTCGGGGTGGACGAAGCTCCCCCCGATCGCGTAGACGCTTTCGACCTCGTCGCCCAGGAACCAGCGCGCGAGATCTATGTCATGGATGTTCATGTCGAGGAAAATGCCCCCGGAGGTCGGAACGAACCGCACCTGGAAAGGTGCGTACTCGTCAAGGTCGACCGTCTGCGAGCGCACGAGGAAGGGTTCCCCAATGGCGCCATCGTCGACGAGTTTTTTGGCGTACGAGTAGCTCGGATCGAAGCGGCGTACGAACCCGATGAGAAAAACGAGATCCGGTCGGGCCGCTACGGCCGCCTCGACCGCCCGGCACTCCTCGACGTTCACGCCCATCGGCTTTTCCGAAAAAACGTGGAGTCCGTGATCGAGGGCCTGGATGGACTGTGCGGCGTGCACCGCCGATGATGTGGCGAGGAAGACGGCGTCGAGCCCGGCATGATCGAGCATCGATCCGTAATCGCCGTAGACCGACTCGACCCCGAGTTCCGATCGAGCCCATTCGAGCTCCTCTGGCACGATACTGCACGCGGCGATAAGGTCGGCGTTCACGACGCGGTGGGCCAGGTTGAGGCCATGGCTCTTGCCGAGCCTTCCGAGACCTGCGATACCGATCCGTACCCGCCGCGTCGCCATGCGTTCCTCCTGCCCCGATCACAGACATTATCTGCAAACGTTTTCAGAACAATGAGAACTATGCCCCCGGTTTTCTTATTTGTCAAATTAATTTTAAGATCTTTTCGCCCCGCCCGTCACCGATTCCTCGCCGTGGCAATTGCGCAAGTCCTGAGTATGGGTTAAGTTTCCCTCGAGGCACCACATGGTCAGCATTAAGGACATCGCCAGGATTGCAGGGGTATCACCCTCGACCATCTCGCGAGTCGTCAACCAGAAAAAGTACGTAAAGCCCGAGATCCGCGAACGCGTGCTCGCAGTCGTCAAGGAAACGGGCTATGTACCAAACAACGCGGCGCGCTCCATGGTGCTGAAACGGACCTTCACCGTCGGCATCGTGATTCCGGATACGTTCAACATGTTCCAGAGGCAACTGTTTTCGACCATCGAGCATTCGCTCGAGGAGTACGGGTACCGCACGCTCTTCTTTTTCGTCAAATGGGAGGAAGAGAGCGAAACGAGATGCCTGCGAAGGATCCAGGCGGAAAAGCTCGACGGCATCATCATGATTCACGAGGTGATCCACCCGGAGTTCTACGCCTACCTGGCAAAAGGCTCCGTTCCCGTCGTCCTCTGTACCTTCGACCGGGACGAACTCGCCCTCCATTCGATCCATATCGACGAGGAATCGGCCGCCCGCATGGCCACCAATTACCTGATCGGACTCGGGCACACCCGGATCGGACTCATATCCGGCATGCACTTCTCTTTCGGCGCTCAGCGTGCCAACGGCTACCGCTCCGCGCTCAAGGAGGCAGGAATTCGGATCGACGAGAACCGAATCGTGTTCGTGCCCTCGTACAGCACGGAAGACGGCAGGGCGGGCATGCTCACCCTCCTCTCCCGGCTCACCCCGATCAGCGCGGTTTTTGCCGCGACCGACGAACTCGCGATCGGCGCTCTCCGGGCCCTATACGAGTCCGGGCTCAGGGTGCCGCAGGACGTGTCGGTCGTCGGCATCGACGACATCGACATCGCCGCCTATCTCGCGCCGGGGCTCACGACGATACGGCAACCGATCCGCGACATGGGAAAACGAGCCGCCGAGATCATGGCCCAGCTCATCGCGAAAAGCGACATCGATGACGAACTATCCACCTTCGGCTTCGAACTCGTCGTCCGGGAATCAAGCGGCACTCCGAATGCAAAACAGATCGGTGCGCAGGATCTACCGGATCGAGCATCACGCATCGAGAAACGGAGCTAGCGCCCGCTTGGCGGCTCGTCCACTATCGCCCGAGTGGCAATCTGAAAACGTTTGCAGATTTCGGAGATTTTTGGGGGATCATCCCGATTTATCGGGCTATGCCGCGTCGATGGGGAAGCTGAGCCTGAGCTCGACCCCGCCCGTGAAGGAAAGCTCGAGGATAGTCCCGAGCTGGCCGGCGAAGGCCTCGATGAGGCTTTCCTCCTCGGAACCGCAGCGATCGAAGCCGCCAACCTCGATGCGAACCTCGAATCGGCAGACGTCGGGGCCATCCGCGCGGATCCCGAGGTGCATGGCGAGGGGCGCCTGGGAGGAAACCATCAGCGCGACCTCGTTCACGATCAGCCCGAGGGCCAGGAGCGTCTCGAGGCCGAGCTCGAGCCCATTCGGAATGTCGAACTCGGGCCGGATGCCGTCGACGGCGGGGCTCGCCCTCGCGATCTCGGCGAAGAGGGCCGGGAAGTAACGGGCCGGCCTCACCGTCCGGTCGAGCTCGGAAAGCGACATGCAGCGATACAGAGCGATGATGGCCCCGAACCTCGCGCCGAACCCGACGAGGGGACCGCTCCTTCCCGCCGCGCCGCGGGAACCGGACTTCAGGTTGACGAGGGATGAAACGACCTGGAGGGCGTTGCCGACATGGTGCTGGACCGTCCGCCTGAGTTCGGCGTCGTCGAGGTCGAGCCGGGCGATTTCGACGCTCATCCTCACCAGCCTCGCCATTTGATCCTGGATCATTCCCTCGAGTTCCATGTTCAGGCGTTGGGCATCAGCGCGGCGCTGCTCGATCTCCGTCACGTCGTCGAACACGATGAGCACGAATTCCTCGCCGTTCCAGGTCAGGTACTTCGTCGTGAACACGAAGTATTTCTGGACCACCTCGCCCTGGATCACGAACCTCCGCTCCAGCGTATCCTTGTAGACGGGAACCTTCTCCGCGAAGGATCGGACGATGTCGTTCCGGAGCCGGCAATCGAGGCACTTCGAGGTTTCGCCGCATTCCCTGTTTTCCTCGACCTGGAAGATGCAGCCGATCGCGTTTCCGCAGAGTTCCATCAGGAGCTGGTCATCCCGCTTATAGAAGAGGGTTTTGAAGGCATCGTTGAAATGGTGGATGCACCGATCGCTGTCGGCGATCAGGATGGCGGAGGTGACGTTGTCGTAGAGCTTGTTGAGGAAATCGTTCGATTCCTTGAGCGACTCCAGACTTAACGGATTCGTGGCGTTCTCCTCGGTCGGGGCTTGAAACGGGATGACCGTTTTTAAAGTCTAGGCTGGGAACTCCCGATCCGCAAGCGGTTTCAGGCGATAATTCCGCCGTGAAACCAGAGACGGTAGACGGCGACGTCGCGGTAGAGTATCTCCTCACGGCCCGAGAAATCCTCGATGCCGGAGAGGGTCTCGTTGCCGCCATCGAAGGTCTGGACGAAGCGGTACTCGCCTTGCTCGTAGAGGTCGGGCCCGCGGAAGGGCTTGGTCTCGGAAACGAGAAGCAGGGCGCGTTTCAGGAAATCGCCGAATCCGGGACCCGGCTCGGGACCGAGAAGCCGGCCGTAGTAGTTCATGCTCCACACCGGTTTCGAATCGTACCAGACGACTTCCTCGCCCGAAAACCGTATCTCGCCGACATAGCTGTCGAGATAGCGGAACTTTCCCTTCTCGTAGGCGAAATCGTGGGATTCCGGCCGCGACGAGGGAACCCGGCCCCGCTGGGCCGCGTAGGTGTTCCGTTTCGCCTCGACAAGAAAAGCCGACAGTCCAGCGATTTTCATGGTTCTCCCGGTAAGCACGTCGATGACCTCGGTCCATGATACCAGACAATCGGGATTTCCGCCAGCGGCGGATCCTCCCCACGGGCCGGTCGAAGGCATCGGGGGCTGACAGGCCGGACAGATCCTATCGCGGTGGTCCTGAGAGGGCTTCCGACGCGGCCTTCATCACGACTGCGCTTGAGGCCGTGGCCCCCGAAACCGCGTCGACGACCGTCGTCTGGTTCTTTGTCATCCGGCCGAACAGGTTTTCGGCCACGGACGCGTCTACGTTTCTGGCCGAAACCAGGCGGAAAGAGGCGATTCGGCCCTCGCGAACCGTCACCTCGACCTCCGCTGCGACGTCACCCGACTCGACCCGTGACGAGAATATCCCTGCCTGGGGAAGAGCCGGTGCCGGCTTCACGATGGTTTCGCCGATCGGACGTGGATTCGAAGGCGACCGCGTACTTCGCCGTTGCGGCTTCCATAGGGCTGCTCGGGACCATTCCTGAAAGGGAAGAAAGCGATTTCTACACCCAGGCCGGCCTTTCCAAGGGGGATTTCATCGCCTTCGGCCTCAACCTCCTCTGCGAGACGATACGAGCAACCCCGGTCAGTCCCCCGCCCCTCCCTTAACCGGGACCAACGCGGACTGGAGATTCGAGACCCGGTATTCGATCGGGGAGAGGCCGAAGCGGCCCCGGAAAAGCCGGATGAAGTAGCTCTGGTTGGAAAACCCAGACGCCCAGGCAATCTCCTTGCAGGAGAGCTCGGTCAGCGAGAGGAGGTCGGCGGCCCTGGCCATCCTCCTTTCGTGGATGTAGTCGACCAGGCGCTCGCCCGAGGCTTCCCGAAACAGGTGGGAAAGGTAGTCGGCCGAACAGGCGAGGTTCTCGGCGAGGCTCGCCACCGAAAGCCCGGGATCACCGATGTGGTCCTGGATGGCCCGGCGGGCGCGGCCGACGAGCCGGGGTTCGGCCGTCCCGTCCGCCCGGTCGGGCGAAGCGAGGGAAAGGCCCGAGGCGAGAACGGCAGCGAGCACGAGGGCACCCGCCGGATCCCGAGGATTCGCCGGATCCCGGGGATCCGCCGGATCCCGAATCGCCTGGGCTGGACCGGCAATGCCTGGATCCGCCAACTTCAGATCGGCTTCGATGCCCTCGCCATGGCGATAGCCGACGGCATCCTCGAGATACCCGGCTATCCGCAGGGATGAGGGACCCCGGCACCGCTCGGCGTAGAGGATCCCCGGTCGCCCCCCGCCCGTCTCGACGGCGAGGTGGCAGGAGAGGGCCTCCTGGTCGGCGAAAATGACGGCGTTCCGGAAGGGGCCGTCGCTCCCGCCCTCCGCCCTCTCGGCATGGTAATAGCGGGCGGGAACGAGGGCGATCCCCCCGGGCGGGAGGATGAGGGTTTCGCCCGCGAAGCGGAACTCGGTGGTTCCCGAGAGCTGGTAGAAGAGCTCGGGCCTCAGGTGGAAATGCCCCTCGGGACAGGGGACGAGGGCCTTTCCCCGTCCCGGGAACCTGAGGATGGCCTGGTTTTCCCCGAGGTCGCGGGCGCAGGAGGAGAGGGCGGCGCACAACTCCTCGGCCAGTCCGTCCGTTTTCCCCTCGCCCCGAATCGCATCGATCATTGGCTAAGATTTGTACTACGATTCCCGGTTTTTTGATAGGGTTTTTCGGTTCATTCCGGTCCGGACCGGTGTAGAATCATGGCAAACGCTACCAGCGCGGCAAAAAGCCGCGAAAGGGGAAAACATGCAGGATAAGATAAATGTTACGGTGTGGAACGAATTCGTGCACGAAAAGAAGGACGAGGCCGTCAGGAAGATCTACCCGAACGGCATCCATACGGCGATCGCCGATTTCCTGGGCAAGGACGGTCGCTTTTCAGTCAGGACGGCGACCCTCGACCAGGAGGAGAACGGGCTCCCGGAGTCCATCCTCGAGAAAACCGACGTCCTCGTATGGTGGGGACACATGGCCCACGAAAAGCTCGCCGACGAGGTCGCCCTCCGCGTCAAGCGCCGGGTGCTCGAGGGGATGGGCCTCATCGTCCTCCACTCCGCCCATTTCTCCAAGCCCTTCAAGCTGCTGATGGGCACCAACTGCTCCCTCAAGTGGCGGGAGGCCGACGAAAAGGCCAGGCTCTGGGTCATCGAGCCGGGACACCCGATCGCCGCGGGCCTTGGAGAGTACTTCGAGCTCCCCGGCGAGGAGATGTACGGCGAGCGCTTCGACATCCCCCAGCCGGACACGACGGTTTTCATCACCTGGTTCGAGGGCGGCAACGTGTTCCGGTCCGGCTGCTGCTGGGACCGCGGAAACGGCCGCGTCTTCTACTTCCAGCCGGGCCACGAGACCTACCCGACCTACTACGAGCCGAACGTCAGGAAGGTCATCACGAACGCCGTCGCCTGGGCCGCCCCCCGCGTGAACATCAAGGACGACTGCCCGAACGCCAAGGTTCCGCTCGAACCGATCCAGAAGCGCGACCTCTCCGCCTACCGCGCGATCGCGAACAAGGGCTGAGCATGAAGACCGAGAGAAAGCTGAGGGCCGGCATCGTCGGGCTCGGCATCGGCAAGCACCACCTCGAGGGCTACCGGGAGCATCCCGGCGTCGAGGTCGTCGCGATAGCCGACACCGATCCGGCGCGGCTGGCCGGGGTCGGCGACGCCTTCGGCGTCCAGGGGCGCTACCCGACGGTCGAGGCCATGCTCGGGAAGGAAAGGCTCGACATCCTCTCGGTCTGCACCCCCAACAAGTTCCACCGGGACATCGCGATCAGGGGCTTCGAGGCGGGCTGCCACGTGCTCTGCGAGAAGCCCATGGCGATGAACGCCGCCGAGGGGGAAGAGATGGTGGCCGCGGCGAAAAAGGCCGGGAAACGGCTGATGATCGATTTCTCCTACCGCTTCAGCGAGGAGTCCAGGGCGCTCAAGGCCCAGGTCGATTCGGGAATCCTCGGCGACATCTACTTCGCGAGGACCGTCTGGCACCGGCGGAGGGGGCTTCCCGGCTTCGGCGGCTGGTTCGGCATCAAGGAGCTCTCCGGCGGAGGCCCCCTCATCGACCTCGGGGTGCACCGCCTCGACCTCGCCCTCTGGCTGATGGGCTACCCCGACCCCGTGTGGGTCATGGGCTCCACCGGGGATTCCATCGCGAGGCCGATGGCCGAGAGGTCGGGGAAGAAATTCACGGTCGAGGATTTCGCTGCCGGCTTCGTCAAATTCCGGAACGGCGCGACGCTCGAGATCGAGGCCTCATGGGCGGCGAACATCAGGGAAAACGAGCTGATGGAAACCCGGCTCCTCGGAACGAGGGCGGGCCTCCTCCAGCGCAACGTGAACGAGGAGTACAAATTCGAGGCCGAGATCTTCCTCGAGCGCGAGGGCTGCCAGTTCGACATGAAGCTCCATCCCCCGCTTCCCTCATCCCACGGCGCCATGTACAGCTTCGTCGAGGCCATCCTGACCGATGCCCCCCACCCCGCCCCCGGCGAAGAGGGACTCGTCGTGATGCGCATCCTCGACGCGATCTACGCGAGCGCGTCCCGGGGCGAACCGGTCCGTCTGGGCTGATTTCCCCGGGCCGAACGTCGGGTCCCGTTCGCGAGCGCTCATACCTTTCGTTCCGGCACCGAAACGGATATACTTCCCGTCGCCCGGTCTTCCGGGCGCAAGGAGAAACCATGAACCTGAAGGTTGTCATTTCCGCTTCGGTGCTCTCTATCGCGATGCTCGCCTCGTGCGCCACCCTGAAGACCAAGACGGGAACCGCCGATATCGACTGGAATTCCCTGGAATCCGCGTCGAAGAATTCCGCCGACATGGCCTTCGAGCCCGAAATCATCCCCCTCGACATGACGGTGAGGCTGCTGGACGTCCAGGACCCCACGGCGGGCGGCGAAAAGAGCAACGGGCCCAAGGATATCCCGGTCGGCCCCTACGGCATCTATCTCGGCAACGGGCTCGCGATCGATCACCGGGGAAGCATCTTCCTCGACCTGGTCAAGCTGCTCAAGATCGACACCGAACGGGATTTCGAGCTTCGGTCGGGATGGACTCGCCTCGTCCGCAAGGGCGACGATTACCGCTACTTCGAGTCCTCGGCCGTCTCCTACCGGATCACGAAACCGAAATCCAAGAAAACCCTGTTCACGATCGAGCACATGGGAAAGATCGACAAGAAGGACAACGAGTACACCTACTACAGCGACTCCGTGTTGCCGCTCAACTACGGCATGACCGTCGAGGATAGTTCGATCACCATCGAGCCCTACACCCTGAGCAACCCGAAAACGATCATCGAGATCGACGACGGCACGATCAACCTGGAGCGGTATTCCCTCGCCGGCCGGGTATCCCAGGAGATCACCAAGTCGGGCGACGTCTACACCATCGCCATGACGGGAACGGATGGAAAGGCCGAATACAAGGTCTACTATGCGGGCAACGCCATCTACTTCTGCCTCGGCAACCTCATCCTGAAAAAGGTCGAGGTTCTCGGGGATTCGGTCCTCGTGAACGGGGCAAGGAGCATCACCTACACGCACCAATAGACGATCGCAATCGGTGAGGGCGGCCAAGAAACGGCCGCCCTTTTTTAACGCTTGACCAAAACACAAAATGATAGTATTTACTATCATAATGAGTATTGCAGATAGTGACATAATGCGCGTTGCGGAGAATCTTTTCGCGGAAAGGGGCTACACCTCCGTTTCGACCCGGGAAATCGCCCAGAAAGCCGGAATCACCGAGATGACCCTCTTCCGGAAATTCCACACCAAGCGCGAGCTTTTCATCCGCATCCTCAAGGAGGCATGGAACGGCGATTCGACGCTCACGGCCATGAGCGCCCTGATCTACGTCGACTCCAAGGATGAGCTCAAGGCCTTCATGAAGACCATCTTCGAGGCCTTCAGGGCACAGCGGAAGATCGCGAAGATTCTGGCCATCAGTCCCGAACTCCTGGACAAGGAGCTCTTCGAGCTCGTCCAGAGCCGCCTCATCCAGGCCCACCAGGATACGAAGGACTTCCTGGTCCAGCTCCTGAAGCGGGACACACTGCCCGAGGAAATCAAGAAACGGATGAAAGCCAAGGACGAGAGCGACTACAACATGATGGCACTGCACATCATGGCCCAGATCATGGGATTCTTCCTGCTCGACGAGGTTTTCAAGATCTCCTCGCCGGACATCTGGGACAGGCTCGAGCAGGATTTCACCGACCGGCTCGTGGAGCTTTTTTTCTGATCTTTTTGGCATGAAAATGATAGTCAGTGGTAACTCACCATGATTATCTTATACGAACAAGCTACGGGCGAGAAACGGCTTAAGGCGTTTCCACGCCCGGTAGAGCATTTTAGGAGGGAAGGATGAATCGGCGAAAAAAAGGGATGAAAATCGGGATGGGACTTCTGGCCGGAATGGCACTGGCCCTTACCGCGATGGCAACCGGATGCGGCGCAAGCAAGACGGCCGCAGTAACCACGACAAAAAGCGATGTGAAGATATCGGTATCGACCACCCACCCGCAGAAAAAGAGCGTGCAGGGCGAGCTCGTTCTCAATGGTACGATCCACGCGGAGAACGAGGTTCAGGTCGTCTCGGAAACCCAGGGGAAGGTAACCCAGGTCTTCGTCCAGGTCGGATCCCACGTCGCCAAGGGCGACATCCTCGCCCAGATAGACGATGACCTCAAGAAAGCCGCCTTGGACTCGGCCCAGGCCGCCTTCGACAAAAGCAAGGCCGACTGGGACAGGGCCCAGGATCTCTATGCCCAAAAGGTCATTTCCGACCAGGACAGGCAGGGCCTGAAGCTCCAGTTCGCCAACACGAGCTCCCAGCTCAAGAACGCCAAGCGCGACCTCGAAAACACGAAGGTGACCGCCCCCCAGGACGGCGTCGTGACCCAGAAATCCGTCAGCGTCGGTTCGATGCTCTCGCCAGGCGCCCCGGTCGCCTACCTCGTCGACACCGCGAACCTGAAATTGACGGTCCAGATCGGCGAGAAGGAAATCCTGAAAATCAAAGAGGGAATGAAGGTTTCGATCGATTCCGACCTCTACCCCGGCGTGAGGTTCTCCGGAACCGTCTCCGGTATCAGTCCCAAGGGAGATTCGGCCCTGACCTTCCCCGTCGAGATAGCCCTGAAGAGCGATCCCCGCAAGCCCCTCTACGACGGAATGTCGGCCAAGGCCCACATCAACCTCGGGCAGAGAATGATCCTCGCCATCCCGCGCGTGAGCCTCGTCGGCTCCTACCAGAAACCCCAGGTCTACCTGGTCGAAAACGGTGTCGCGAAACTCGTTTCCATAGTCGCGGGAGGGGAGTACGGCACGGACTTCGAGGCCCTCGACGGGCTTTCCCCGAACGACGACGTTGTCACCGACGGGCAGAACAACCTGTTCGACGGGGCCCTCGTGTCCATCGTGAAGGCGGCGCAATAATGAAAATTCTCGATCTGCCACACGCCAGACCGGTAGCGGTCATCATAATATTCAGCCTGCTCGCGTTTCTCGGAATCGTCGAGTACTCGGCCATGAAGTACGAGCTGACGCCTCCCATGTCGATGCCCTATCTCACCATCGTCACAGCCTACCCGGGGGCCTCACCGAAAGAGGTCGAGGACAACGTCACCAAGAAGATCGAGGACGCGGTTTCGGGCACGGCCAGGATCAAACACGTGTACGCCAACTCCACCGAGAACGTCAGCGTCGTCGAGTTGGAATTCATCGCCGGCACGAACATCGATATCGCGGCCCAGGACGTACAGCGCCAGGTGAACGCGAACATGTATAAGCTGCCGTCCGAGGTGAAAACCCCGGCGGTCAACAAGTTCTCGATGGACGACCTCCCCATCGTTCAGCTCGCCATCACGGGAAACTACGACAAGGGCGCGTTCTACGAATTCGTGAAGGACGAGGTCAAGAACCGAATCGCCCGGATCAACGGCGTCGGCCAGGTGACGATTTTGGGCGGCAACGCCCGAGAGATCCGGATCAGCCTTGCCCAGACGAAGCTCGAGCAGTACGGCATCCCGATCCTGCTCGTCATGCAGAAGCTCCAGGCGGCCAACCTCGACTTCCCGGCGGGAAACATCAAGGACTCGGACGGCGAGTACGTCGTCCGAATCGCCGGCAAGCTCAAGAGCCTGGACGAGATCAGGAGCCTCGTGTTGACCACCACGACGGGGGCGGGCAGCATCCGTCTGGGCGACGTCGCCCAGATTCAGGATGCACTCGCCGACTCCGACACCATATTCCGGTTCAACGGCAAGGACGCGATCGGCCTCCAGATCCAGAAACAGTCGGGATCGAACGCCGTCGAGGTGAGCAAGAAGATCCACTCGGAAGTCGCCGTCATGGAAAAGGAGTTCAAGGCTCACGAAGTCAACATCGTCTTCGCCCAGGATACCTCGGTGTTCACCCTGGAATCGGCCCACGACGTCGTCCAGGACATCATCCTCGCGGTTATCTTCGTCGGGTTCATCATCCTCCTTTTCCTGCACGATATCCGGAACGCCTTCGTCGTCATGATGGCCATCCCGGCGACCCTGCTCACCACCTTCATCGGGATCAGCGTGGGCAATTTCACCCTGAACATGATGAGCCTCCTGGCCCTCACCCTCGTCATCGGCATCCTCGTCGACGACTCGATCGTCGTCGTCGAGAACATCCACCGACACAAGGCCCTGGGCAAGAATCCGGTCGAGGCGGCGCGCCACGGAACGAGCGAAATAGCCTTCGCGGCCTCGGCGGTCACCCTGGTCATCATCGTCGCCTTCCTGCCCGTTTCGCTTTCGGGCGGAACGATCGGCGACCTCCTGATCCAGTTCGGGCTGACACTGGTCATCGCGACTGCCATAAGCCTCGTGGTCTCATTCTTCCTCACCCCCCTCCTCGCATCGAAGCTCGGCGAGAAGGCGGAAACGGGCAGGCTCAGCCTCATGGACCGCTTCGGGTCGGGCTTCGACCGCGGTTTCGGCGTTATCACGAACGGCTTCCTCGCGGTGCTTGATTGGGCCGCGAGACGGAAGAAGATCACCATCTTCCTCTCCGTCGCCCTCCTCGTCGGAAGCCTCGCGCTCATGGCGACGGGTATCGTCGGGTCCGAGTTCATGCCGGGCATCGACCGGGGCGAGTTCAACATCAACATGGAACTCCCCGAGCGGGTAACCCTCGAGGAGAACGACCAGATCGTGCGCGGAATCGAAAAGGACCTCCTTTCGAGGCCTGAGATCGCGACGGTGTATACCAAGGTCGGCTACGACTCACAGAGCACGACCAACTACAAGAGCCAGATTACCGTCGGTCTCGTACCAAAGAGTCAGCGCACACGGAGCTCCCTCGTAATCGGTCTCGACGTCGAAAAGGCGGTCAGGTCCATCCCCGGGGTCAAGGTCACGGTGCTTCAATCCGGCCTCATGAGCTCGAGCAGTGACCCGATCGCATACAACATCGTCGGCCCCGACCACGACGCGAACGTCAAGGTCGCGACCGAGTGGGCGTCCATGATGCGCACGGTCAAGGGAACGGGCGAGGTGAAGAGCTCCGTGAGCGAAGGGAAACCCGAGCTTCAGGTCGACATCGACCGCACGAAGATGGCCGACCTCGGCCTCTCCCTCGACACCGTCGGCGCGGCTCTCCGCATGGCCCTCGCGGGGAACGAGGACCTGAACTACCACGAAAACGGCACCGACTACACGATACGGATCGTTCTCGACAGCTTCGACAGGACGAGCACCGCGCAGGTGGCATCCCTGAGCTTCGTCAACAACAAGGGAAGGCAGATACGCTTGAACCAGTTCGCGACGATCAAGAACGCCTTCGGCCCGACGATCCTCAGCCGTTACGACAGGGACGACTCGGTCAGCGTCTCGAGCCAGGCCCTCGGCAGGGCGACGGGAGACATCAACACGGAGGTTCTCGCGAAAGGCGCGAAGATCCACATCCCCGCCGGTGTCGAGGTTCACCCCTCGGGAATGCTCGCCTTCCAGGGCGACGCCTTCGGCAGCATGGGATTCGCCATGATCCTCTCGGTCATCTTCATCTACGCGATCCTGGGCATCCTGTTCAACTCCTTCATCTACCCGCTCGCGGTCATGATGTGCCTACCCTTCGCCATGATCGGAGGCTTCTTCTCCCTCGCGCTGACGGGTCAGACCCTGAACATCTTTTCGATACTGAGCCTCATCCTGCTCCTGGGCCTCACGGCGAAGAACGCCATCCTCCTCGTGGACCGGGCGCTCAAGAACCGCGACGAACGGGGGATGGACCCGGTGTCGGCGTTCAAAGAGGCCGTCTCCACGCGAATCAGACCGATATTCATGACGACCCTCGCCATGGTATTCGGCATGATGCCCGTGGCCCTCGGTTTGGGTTCGGCGGGCGAAATGAAGGCGGCCATGGGCGTCGTCCTCATCGGCGGGCTCATCTTCGGCATGATCATCACGATGATCGTGGTGCCGGTTACCTTCCTCTCGGTGGAGAAGCTCAAGACGCGATTCTACCACCCCAAAACGACCTTCATGGAGTCGAGCGATGCGAAATAATGCACCTTTCAATAGATTGATACTGGCCGCGGCCATCGCGCTGCTGCCTGCGGGACCGGCAGCCTTAGGGCTTTTCGCCGAAACGGCCCCCGATACCCTGACGGTGGACCAGGCCGTCGGCGCGGCCCTCGCCAACAACCTTGCGGTGAAATCGGCGGCCGTCGAAAGCCGCATCAAGCAGAGGGCGAGCGAATTCTCCTGGAACAAGTTCCTGCCGAGCATCTCGGTGTCGGCGACCGCCCTCGAGCTCAACAAGGTGAGCCAGAGCCTCGTCGCCGTCAACCCGGGCTCCGGCGGCTCGGGCGCGAGCGGGATCTACTTCACCCCCGACAAGGCGAACCTCGCCCTTGGCCTCACCATCCAGGAGGTGTTCAGCCCCGTCTACTTCGGGCTCATGGACCAGGCGGCCATCGACTACCAGCGCAGCCTCATTTCGAAGACCCAGGCCGAGAGGAGCATGGCCGCGACCGTGCGCAAGATATTCTACCAGCTCCTCGTCCAGGACCAGGCGATAGAACTCACCAGGAGCAGACTGGAGACGGCGAAGGAAAGGCTCAGGCAGGTCGAGGTATCCTACAAGCTGGGACAGGGCACCGAGCTCAACTACGTCTACTCCAAGATGAACGTCGAGAACCTCACCCCCGACCTCCAGGCGATGGAGACCGCGAGGGTGGTCGGCATCACCCAGTTCCAGCAGGCCCTGGGCTTCGATACCCGTCCTGACATGAAGCTCGTCGGCAGCCTCGACGACCAGACCGCCGTGATCGACGGCCTTACCCTCTCGGAATACGACCGCTTCGACGTGCGCCTCGCCCAGCAGGGAGAGAAGCAGCTCGAGAGCGCGCTGAAGCTTGAGTCCCTGGCCTACATGCCGAATCTCATCGTGCAGTACAAGGCCGATCCGACGCTGAACGGCCCCGGCGTGAAAAACTCGCTCACGGGAAAGACGACCAGCATCTGGGATTCGAACAACTGGAACCAGAGCAGCGGGGCCCTGTCCCTGACCCTCTCCTGGGCCCTCGACCCCCTTCTGCCCGGCTCCAGCGTACGCGTGGCGAAAAGCGAGTACGAGGACAGGCTGGCCCTCGCCCGAGAGAACACGGCGCTCACCCTGCGCACCGCCCGCGACGATGCCTCGAACCAGCTGCGCATGATCAAGGACAGCGTCGACAAGATCGGGAACCTCACGAACACGGTGGATGCGAGCAAGCGGGCCTATGAGCTCACCAACGCCGCCTACCAGCTCGGGACGGGCAGGATCCTCGACCTCCAGGACGCCGAGGTGTCCTGGCAGGGGGCGAGGATCCAGCTGCTCAACGAGCGCCTGAAGCTCGCCTCCCTCATCTTCGATTTCGAGGCGAAATACCAGACCGGAAACTGACCGGGGGTGGTCCTGCGACGGCTCTTTTTCATTGCGACGTAGGAATCCCCCAGAGTACGATGGGGGATTTTTATCGCGAGCGATCCGAAGGCAGGCAGTTGAGACCCGTTCGGCGTTTCAACTACCCGTTCCTTCGATGCCCGGGCGCCATCCTGAGGACGCTCGGAAAAGATGGACAGCCATGAAAAGCAATATCAGTAGCATCAGAAAAGAACGAAACATGAGTCAGAAGGAACTGGCCATCATGGCGGGAGTAAACCGCCA
>DBTK01000081.1:19011-20008 GCA_002307015.1 Spirochaetaceae bacterium UBA1318
ACGGGCCATCATGGCGGGAGTAACCCGCCAAACGATCGGGTATCTCGAGCACGATCAAGCTACTCCCTCGCTCGACCTGGCCTATCGGATAGCGAGAATTTTCAATCTGAAAATCGAGGACATTTTTGTGTATGACGATCGCACCACGCCCTCGACGGTGTGATCATCGCTCCATTCCGGCACGCATAGCCGGCCGGTGCTTGCGGCGGAGCGCCGGTTCGGGGTAGCCTCACCGATGAACGAGGAGGTCCCGATGAATACGCACGAGAAGCTCTCCCTTATCGACCGCTACGAACAGGCAATCGATCCGCTGATCGATTTCGCGAAGAGGCTGCCGGCCGGCGTCGTCGATTTCAGGCCGATGGATCGCTCCGACGCATGGACGATACGGGAACACGCCATCCACATGCTCGACGCTGAAAGCTTCGGCTACGGCAGGATCAGGCTCGCGGTCGCCCAGCCGGGCTCCCGCGTCTTCGCCTGGGAGGAGGAAATCTGGCAGAAGGCAGCCCGCTACGAAACGGCCGACGCGATTGGATCCCTCGAAACCGCACGGGGTTTGCGGAAGCCGGCCGCGGCCATGCTTCGCGCGATCGCGGAAGAGGACTGGGCCGCGTTCTTCATCGACCATCCGGCCAGGGGACGGATGGAACTCGCCCAGGTCGTCGAGACCTACATCGGCCACGCCAAATCCCACCTCGATTACTTCGGCCAGAACCTCGCGGCGTACGAAAAGACCAAGGGCTGAAGAAGTAGCCGCCTTGCCCGGGGGGGGGCCCGCAGGCCCTGCTGACCCACGGGACTTCAGTCCCGCCGGGTCATCGGGCCGAGGCCACTTTCCGCGCTATCGCGGAACAGGCGTAGACGTCCTTCATCGCCCGGTCGGCGATGGCCTGGAAATCGTCGCGGGAGAGATCCCGGTCCAGCCATTCGTCCAGGTAGATGGGGTGACCGATGACGATCGTGTAGCGGGCCCTGAATTTCGGGACGTAGGAAA
>DBTK01000081.1:20249-23423 GCA_002307015.1 Spirochaetaceae bacterium UBA1318
GCCCTGAATTTCGGGACGTAGGAAACGTCGACGTACTTCTTGCCGTGGTTGTTGTAGTGGAAGCGCCTTTCCCTGATATCGGCGGGATCGATCCAGACCCCGATCGGAATGATCGGCACGCGGGCCTCGACGGCGAGACGGGAAGCCAGCTTCCGCGCCCGCTTCCTTTCCCCATGATGGGTGAGGCCCCCCTCGATCGAAACGAGGACCCCGTTGTCCCCGTGGAGGGTCAGGGCCTGCAGGGCGTCGCGGAAGGATTCCTCTGGATCGCCATGCAGGGTATTCAGCCTGATCTGGTTCGAGTAGGTGAAGATCATCCTCGGCACGACGAAGGACCAGATCTGGTCCTCGACCATGACGTGGACGAACTGGCGCCTCCGGAACGCGAGAAGGGGAAAGGCGTCCCAGACGGTCGGGTGGTTGATGGTGAAGACCTTCGGACCATGCCTGATCGGCTCGAGCTCGACGAATCTCATCCTTAGCCAGGTGTTCAGAAAGGAGCTCAGCACGAATTTCAAAAGGCGATAGGCCGCGTTACCGTATATCTTCATGGGAATGATACCTTATCGTTATTCGGGTAAAGTTTGGTTGTCAATTGCCGCAAGACTATACCACGAGAAAGGGACTCGGGAAAGCCTTGTCCGCCCGACACGCGCGCGTGGCCGCACGTGCGGCGAGAAAACCCCGCCTCGGGCCTGTTGCTATTTTTTTCATAGCATGCTATGCATTACATAGCAAATGCCATCTCGCAGGAGGAAACCTATGCCAGTCATCCAAATCACCATGGGAAAAAGCAGCAAGGAACAGAAGAAGGAGCTTATCGAAAAGCTGACCGCCGATGCCATCGCCATCACCAAGATCCCGGCGAGCGAGTTCACCGTCCTCATCTCGGAGCTCGATGCCGACAATATCGGTCGCGCCGGAAAGACGCTGACCGACCTCAGGGCGGCGGGACAGAAGTAAGCCATGGCGATACCCAAGCCCGGTAAACCGGTCCGCGGATCCACGACAGGCCAACCCCTCATGGCGTTGTTCGACCTTCTCGGCCGGCGCTGGGCGATGGGTATCGTCTGGAATCTCTATCAGGGACCGGCGACCTTCAGGAACCTTCAGAGCGCCTGCGAACGGAAAAGCGGGACGATCTCGCCGTCCATCCTCAACAGCCGGCTCAAGGACCTTCAGGAGGCGAAGCTCGTGTCGCGGACCTTGAGCGGCTATGAGCTGACACCCCTGGGCAAGGAGCTGTTCGTCCTTCTGGCGCCCTTCGCCCCTTGGGCGCAAAAATGGAGCGCGGCCCTCGGAACGGAGGAGACGGACGCCATTCCGCCGGACGGTAAAGGGTCCTGAAGCCCGGGCGGCCTCACCGGGTCCCGCCTCGACGCGGCCGAAAGATTCTTCCGCTAGTTCGCCTTTTTCTCGAAGTGGCTGAACTCCATCGCGAAACTCGCGCGGCCCTGGGATACCGAGCGGAGCGAGGTCGAGAAGCCGAACATGACGGCGAGCGGCGCCTGGGCGTGGATGACCTCGGTCGAGACCTTGCTCTCGGTGCTCGTGATGAGGCCGCCCCGCTGGGAAAGGAGGCTGATCGCTTCGCCGACGAAATCCCGAGGCGTCGTGACATCGACCTTCATGATGGGCTCGAGGAGGACGGGACCGGCGTCGCGGCAGGCGGCGTCGAAACCCATGCTCGAGCAGGCCTCGAAGGCGAAGGGGGTGCTCGTGTTCTCGTTGTAATCGACGTCGGTGACGGTCACGCCGATGTCGATCGAGGGGTAGCCGAACTGGATCCCGGTCGAAAAGCTCGAGGTGACCCCGCGCTCGATCGCGTCGAGGATCTCCTCGGGAATCTTGTCCTTCCGCCCCGAGATCGAGAAGACGTTCCCGCTTCCCCGCGGCAGGGGTTTGATCGCGAGGGTGAGGCCGGCTTCGTTGTCCTTCCCCGCTATCGCGCGGCGGAACTTCTCGGTATGGGAGGTTTCCTTCGTGATCGATTCGCGGTAGGTGACCTGGGGGTTGCCGACCTTGGCGCCGACCTTGAACTCGTCGATGATGCGGGTCACCAGGACGTCGAGGTGGAGCTCGCCCATGCCGGAGATGATGAGCTGGCCTGTCTCCTCGTCCTCGCGGGTGGTGAAGGTCGGATCCTCCTTCGCGAGGATGTCGAGCACCTCGCGGAGCCGGTCGCGCTCGGAGGTGGTTTTCGGCTCGATGGCCACCATGATGACCGGAATCGGGAAGGCCATCTTCTCGAGGAGGACGGGCCATCCCTCGGAACCGACCGTGTCGCCGGTCTGGGCGAGCTTCATGCCGACGAACACGGCGATATCGCCCGCCGATACCTGGTCCATGGGCTCGGAGCGGTTCGCGTGCATGCGCAGGATGCGGTTCACCCGCTCGCGCTTTTTTTTGTTCAGGTTGTAGACGGTCGAGCCGGTCTTGATGGAACCGGAATACATCCTCACGTAGCAGAGGCTCCCCGCCTCGCGGTCGTTCTGGATCTTGAAGACGAGACCGAGGGGATTGCCGTCGGCCTTGCAGGGAACGGGAACCGGTTCGTCCTTTTTCTGGTGGTGGCCGATGGTCGGCTCGACCTCGTCGGGGGCGGGCAGGTAATCGACGATGGCGTCTATCAGGGGCTGGACCCCCATGTTGCGCCGGGAGGCCCCGCAGAGCATCGGGACGATGGCCCGGTCGAGGGTGGCCCTGCGGATGGTCTGCTTGAGGAGCTCGACGGGCGGGGTCTTCCCCTCGAGGAAGAGTCCGGTAATCTCGTCGGAAAAGGAGGAGAGGGAGTCGACGAGATGCTCCTTCCACTTTTCGGCTTCGGCGAACCGCTCCGCCGCTATCGGCGAGCGGATCATCTCCGTGCCGTCGGTCGCCGGATCGAAGCGGACCTCCTCCATCGTGAGCAGGTCGATCATGCCGACGTAGCCGGCTTCCTTGCCGATCGGTATCTGGATCGGCACCGGGTTCGCGCCGAGCTTCGTCCTCACGTCCTCGACGGCCTGGTAGAAATCGGCGCCGGGCCTGTCCATCTTGTTGACGTAGCCGACGCGGGGCACCCGGTAATGGTCCGCCTGGTGCCAGACCGTTTCGGTCTGGGGCTCGACCCCGTTCACGGCGCAAAAAATGCCGACGGCCCCGTCCAGGACGCGGAGGCTCCGCTCGACCTCG
>DBTK01000081.1:23696-51542 GCA_002307015.1 Spirochaetaceae bacterium UBA1318
GTGAAATCGACGTGGCCGGGGGTGTCGATGATGTTGATCTGGTGATCCTTCCAGAATATCGTGGTGGCGGCCGAGGTGATCGTGATCCCCCTATCCTGTTCCTGGGGCATCCAGTCCATCGTCGCCTCGCCGTCGTCGACCTCGCCGATCTTGTAGCTCTTTCCCGAATAGAAAAGGATGCGTTCGGTCGTGGTTGTCTTGCCGGCGTCGATATGGGCCATGATGCCGATGTTGCGCATGTCAGATAGTTTCATAGATTCTCCGGAAGGGGATACCCCAGATTTATACACGAACCGGGCGAAAAGAGCAACGACCGGCCCATCATGGCGTTGAACCGCATCAGGCGAACGGCCGACCGCTACCGGAGATAGGTTCCGTCGGCGATGACGGCCCCGACGCATTCGTCCAGGATGCGGGCCTCGTACATCAGGTCGAGGACGGTGTACCGGTCGCGTATCATCTGGGCTCTGAAGGCCGTCCGTATGGCGTATTCACGGTTGAGGCCGATGTCCTCGGGTTTCGTGGGACAGCCCGCCTTCCTGAAGGCCTCGCGGAGTTCGGCGTAGGGCTCAAGCTGGGCCGCCACTCGGCCGGAAACCTCGGTCCACCTGTCCTTCGCCCTTTCCAGGTGGACGATGGCGGCCTTCGGGTCGAGCTTGGCGGTGGCGACCTTCAGGGCCGCGTCGACGGCCCCCCGGGCGGCGGGCGAGCCCTTGAAGGCGTCGACGACCTCGCGGGCTCTGGCCTCGGATGAAGGCAAGCCCCCTGCGCTTGCCGCAGGGTCGATGTCCGCGAAGCCCCTGCGGAGGAGAACCTCGGACAGGGCCGTCGCGGCGAGGGTCCCGATCGCAACCTTGTGGCCGTGGGTCACGGGCCGGCCCTCGAAGTAGAGGTCCTCCATCTCCCAGACGTGGCTGAACAGGTGCTCGCAGCCGGAAACGGGGCGGGAGCTTTTCAGGAACTGCATGGAGAACCCGGTCATCGCGAGCCCCTCGAAGAGCCCCATGATGGCCTCGGGGTCCCCGGCGGCCGCCTTCTCGGGTCCCGAAAGCCGGGTCCGAAGCTCCTCCTGGGTGAGCCTGAAGGCGTAGGCGTTGATCGGGTCGGAACCGACCGCGTCGGCGACGATCCAGTCGGAGCCGGCGACGAGCTTGCTCGCCAGGTCGCCGTAGCCCGAACTCGTGAGGTAGGCGGGAGCCGCGGCGAGAACGTCGGGATCGGCGACCACGAAGATGGGGGCGGCGCACGCGAGGGTCTGCTTGAAGCCGTCCTTGAGAATCGCGGCTCCCGATGAGGTGTAGCCGTCCACCGAGGCGGCGGTCGCCACGCAGATGTAGCGCCGGCCCGCCTCGCTCGAGGCCCGCTTGACGATGTCGTTGATGGTCCCGCCGCCGACCGCTATCGGAATCGCATCGTGGGCCGCGAACCCGTCGCGCAATTCGGCGATATGGTCATAGTCGCCGTGCAGGAAGGGCGGAATGGCGAACACCACCGGCTTTTCGCATCGGATGCCGAGGGAACGGAAGGCTTTTTCGACCCTCGAGCCCGCGGCCGTCCAGGTATCGGAGGCCGCGACGATGACGGCAGCCCGGCCGGGAAAATGCTCGGCGAAAAGCCTCGCCACCGATTCGAGGGAACCGGAGTCGACGAGCATTTCCTCGGTCTCCGTCGCCGAATCGAGCGCTGATTTTAGTAACGCGGTTTGCATGGTCTGTCCTTATGAGGCCGCCGGGAAAGCTGCGTTTTCCGGCGGCCATTGAAAATACGAGTACAGAGGGATCGTGAGTCGGTTCAAGTCCGGTCCGGCTTCGCCTGGTTGATGAAATCCGGCCGAATCTGGATGTGGACGGTGAAAATCGTCCCCTCGTCCTTCGAACTCCTGAAGGCGACCGAGCCGTGGAGATAATCCTCCACGATCAGCCTCACGCTGAAGGTGCCGATACCTCGTCCCTTCCCCTTGGTGGAAAAGGAGCGCTTGAATACCTGGCCCTGAACGGCGAGGGGCATGACCCCCGCATTCCTCACCTCGATGATGGCCTCGCCATTCACCTCATGAGAGGATATCGAAACGGTATCGCCTCGGGAAGAGGCCTCGATCGCGTTCTTAACCAGGTTTCCGACCACCCGCCTCAGAAGCACCCGGTCCGAGAGGCAGACCACGTTTTGCGAGTCGGAAGAGACGACGGTTTCCACCTCCGCGCCCTTGGCGAGGTAGCGGTAGAGCCTGAGGATCTCGTCGAAGAGCTCGCGGAGGGCGACGGGGGCATACCCGGGCATCATGCTGTGCTCCTCGATCGACTTCAGCTCCCGCTGGGAGAGGATCTCGTCCACCAGCTGGTCGGTCGCGCTCGAGGCGAGGGCGAGGTACTCGTCGTGGGCGGGTGCATCACATTCGGGGAGGGTACCGAGAAGGGAAAAGACAGACTGGAGGCCGGTCGCCGTATTGATGATGTCGTGGTAGAAGGTCCTCTCCAGGATCTGGCGCCGCTTCTCGGCCGAGATGTCGAAGGCGGCGAAGAGAACGAAACCCTCGTTCGCGATGCTGATCGGTTTCGTCCAGATGTCGAGCTCCAGGAATTCGATCCGTCCGTTGATGGTGCGGGTGATGCTGCACTCCTCCACGCCCTTCCGCCCGCTCAGCGCCGATTCGATCGATTTCGACGCGCCGCAGAAGAGGCAGAAGGAGGTCGTTCCGCATCCCCCCTCCTTTTCGTAGGCGTGGGCGCAGGAAAGGGCCTCGCCAGGACGCATGCCGATCACCCCTTCCCTCGACCGCTTCGGGAGTATCTCGAGCGAGCGCTCGTTGCAGTACACGATCTGGCGGAATTTATTCAGGATGAAGATGAAAATCGGGAAATCGTCGAGCGTCGAGGCGTAGGCCGACCCGGAAACGACGGCCTGCTGCCTGAGGATCTCGGCTTGGTCAGTCCTCTCGGGATCAAGGTATTCGGTATCCATGCGGTTCCCCTTCGGCAGGATCGCCCGTTTCAACGCGAGCCTCTTCGCGATACTTTAGCAAAACATCGCCCCAGGCGCAAGGACGATCGGGATGTGACCGAAGAACCAGGAAAAGCGGCTTGGGGGACGGAGCTTTCCGTTCCGTCGGCAATGGCGGACCTCGTTCGGGCTCACAGGCCGAGGGCGCTGAACAGGGCCGTCCAGAACACCTCGGGGGTGATCTTTCCCTTGAGACAGGCCGTGATCAGCTGCCTGACCGGATCGGGAAAGGCCTCCCAATAGGTATCGTACCAACCCGGGGTCTGATTCCAGAGCTCGGCCTGCCTGGAGGGGGGCATGGCCCCGGTCGAGTATTCCATGAAAAGCCTCACCATCGCGAGGATGACATCGGGGGGTACGCCGCCCGAGGTAACGCCATCCGCGTTGATGACGTCGGCCTTTTCCTTCGGTCCCGCCCCCGGATCGGGAACGTAGGCCTCGAGCAGGGCCTTCAGGTCGGCCTCGGGAATCCCCGGGACCTCCTTCAGGATCATGTCGGTGACGAATCCCCTCACCGTGCCTCGTATGGCATCCATGCTCATGCCGAACTGCTCTCCGATGGCTTCCGAGGTTTTTTTCGCGATGCTCGCGGGACTGTACCCGCCCAGGCCCCCGAGCCTGGCCATGTCCGAGCTCCTCCGCTCGATCGCCTTGAGCAGGACCTCGATCTCGGCCTCGCCGGCATCGTTCAGGATGAAGTCGAGGGCGGCGAGAAGACGGGGATCCCGGTCCATGTTAGTGGGAACCTGAGGTTCCGGAAATACGAGAGAGAGACTCCTCGCGGACGATCCTCACGATCTCGCGGTCGAGGCATTCGGCGAAGGCCTTCGCCTTCTTCTCGTCGAAATGGGGCCTGCCTTCCGGATAATCCGGGGACGAGCGCACGGCGAGCATGATGTCGCGTTCGATGAGGCGATTCCTCACGCTCTCCCTGGTGTAGACCGTTCCCCTGTCGTTCAGCACGGACAGTCCGAGGTCGACGAGCCTCGAGGCAAGGGGAATGTCCCTCGTGACGACGAGGTCGGGGGGAACGGCATTCTTTTCTATATAGTCGTCGGCCTTGTCCGGACCAGCCTCGACGATGACCATCGAGATCAGGGACGCGGGGGCGGGGCCTTCGTATTCGGAAGGCGTCTTCCCGCTCCCGCCCGAAGGACGGCCATCCATCAGGTGGGGAACGGGGGTGTTGGCGACGAAGATCGCCTGGATCCCGGACTTCGTCGAGGCGCCGGCCACGATATCGCGCACCGGGCGGGGGCAGGAATCGGCATCGACCCAGATTCTCATGGACCTCAGGTCCTTTTTCGGAGCGTCGGCAGGGTCGCCCGGTAGATCTCGCCGCGGCCGCGGAGAAGGTAGTTCGGGATATCGGCACCGATGAAAACGGAAGCCCCGGTTCCCAGCGGAATCGGAGCCTCGTCGCCGGTCCTCAGTTCGGGACTGCCCGAGAGGCACAGGAGGATCTCCGGGCCCTTGACGGGGAAGGACAGCTCGCCGTCGAGGGTGATGCGGCTGAGCTCGAACTCGTCCGCCTTGGTTCGATAGGAAATGACGCCGGGGGCGGTGGGGTTCTTTATCGCGTAGTTCGGCGGGGCGGACTCGAAGGAGAGCACCGAGAGAAGTTCCTTCACGTCGACGTATTTCGGGGTGAGGCCGCCGCGCAGCACGTTGTCCGAATTCGCCATGAGCTCGATGCCGGTGCCCGAAAGATAGGCGTGGAGGACGCCGGCGGGCAGGAAAAGGGCTTCACCCGGAGCGAGCGAGACGATGTTCATGTAGAGGGGGGCGAGAACGCCGATATCGTCCGGGTATTCCTCGCTCAATCGGAGCAGGGTCCGTGCCGCCAGGGTGTTCGGGTCGCAGCCGATCAGGTCATCGAGGCCGGCGACGTCCTGGATCCCGACATCGGAAACGACGAAGTCCCTCGCCTTCGCGCAGGCCGACTTCAGGACCCGACGCCTCGTTCCCTCGTCCGTGGTCATGAGCCGGTCGAAAAACTGTGCGAGAGCCGCCGACCTGCCCTCGGGCTCCGCCGCCTCGAGAACGTCGACCTGGGGTTTCAGGAAACTCGGGATGAAGGCCCTCATCAGATAGACGATCTTCGCCGCCTCCCTGAACCCGCAAAGGGCCCGGAACGGGGTGACGGCGCAGACGATCTCGGGCTTGTGGTTGTCGTCCCGGTAATTGCGGTTCGGTGCGTCGAGGGGAATCCCCGCCGCGTTCTCGCGGGCGAAGCCCTCGATCGCCTGCTCGAGGCTCGGATGGGCCTGAATCGAAAGGGGCTTCTCGATCGCCAGGAGCTTGAAAAGATAGGGGAGGCGCGGACCGAAAGCCCTCACCGAGCGTGCGCCGAGAAACTTGTCCGGATCGGCGGCGATCAGGGCTGCGAGATCCCTGGGACCATCGGCACCCGGGGCGACGAGCTTCGACGGGGCCTTGGGATGGGCTCCGAGCCAGAGTTCGGCGAAGGGCTCATGATCCGGATTCGGGAACCCGAGCAGGGTTGGAATGGTTTCCGGGCTGCCCCATGAGTACTTCTGTATCGTATTTTCCAGGATATAAACGCTCATACCCCAATAATACAGGGCGCGGGCCCCGGAGTCTACAGCGGGGCCGTCTTTTCCCGGAACGGCCCCCCCCCGGGGCGGGCCGTTCGTTTTCGAGGCTGTTAGGTCTTCGCCAGGGTCCTGAACCGCCCGTAGGCGTCGTTCCAGGCCGAGGCCAGGCCCGCGTCGGGAACGAGTGTCTCGGTCGGGAAGGAGCGGATGACCAGATCGCGCGCTTCGTCGGGCCCGGCGACCGCGCCGAGGGCGATGGCCTGGACGATCAGGTTGCCGATGGCGGTCGCCTCGCCGGGTCCCGCGATGACGGGCCGTCCGATGGCGTTGGCCGTGTAGCGGTTCAGGACGGTGTTCTTCGAGCCGCCGCCGACCACGTGCAGGGCCGAGAAGCGCTTGCCGGCTATCGCCTCGAGCTGCTCGAGGGCGAACCGGTACTTCAGGGCGAGGCTCTCGAAGATGCACCGGGCCATCGAGCCCGCATCCTCCGGCACGCTCTGGCCGGTCTCGCGGCAGAAATCCCTGATCCGGGAGGGCATGTCGCAGGTCGGGAAGAACCGCTCGTCGTCGGGATCGATGAGGGAACGGAAGGCGGGGGCACGGTCCGCCATGTCGGCGAGTTCTCCGAAGGAATGCTTCTCGTTCTTCGCATCCCAGACCCGCTTGCATTCCTGGATGATCCAGAGCCCCATGATGTTCTTGAGCACCCGCTTGCCGCCCCATGCCCCGCCCTCGTTCGTATAGCCCCAGGCGAAGCTGTCGTCGGTGATGAGGGGGGTCGGGGACTCGAAGCCCATGAGGGACCAGGTTCCGGAACTGATGAAGGCGACCTCGCCCGGCTTTCCCGGAACGGCGGCGACCGCCGATCCCGTATCGTGGGCGGCGACCGCGACGAAGGGAACGGCGCCAAGCCCCGTCTCCTCGCGAACGCTCCCGAGGAGGGGGCCGACGACCGTGCCGGCCTGGACGATTTCCGGAAAAAGCCTCACGGGAATGCCGATCGCGTCCATGACCTTCCCGCTCCAGACGGGTCGTGCGGCTTCCATCAGCTGGGAGGTGCTCGCGATCGAATACTCGGCGACCTTGCGCCCGGTCAGGAACTTCGCGAAAAGATCGGGGGTAAAGAGGAAGTCCGTGGCTTCCTCGAGCATCCGTGGCTTCCTGATCACGGTATCCATGAGCTGGAAGATCGTATTGAAACGCATGAAGGCCGTTCCCGTCTCGCGGTAGAGGGAGGAGCGGTCGATCCGCTTGAAAACCTCCTCGAACATGCCGTCGGTCCTGGCGTCACGGTAATGGTAGGGATTGCCGATCAGCTCGCCCTGGGCGTCCAGGAGGCCGTAATCGACGCCCCAGGTGTCCATGCCGAGGGCCGCGATGCCGTCGGAGCCCGCGAGGCCCGAGGCCGCCCTCATGCCGGCGAGAACCTCGCGGTAGAGCCGGGGGAAGTCCCAGTACAGGTGGCCGGCCATGGCGACCGGTTCGTTGGGGAAACGGTGAATCTCCTCGATCTTGAGGATGGAACCGTCGAAGCGTCCGAGAATTCCGCGACCCGAACTTGCGCCCAGGTCGAATGCCAAAAACGATAGTGAGCTCATTGGTCCATCCTACAACGGCGCCGGAGAGGCGTCAACCAAAACCCCCGACGGCCCGAGCGAAATTCGGAACCGTACCGATGACCGGTCCCTCATCATAAAACGGCCCTTGTCCATCGACGGTTTTTCCGGTATTACGGAAAGGGGCCGGGCACCGGCCCGTCGGGAGGCAGCATGATGCAGCTTTGGGAGCGCGACGTTCCGTTTTACGACAGGGATTTTGGCCAGAAGGAACCCTCGCTGACGCCCTACCTTTCAGGCGGCGGGAAGGGAGACGGGGAGCGCGGTGCCGTCATCGTCCTTCCCGGCGGCGGCTACGAAATGAAGGCCGACCACGAGGGCGCGCCGATAGCCCGCATGCTCAACGAGGCCGGAATTTCGGCCTTCGTCCTCGACTACCGCGTCTCGCCCTACCGACACCCCATCCCCCTCCTCGACGCCCAGCGCGCCGTCAGGCTCGTCCGCAGCCGGGCGAAGGAATTCGGGATCCGGCCGGACCGCATCGCCATCCTCGGATTCTCCGCGGGCGGCCACCTCGCCTCGACGGCGGGAACCCACTTCGATGCCGGGAATCCTCATGCCGTCGACCCCGTCGACCGCGAAAGCTGCCGGCCCGACGCCATGGTCCTCTGCTACCCCGTCGTCAGCCTCGGCGAGTTCACCCACGAGGGCTCGCGGAACAACCTGATCGGGGGCAGCCCGACCGCTGACCTCCGCAACTCCCTCTCGAACGAGCTCATGGTCGGGAACGACACCCCGCCGGCCTTCATCTGGCACACGGCCGACGACGAGGCCGTCCCCGTCGAGAACAGCCTCCTCTTTGCGGGCTCCTTGAGCGCCCACGGCATCGAGTTCGAGCTCCACGTGTTTCCCCACGGCCCCCACGGCCTGGGCCTCGCCCCGGGAGACCCGACCGTCGGGAAATGGCCGGAACTCTGCACGGCCTGGCTTAAAAGAAGGGGATTCGGAGGCTGACAGGGGCTCAAGGGGCGGCCGCCCCAGCCGGGTGGACCGGGAGCCCCGTCCCTCATA
Source organism: Spirochaetaceae bacterium UBA1318 (assembly GCA_002307015.1). Lineage (GTDB taxonomy): Bacteria > Spirochaetota > Spirochaetia > Treponematales > UBA1318 > UBA1318. Next base: position 31,879 of record DBTK01000081.1, read on the forward strand.
CCTAAGCTTCATAACACCCAGTCGACTGCTTCGCGTGAGAGACAGCGCCTCTCACGCGTTAGCTCGTCTATTGCTTCGCGTGGGCGCGCAGCTTCCCACGCGTCCCTTGAGTGGCGTTAGCTCGTCTATTGCTTCGCGTGGGAAATGGAGCCGAACCTCGTAAAGGGCCAGAGCCTCACCACCGCGATTCCCTCGATGTTGTCCCCGTCTATAGCCTTCGGATCCAGGTTCGTCAGGTAGTAGAGGGACCAGGGGTCCGTCGTGTCGAAGGGCGCGGGCCGGTAGTCGCTCGCGTACCTGAAGTCCAGCGAATTGTAGCGGTTGTCGCCCATCACGAAGTAGTGGTTGGGCGTGATGTACTCGTCGCGGGCGGCCGGGGTGATCGGGAAATTCCTCATGTCGTAATAGGGGAAGAGGTACTCGATGAGCTCCTTCTTCTCGCCGATCAGCTCGTTCCGCTTCGGATCGAGGAGGATCTTCTGGACCGTGGTGTTCGCGGCCACGAGTTCGAGGTCCCGGGCGAAAAGAGACAGCAGGTTCCGCTTGAAAAAGAGGCTCGCCTTCCGGGTGTTTTCGGCGTAGGGGTCGTCGGCGGGAACCGGCGCCGTCTTCCATCCCAGCACGTAGCTCTTGAGTTCCCCCATGGCCTCGGGATTCGAAATGGCGTCATAGAGATAGAGGAGTTCGTCGCCGTAGATCCTGACGTCCTGGAAGATGTTCTTGTTGCCGTAGGTGACGAGGTCGATCCGCCTCTGCTTGAGGGTGGATGCGTGATCGGGGTAGAAATCGGGAAGGATCGAGCGTTCGAAGACGGCCCGGGCGGCGGCGCCCCTCGACCCCGAGGCCGCGGCTGCGAAATCCGCCCATCCCTTGTCGAGGGAAGTCCCGAGGGAATCGAGGGTCTCGGCGGCCTTTTTCCCGTCCCACTTCTTCAGCACGATGCGGGCCTCGGCGGTGATCGGGACGGCCCTGACCTTGGCGAGGGCGGCGGCGGAGAGGGCCTCGACGTCGACCTGGGACCATCGCTCGGCGTCCTCGGTCAGCTGCCTGAAGGAAGCCTCGCCCTTCCCCTTCACGTAGACCTTGTCGTCGATCATCATGATTTTCTCGCCGGGAACCCCGACGACGCGCTTGACCAGGGGATCGGCCTTGGTTTCGCCGTCGGCGTTGTACTTGTCCAGATTCACGAGCGAGAAGGTGACCATGTAGACCAGCTGGGAACAGAAGCGCTTAAACTCGGATTGCTCGGTGCGCGGGTAGCGCGGATTGCGGAAAACGACGACGTCGCCGCGCCGGGGGCTTCGCAGCGAGGGGAGCTTGATGTCCGATATCGGAACCTTCGGCCCGTTCGTGAACTTGAGCACGAGGGGTCGGTCGTTGATCATGAAGGAACTCACCATGGATTCGGAGGGGACCTGGAATATCTGGAAGACGAAGATATTGATCACGATGACGATCAGGGCCGCCTGGATGAAGGCATGGATCGTGTCGAAAACCTGGAACCAGAAGCCGTGCTTCTTCTTTCCCTTCTCCTCGCGCGGCACGCCGATGAAGTCGCGGAATTCGGTGCCCGAGATCAGGAGCCAGTCCGCGGCGGCCGTGGCGACGAGGACGAGGGCGCCCGCAAAAAGGATGGTGGCGAGGACGGGGTTCAGCTTCGAGGCCGCGGCGAAGGCGACCCGCTCGAGTGCGTACTCGAAGTAGAGAAGGGCCGCGTAATAGCCGGAGAAGATCCGGAACGGCACGAACCAGGGCTTTTCCCGCTTGGCGAAGATCCGGGGAAAGAAAAGGGCGAAGCCCCCCGAGGTGACGGCCGCCGCGATAAGGGCGGCGAGGGAATAGGCGTTCGGCGCGGCGATGATGGCCACCAGGGCCGAGACGAGAACGATCGCCGGTACGGCGAGTGAAAGTATCCGCGAAATGGCCGTGGTCCGGCCGATGGCGTCGACGCGTTCATTCGTGCTCATGGTTTCGCTCCTCGAAGGGCGCCGATTCGGGAAAACTCCGGGCGCATCCCTGAGAATACCCCAAAGCCTCCGGGGTGTAAACCGAGCGCACCGAAAAAGGAGGGGAGCCGGCTTCGGCCGAACGCGCCGGGCCGGTTTCCGCAATTCTCAGGCCGAGTAGTCGACCCCGGGCACGGCGAAGCCGTGGGCCTCGAGGAAGTCCGACCTCACCCCGTCGATGTCGGCGAGTTCGGGAAGGTTGGCCGCGGTGATCTTCTTCATCCTCGCCGTCGTTTCCTTCTGGATCTCGGAGGCCATCTCGAGGTCGTCGATCCTGATGAGGCCGGCCGGGTCTACGGCAGTGTCCCCGGCGCCGTAGAGCCGGTCGCAGAAAAGCCTCACGATCTGGCCGACGCAGTCCTCGTGGACGCCCCTCTCCTTCATCACCTTGTAGAGGACGGCGATATAGACCCCGATCCCCGGGATCACGGCGCTCGCCCTGGTCGACATCGCCTTGTTGACCGAAACCCAGCCATGACCGCCCAGGGGGGACAGGGAGCGATCGATCGCGACCGCCGTCCTTTCCAGGTCTTCCTTGGCCCGGCCGATGGTCCCCTCGCGGTAGATGTCGTGGGAAAGCGAGGGGCCGATGTAGGAGAACGCCACGGTGCGAACTCCCCTGGCGAGAACTTTCGCCTCGGCGAGGGCATCGATCCAGAGCTTCCAGTCCTCGCCGCCCATGACCTTGACGGTCGCGTCGGCCTCTTCCTGGGTTGCGGTGGAGATGTAGGATTCCTTGAGCTCGCCCGTGACGAGGTCCACGGTGAGCCCGGAGTAGGTCCGCCCGATGGGCTTGATGACGGAGCGGTACATGACGCCGGTCTCGGGATCGGTCCGCACCGGGGAGGCGATCGAGTAGATCACGAGGTCGACCGTTCCCGGTCCCTTCCGGATCGCCTCGATGGTCTGGAGCTTGGTTTCCTTGGCGAAGGCGTCGCTCTCGATCGTGGCGGAGTAGATGCCGCGCGAGGCCGCCTCGGCGTCGAAGGCGCGATTGTCGTACCAGCCGGGCGAACCGGTCTTCTTCTCGCTCGGAGCCCGCTCGAAGGAGACGCCGACCGTCGGAGCGCCGTAGGCGAAGGCCGAGACTATCCTCGAGGCGAGGCCGTAGCCGGTCGAGCAGCCGATCACGAGGACGGACTTCGGCTTCGGACCGGAGGAGGCCTTCGCGGCCGGGGCCGCCGTTTCCTCGGTCTCCCGTATCCAGTTTTTGACCATCGCGGCGCATCCCGCCGGATGCACGTTCAGGCAGATATTGTTGCGTACCATCGGTTCGATCATGTTATTCCTCCTGCGCGACGCCGAGCCACTCGGCCTCGGCCGCGACCTCGTCCCCGACATAGGCCGTGCCGCGCTGCTTGATGACCTTCGGCGAAAGGCGAAGGTTCTCGATTTCCATCCTTACCTCTTCGTTGGGACGGACGGGACGGCGGAATTTCGCCTTCTCGACGCTTCCCAGGAAGAATTTCTTGGCGGTCACGATCCCGAGTTCCCTGACGCCGGCGGCTCCGGCCTGGGCCATCGCCTCGATGAGAAGAACCCCCGGGACAACCGGATAGCCGGGAAAATGCCCCTTGAAGAAATAGTCCGCGTCGGTGAAGGTTCGGTAGGCGACGATCCTCTCCCGTTCAGCCACCTCGAGGCGGTCGACGAGGAGAAAGGGTGCCCGGTGGGGCAAAAGCTCAGCGAGCGATTTCATGAAGCCCTCCTAAAGATGAGAATTCCGTTGTGGCCGCCGAACCCGAGCGAGCAGGACATGGCGGCGTTTATCGTGCCCTTCACCCCGACGTTCGGGATATAGTCCAGGTCGCACTCGGGATCGGGGTTGTCGAGGTTGATCGTCGGGGGATAGAAGCCGTCGACGATCGACATCACGCTCACGATGGCCTCGATGGCGCCGGCGGCCCCCAGGCAGTGCCCGGTCATGCTCTTCGTCGAGGATATCCTCAGCTTCCGCGCGTAGTCGCCGAAGGCCCGCTTGATCATCGTCGTTTCGGTCGAATCGTTCGTCTTGGTCGCCGTCCCGTGGGCGTTGTAGTAGTCGATGTCTTCCGGTTTCATGCCGGCGACCTCCAGGGCGATGCGGACGGCGAGGGCGCCGCCCGATCCCTCGGGGTCGGGGCTCGTCAGGTGGTAGGCGTCGCAGCTCGAGCCGTAGCCGGCGAGCTCGGCGTAGATCCTGGCGCCGCGGGCCTTCGCGTGGTCGAGGCTTTCCAGGATCAGGATGCCGGCCCCCTCGCCCATGACGAACCCGTCCCGGCTCGAGTCGAAGGGTCGGCTCGCCCTGGCCGGATCGTCGTTGTGGTCGGTGGAGAGGGTCTGGAGGACGGCGAAGCAGCCGATCCCGAACGGGGTGAGGGCGGATTCCGTGCCCCCCGCGATGGCGATGTCGGCCCTTCCGAGGCGGATCGCGTCGAAGGCGGCGCCGATCGCGTCGGTGCCCGAGGAGCAGGCGGTCGCGACGACGTAGGTCGGTCCCCTGGTGCCGAAATGGAGGGCGACGTTCGCCGGGGCCTCGTTCATGATCATCATCGGAACGGTGAGGGGCTGGATCCGGTCGGGCCCGCTTTCCCAGAGTTTCCTCTCGTTGGCTTCGGAGACCTCCATGCCGCCGATGCCGTTCCCGACGATCGTGGCGACCCTGTCCTTGTCGTAGTTCCCTTCGGAGAGCCCCGCGTCCTTCATGGCCATGACGGCCGCCGCGACGACGTATTGCGAGAACAAGGCCATCTTCCGGGCCTCGCGTTTTTCCATATAATCCGCCGGAACGAAGTTCCTCACCTCGGCGGCTATCTTCACCTCGGAAGCGGCGGTGTCGAACCTCGTGATCGGTCCGATGCCCGACTTTCCCGCCTTGATGCCCTCCCAAAATGTGGCCACGTCATTGCCGAGCGGGGTCACCGCCCCCATGCCGGTCACGACAATCTTTCTGTCCATGCCATCCTCCTCGCGGCGAATTCCGTCGTTCAATCGGCCATCCGCACCTTGACATTATCATCAAATATGTCAAACAATCTAGGTAACAGAATACGAATTTCACGTTTTCTGTCAAGGCTGGCCGGCGAATCGCCGGAATTTTCGGGCGGGAAACCGGAAAAACGACATCGGATGCACCCAAACGGGGCCGTCGGGTGTCAAACCGGGTGCGTCCCGCGCGGTACGCGATGAAGGGGTTGCAATGGGTATCAGCAAAGATGTTTCCGTGCGGATGTACCGCACCATGTATATCGCGCGGAAAAGCGAAGAACGGATCATGGATCTCTACCGTCAGAGCCTCGTCAAAGGGACGGTAACCTCGGGGGAGGGAAACGAGGGCGCCATCGTCGGCGTCACGACGGCCCTGAATCCCGAGACCGACGTCTGCAACTTCATGCAGAGGGATTTCGCCGGCTACCTCAACTGGGGGATCCCGGTCTACAACCTCTTCTGCCACTACCTCGCCAACGAGGAGAGCTCGACCGGGGGAAAGGACGGCAACGTCCATCACGGCGTGCCGACGAAGGGCCTCCTTCCCATGGTGAGCCACCTCGGCGCCATGCTCCCGAACGTGACCGGGGCCGTCTTCGCGAAACGGGCCCAGGGCCTCGAATCGGTGGGCCTCGCGATCATCGGCGACGGCGGCACGAGCACCGGCGACTTCCACGAGGCCATCAACATCGCCTCGGTCCTCGACGTACCGGTCCTTTTCATGATCGAGAACAACCACTGGGCCTACTCGACCTCGCCCGACCACCAGTACCGGTGCGAAAGGCTTTCGGCCAGGGCGGCCGGCTACGGCATCGAGGGAATGACCATCAAGGCGACGAACGCCCTCGAGGTCTACGAAACCGCACGGGGAATCGTGGACGGCATGAGGAAGAACCCCCGGCCCTTCCTCCTCGAAACGGTGACCTACCGGCTCACCGGCCACGCCGCCTACGACACGGCCGACTACGTCCCCCGCGAGGAGCTCGAGGCCTGGAAGAAGGAGGACCCGGTTCCCCTGATGCGGGTAAAGCTCCTCGAGACGGGCCACGTCGATGAGGCCGAGCTCGGCGCCCTCGAGGCCGAGTGGCGCGAGCACGTCTCCACCGAGGCGAACAGGGCCATCGCGGTCAGGAAGCCCGACCCCGACACCCTCGTCTGGTCGGCCTACCGGAAAGCCGTGCCGAAGGAGAATCCCGTCCTCCCCCCCCTCGAGATGAAGGACGCCTATCCCGTCCAGGCGATAAACGCGGCCCTCGACCTCGCGATGGAAGCCGACAGGGGCGTCTACCTCCTCGGCGAGGACATCGGCGACTACGGCGGGCCCTTCAAGGCGACCAAGGGACTCTACCAGAAGTACGGCCGCTCCCGCGTCCTCGACATGCCCCTCGCCGAGTCCGGGTTCACCGGCTTCGCCATCGGCTCGGCCGAAATGGGGATGCATCCGGTCGTCGAGATGCAGTTCTCGGATTTTTCGACCGACGCGACGACCCAGATCGGCGTCAACGCCGGGACCTACTTCTTCCGAACCGGCATCGGGCTCCCGCTCACGATCCGCATGCCGACCGGGGGCGGGCTTTCCTACGGCCCCTTCCACTCCCAGGACCTTGAGGGGATGTTCGGCACCTTCCCAGGCCTCAAGATCGTCTACCCCGCCTTCCCCGAGGATTACTTCAATCTCCTCCTCGCCTCGATCTACGACCCGAACCCGGTCATGTTCTTCGAGAGCAAGTTCCTCTACCGCAGGCTCAAGGGCGACATCTCCTTCGACGGAAAAATCGGAACCCTCGACCGTGCCGCGAAAGTCCGCAGGCCGGGCACCGACCTCACGATCCTCTCCTGGGGAGCCATGCTGCACGAATCCATCCAGGCGGCGGCCGACGCGGAAACGAAACTCGGCGTATCGGTCGAGGTGATCGATCCCCGGGTCCTCAAACCCTTCGACTGGGACGCCGTCGTCGAGTCGGTGAAAAAGACCCACCGGCTCCTCGTCGTCCAGGAGGCGTGGACGAGCGGAAGCCTCGGCGCGACCATCGTCGCCGGCGTCGTCGAGCGCTGCTTCTTCGACCTCGACGCCCCGCCGACCCTGCTTACGCCGCCGGAAACCCCGGTGCCCTTCGCCCCCGAACTCGAAAGCCGTTACCGTCCGAATAGCGCGACCATCCTCGAAAAAATCTCCGGGCTTATGAAATACTGACCCGGGAAGGAAGAAACATGGCAGACAACGAGTACAGTATCGTAATTCCCATGCCGTTCAACGGCGAATCGATCGTGGACGGGATCATCGTCAGCTGGATGGTGAAGGCGGGGACCGGGGTCAGGAAGGGCCAGCCCCTCGCCGAGATCGAAACCGAAAAATCGGTCTGGCAGTTCGAATCCCCCTGCGACGGCGAGGTCGTCGCTCTCGCCGCGAAGGAGGGCGACGTCGTCGACGTCGGCGCCCCCCTGGTCGAGATCAGGACGGCCGACCCCGACATGAAACACCTGGCGAAGGGCGGGACGGCAAAGGCGGAACAGCCGAAGCCCACCGCGCCGGCCCCTCTAGCCAAGGCGGTCGACGACTCGACGGCCTCGGCCCTGCTCAGGACCTTGAGCCCGCGGATTCGGAAAATGGTGGCCGACGCGGCCATACCGGACGCCGACCTCCTTCGCATCGCCCGGGAGACGGCGGACGGCAGGATCACGGCCGCCGAGATCGGCCGCTACCTGGACGAGGAGGAGGCGAAGAAGGCATCCTCGGGCGGGCTCAGGACCTGCTACGTCGCGGGCCTCGGGACCTACGTGCCGGCGCGGATCGTCGGCAACGACCACTTCATCAAGCAGTTCACCGACATCGACGCCGACTATATCGAGAAAGTGACGGGGATCAGGGAGAGGCACTGGGCGGAAAAGGAAACCACCTCGGACCTCGGCACCGAAGCGGCGAAAGCCGCTCTCGAGAACGCCGGGATGACGGCGGCCGACATCGAACTCATCATCGTGTCGACGACGACGCCGGACATGCCCCTTCCCGCCTCGGCGAACGCCATCCAACAGAAACTCGGCTGCCCCCTGATTCCGGCCTTCGACCTCTCGGCGGCCTGCTCGGGCTGGCTCTACGCCCTCTCCATCGGGAGGCAGTTCGTGCAGACCGGAACCTACGGGTCCGTCCTCGTGATCGCCGCCGAGGAGATGAGCAAGTTCACCGACAAGACCGACCGGGCCACCGCCTTCCTCTTCGGCGACGGGGCCGGGGCCGTCGTCCTCTCCTCCAGGCCGAACCCGAAAACGGGAAAGGGCCATGTCCTTTCCGACATGATCCTGAGGGCCGACTCGAGCGGCTACGACATCATCCACCGCAAGGCGGGAGGCTCGGAGTTTCCGCCGGGAAGCGGCCTCGAGGTCGCCGACGGGTTCTGGTTCATGGACGGGGGCAGGATGTTCCGGACCGCGGTCGAGGCCTTCTCCGGCATCATCGAAGCCGTCGCCCTGGAGTCGGGCACGAGCCTCGGGGATTTCGCGTGGATCGTCCCCCACCAGGCGAACCAGAGGATCCTCAAATCGGTGGCCCACAAGCTGAAGCTGCCGATCGAGAAGTTCTTCGTGAACATCGAGAAGTACGGGAACACCTCGGCGGCCTCGATTCCGCTCGCGCTCAAGGACCTCGAGGCGACGGGGAGTCTCAAGCCGGGCGACCGGATCCTGATCTGCGCGGTGGGCGCTGGCCTCACGATAGCGGGAGGAACCATCACCTGGTAGCGGGCCGTAGTCCGACGCCCCACTGGCACAGATGAAAATAAGGGGACACGGAAGTGCGGGAATTACCACCGAATCAGTTCTTCCGGATCCCTTCCATGGCGAGGCGGGCGGCCGACTTGAGCTCGTCGATTTCCGAAGTGCCCGCCGATTTGTAGGCCGAGACCCTGAAAGCGGCGGCCTCGATGAGGCCGTACAGCAGGGAATTGAGGGCGGCGCCCGAGAACCCCTTGCGGATCTCGCCGGTCGCCCTCCCCTCGTTCACCAGGAGGGAGAAGTGGTGACGGACCCGGATCGTCCTTCTCAAGATTTTTTCCTCGGGGGCGGTGCCCGAGATCTTCAGGTGCATGAGGTACTCGAGGATGACCGCGAGAAAGTTTCTTTGGTCGGTAAGGGTGTCGACAACGCTGTCGAATACGGCGAGGATCCTCTCGATAACGGGCTTCGACGGATCGAGCTCCACGCGGACCATCTCCGTTTCGAGGGTCTCGGTGATCAGCTTGATCGCGTAGCGGAAAATGTCCCGCTTGTCCTTGAAGTAGATGTAGAGGATGGTTCGCGAAATGCCGCAACGGTCCGCTATCTTCTGGAAGGTGGTGTCGTCGTAGCCTTCCTTCGAGAATACATCGAGCGCCTTTTCGAGGATCTCTTTTTTACGTTTTTCGTGCTCAACGGTAGCGGACATGGAACGCTCCGCGGGTGGTCCTGTCAGTACGGACAATCCCGATAGGTGATACTACCCCATCCGGGGGATTTCCACAAGCGCGTCGAAAAAAACGGATGTCCGCGCTGCCCCGGACCGGGGAAGGGGTTCAGGGTTTCCCATCCCCTTCGGAGCGTTCCCTCGCGATGGCGAAAAGCCCGAGAAGCTCGTCCCTGATCTCGTTCAGCTTCGCGACGGAATCCTGGGTGCCGGAAACCATCTCGGAGAGCAGGGCCTCGCTCGCCCCCTCGATCGTGTAGTGCCTTTCCTGGATCAGGTACTTGAGCCGGAGCAGGAGCTCGACGTCGCGCATCGAGTACTCCCGCCGGCCGTAGTCGTCCTTGGCGGGACCGAGGACCGGCGCCTGCTTTTCCCAGTACCTGAGGACATGGGCCCGGACGCCGATCAGCTTCTCGACGTCAGCGATCCGGAAGGTTTTCACGCCGCTTGGTTCCCCTCAGCTCGAGCTCGACGGGAATCGAATCGAAGCCGAGGTCCTTTCGGATGCGATTCCTGAGGTAGGTCACGTAGGTCTCGTTCACGGCCTGGAGGCGCGAGGCGAAGATGACGAACTTGACGGGGTTCGCGCTCACCTGGGTCATGTAGCGCACCTTGAAGTGGGTCTTGGGTCCCACCGGCGGCGGCGAATCGATGAGCCAGGACTGCAGGGCCTGGTTGAGCCTTCCCGTCTCGACCCTGGTGGAGAGCTGGCGGTAGAGGCTGACCGCGGTGGAAAGGAGCTTGTCCAGCCCCGTCCCGTCGAGGGCCGATATCGGGACGATCGGGGCCCAGGACATGACGGGAAAGGCGTAGCGGACCCGTTCCTTGGCGTCCTCGACCTCCTTCTTCCCGTCGGGCATCTCGTCCCACTTGTTGAGCACGAAAATGATGGCCTTGCCCTTGTCGTAGGCGAGGCCGGCTATCTTCTTGTCCTGGTCGGAGAGTCCTTCCTTCGCGTCGATCAGATGGAACACGACATCGGAATCCTCGATGGACTTGATCGCGCGGTTGACGGAGTAGTACTCGATGTTCTCGTGGACCTTGCCCTTTCTCCTGATCCCGGCCGTGTCGAGGACGACGAATTTCCTGCCGTTCCTCTCGAAGCTGCTGGCGATCACGTCCCTCGTCGTTCCCGCGACTGGCGACACGATGGCCACGTCCTCGCCGACGAGGCGGTTGATCAGGGTGCTCTTGCCGGTATTGGGCTTCCCGACGATGGCGATGCGGATGTCGTCCCGCTGTGCGGGCACCACCAGGATCTTCGAGAAATCGAGCCTCCGCTCCAGCAGGTCGGTGAGCTCGTCCATGTTGAAGCCGTGCTCGCCGGAAACCCAGACGGCCTCCTTGAAGCCCAGGGAGAGGTGGTTCCAGCCCTTGGACATCCGCTCGGGGCTGTCGACCTTGTTGATCACGAGGACGACCTTGTCGGTGTAGGGCCGCAGGAGCTCGATGAAGCTCTCGTCCTCCCTCGTGAGTTCGACCACGTCGACGAGGAGCAGGATGAGGTCGGCCCTGGCTATCGAATCCAGGCTCCGCTGGACGACGAGGGTATCCAGCCCCTCGCGGTCCATCTTGAAGCCGCCCGTATCGACGAGGGTGCACCGTCCGCCCGAAGGCAGGATGCAGTCGACCTCGATGGGATCCCGGGTCACGCCCGGGGTGGGGTCGGTGATGGCCCTGCGGTCGTGCAGCAGCCGGTTGAAGAGCGTGGACTTGCCCACGTTTGGCCTGCCGACGATGGCGACGATGGGCAGGTTGGTATAGCGCACCCCGTAGCCGGTTGGCTCGGGAGCTGTGGGAAGATCGGACACGTATAACCTCTTAATCTTCGAATCGGGCGATATCGAAATGCTCGTCCATCCAGTGCTTGACGAACGGCTCGATTTCCCGGTAGCTCTCCATGTTCAAGACGAGTCGGGCGAAGCCCTTCGCGTCATCCATCGAAACCCCGCGCACCACGCGCCGTATCACCGGGAGGGAGGAAGAGGTCATCGAGAACTCGTCGAGGCCGAGGCCGAGGAGGACGACGGTCGCGTAGGGTTCGCCGGCGAGCTCGCCGCACATGGCGACGGGAATCCCCGAGGCGTGGGCTCCCTCGATCGTCAGCTTCACCAGCCTGAGGATGCCGGGGTGAAAGGGCTGGTAGAGGTAGGCGGTCTTCTCGTTGCCCCGGTCCACCGCGAGGGTGTACTGGATCAGGTCGTTCGTGCCGATCGAGAAGAAGGCCGACTTTCGGGCGAGGATGTCGGCGCTCATCGCCGCCGAGGGAACCTCGATCATGATGCCGACGGGAACGTCGTCCCGGTAGGAGATCCCGGTGGCCGAGAGCTCGGCCTTGACCTCCGCGAGAATGGCGAGGGCGTCGTCGAGTTCCTCGACGCAGGCTATCATCGGAAACATGATCTTGAGGTTGCCGAAGGCCGAGGCGCGCATCAGGGCGCGGAGCTGGGTCTTGAAAACCTCAGTCCGGCTGAGGCAGAAGCGGATCGCCCTCCAGCCGAGCAGGGGATTCTTTTCGGCCCCGCCGGTGACGTCCGGGATCAGCTTGTCCCCGCCGACGTCCAGGGTCCGTATCGTCACCGGGCGGTCGCCCATGGCGACGAGGACCCGGCGATAGGCCTCGAACTGCATCTCCTCGGAGGCGAGGCTTCCCGGCTTGAGGAAGAGGAACTCGGATCGGTAGAGCCCGATTCCCGCGGCTCCGTAGCCGAGGACGGACTCGACTTCCTCGGGTGACTCGATGTTCGCGTTGAGGACGACGGAAACCCCGTCGGTCGTTTCGGAAGGCAGGCTGCTCGCCTCGCGGAGCTCGGCCTGGAGCCCGGCGAGCCTCTTCCCCGTGTCGGCGTATCGCTCGGCGGTAGCCGGATCGGGATCGATGACCACGGCCCCGTGGAAGCCGTCGGCGATGATGACCTCGCCGTCGTGGGCGAGCCTCGTGATCTCGCCGAGGCCGAGGACGGCGGGAATGCCGAAGGAACGCGCCAGAATGGCGGTGTGGGAGGTCTTTCCGCCGACGTCCATCGCGATTCCGACCACCTTGGTGCGGTCGAGGGAGATGGCGTCGGAGGGCAGGAGGTCGTGGGCGACCAGGATCGAACCCGGCTCCATGCCCGAAAGGGAACGCCGCTCGCGCAAGAGGAGGGCGTTCAGGAGGCGCTTTGCGACATCCCTGATGTCCAGGGCCCGTTCGCTCAGGTACTCGTCCTTCGATTCGCCGAGCTTTTCGACGAGCTCCCTGGTGACCTCGTGGACGATCCATTCGACGTTGACGAGATCGGCCTTGAGCCTCGCCGCGATCTGGTCGAGGAGATCGGGATCGTTCAGCATCATGATGTGGGCGTCGAATATCTTCGACTGCTCTTCGCCCATCTCCGTCGCCGTCCGGTCCCTGAGCTTCGTCACCTCGGCCGAAGCGAAGGCGACGGCCGTCTCGAGGCGGCCCCACTCGCCGGCGACCTGGGCCGAGTTGATCAAATACCGAGGAATCGCCGGCTCGTCGTCGCCCGAAAAGAGAAACGCTCGTCCGACGGCGATGCCGGGACTGGCCGATATCCCCTTAAGCTCTTTCATTGCCTTATAATATCTGAATTTCCCCCCCGGTGTCAAAGGCCGGCGAGATGACGGGCGAGGGCGAAATCGGCCCCGATCGAGACCCGCTGGAAGGCCTTCGCCCCCTTGAGGATCATCGCCCCCTCCTCCGCCTCGACGGCGGCCACTCCCTCGCGGACGAGGTCGGCCCCCAGCTCCACGATGGCGACCCCATACCTGAGGGTCCGGTGCCCGCCCGCCGGTATCTCGACCAGGGTCGGATTCCCGAGCAGGACGGGGTTCGCCCTCGACCACTCGAGACCGTTCGCGAAGGCGCCGACGGCGTTTTCCGTGCCGAGGCAGTAGGTCCTGTCCTCCCCGCCCTCGGTCTTGGCCCAGGGGGTGAAGCGGCGTCCGCCGTACTGGAGCCAGAGGTCGTTGAAGCCGAGGGCGATCTCGCCCTCGGGAAGGTTCGCGGCTCCGGGAAAGAAGCAGAGGTAGGCCAGTCCCCGTTTGGGATTGACGACGCAGCTCCAGCCCAGGCCGGCCTTCCGCGGTATGGCTCCCGTGATCAGGTCGGTCGAGCCGATCATCCCAGGCACGAGAGAGAGATCCGCGGTTCCGCCCGAACGCAGCGGGGCCGAGGCGAGGCTCGAGAACTCGCCACCCTGGACGAGGCGGCCGGTGGCGTCGAACTCGGTGCCGGCGGGGGCGGCGATGAAGCGGTCGGCCGAAAGGCTGATCCGGCAACCCGCCTCCAGGAAGGGGGTCCCGATGGTGTTGTGCCTCGCCACGTTGATCGACAGCGGCTTGTTTCCGGAGTTCGAGATGCGCACCGAGGAGAAATAGGCCGACTGGCCGGCGAAGACCTGGTCGTTCCGATCCCACCTGAGGGGCATCGAGGCATCCGGGCTCTTCATGGAAAACCGTGCCGTCGCCGAGCCGCGGCCCTCATCGACCGAAAGCCCCTCGACGGTCCACTCGTCCTCGGCCGTCCAGCCGTGGGCCGGATGGCTGACGCCGTCGACGACGCAGTCGGGACCGAAGTTCGGGCTGCAGAGGAAATCCCCGGCGATGTTGTAGAGGAGCTTCGCCTTCCAGAACGCGCCGTGGGTTTTTTCGGAATACGGGGCTCCCGTTTCCTCCCTGAACTCGGGAAGCCAGTGGGCGCCGAGCCGCTCGCTCCCGCGTCCGATCGAAAACTCGGGCGTCATCCCGCCGACCGGATCGACGACGAGCCTCACCGCTCCGTTCGAGAGAAGGACGGACGAACGTCCCAGATGCCGGATCTTTTTTGCCTCAAGGTTTTTTTCCATGATTGCTCCTTTTCGTTGCGGAAACCTATCTCGAAGAACGGACGCCGAATTTCTCGAGCTCCGCGAGGGTCGGCGGCTCGGCTCCCTTTTTCGTGCAGTCCAGGGCGGCCGCCCCGTTCGCGAAAACGATCACGTCATGCAGGAAGGGCTCGTCGAGGGCGGCGAGCTTTTCCCTCGTCGTGACGCCCGCCTTGTCGAGCCGGTAGAGCAGGGCGGCGTGGAAGGTGTCGCCGGCTCCGATCGTGTCGACGATCTTGATGTCGAAGGATGGCGCCGTCGTCTCCACCCTGGCCGTTCTCGCGATCGAGCCCTTCCCGCCCCGGGTCACGACGACGAGGACGGGGCCGAAGCCGAGAAGGCGGTCGATGCACTGATCCTCGTCCATGCCGGGGTAGAGCCATTCGAGGTCGTCCGAGCTCACCTTCACGATGGAGGACAGGGCGGTCCAGCGCTCGAACCGAGAGAGGTAGGCCGTCCGGTCGGCGATGAGGCTTGGCCTGATGTTTGGATCGAAGGACACGAGCCTTTTTCCCGCTTCCCTCGCCGCGAGGAATTCGATCGTGGAGGCGGTCGGCTCGAGTATCATCGAGATCGAGCCGAGCATGAGGAAGCCTACCTCGGGACCGAACTCGGCCGGCAGGTCCTCGGGAACGAGGGAACGGTCGGCCGCGCCGTTCGAGTAGAAGGCGTAGCGGACATCCCCCGATTTCTCCTTCTTCACGAACGCGAGGGTGGCCGGGTCGTTGCCGCGGACGATGTACCGGTCGTCGACCCCGTTGGCCTTCAGCCGGTCGAAAAGGAGGTCGCCGAAAAAATCCTTCCCCATCCGGCCAAGAAAGGATACGGAGGCACCGAGCCTTCCGGCCGCGATGGCCGAATTGTAGGGGCATCCGCCCGGCCTGGCCTCGAAACTCGAGCCGTCCTCGGAGGGCACCATATCGATAAGAGATTCGCCGCAACATACGATCATCTGCACATCCTTCCGGGGGCCGTTCCGGATCCCCGCGAACCCTGCCCGCCTCGTAATCTCGGCCGCCTTCAGGTCGCGGCCCCGTCCATTTTACGTCATCCTTTTTGATCCAGCAAGTCCGGGATTTCCGAAACGGCATCGTGCTTGACGAACGGGTGACGGGCCCGTATGCTGTCCCCATGGCGACGAAGAAAAAATCCGGCGCTCCGATCGGCTGCCTTTTCTGGGTGGCCTTCCTGATCCTGGTGATCATCATGTACGTGGTGAACAAGCCCGCGATCGACCGCACCCTGAAAAACACGGGGTTCTGGGACGCGATGAAACCGGCACCGACGGCTCCCGCCCAGCCGGTGAAGCCGACGGCGGAAACTCCCCCCGACAAGTCCGTCACCATCACGGTGCCCCGGGACAAGCCTGACCAGAAATCCGCCTCGAAGCCCGCGCCCTCGACGACGAAGCAGGCTCCCGATGCGGCTCCCCTTTCCCCGTCGCCCCAGACGCCGCCCGGCGCGGCCAAACCGACGGTTAACCCCAAGGATCAGGTCCTGGTAAAACCCCAGAAGCCGAACACCCCGAGCCCGGCAACCAAGCCGGCGCCCGCCGAGAACAGCGTCGTCATACAGGCTGCCCCGCCCGAAAAATCGGGCCAGACCGCGACGAGGAAATCCGTGCTCTATTTCGTCAGCGTCGATTCCGACGGATCGATCAACCGTCAGGCCGTGCGCCGGACGGTGACCTACGCCGACTCGCCCCTGAGCGACACGATCAAGGTCCTGCTCGAGGGGCCTACGGCCGAGGAACTCAAGCTCGGCTTCCTCACCCTCATCCCCCAGGGGACGAAGCTCCTCTCGGCAGTGGTTCGGGGCACGACGGTGTACCTCAACTTCAGCGACAGCTTCCAGTTCAACACGATGGGGATAGAGGGCTACGCGGCCCAGCTCAAACAGGTTGTCTACACGGCGACCGAGTTCCCGAACATCCACGAGGTTCAGATCTTGATCGACGGGGAGAAGCACCAATACCTCGGGGCCGAGGGGGTGTTCATCGGAGGACCGCTCTCGCGCGGGGACCTATAGGGGAAACTCGACCAGGGCGCTGACGCCGGGCCCGGCGTTCTCGAACCGGCAGATGCCGTGGAGCTGCTCGACCAGACCGGTGACGAGCTGAAGCCCGAGGCCGGCCCCCTTCCGGTGATCGAAACCGGCGGGAAATCCCCGGCCGTCGTCGCGAACCTCGAGGATCGCTTTCGTTCCGCCATCCCTCTCGAGGCGAACGGTGATTGTTCCCTGCCTACCGTCCGGGAATCCGTGCTTGAAGGCGTTCGTCACCAGCTCGTTCAGGATCAGCCCGAGGGGCACCGATTTCTCAAGATCGAGAAGCAGGGAGTCCGCCTCCACCACGATGGAAACCCCGCTCCTCGCGTCGCCGAGCCCCGTCCTCGCCTCCCCGACGAAGGACTCGATGTACGTGGCGAAATCGATTTCCGAAAACAGCTCGGTCTGGTACAGGGTCTCGTGGATCAGGGCCATCGACCGGATGCGGCTCTCGCTCTCCAGCAGCAGTTGCCTCGCCTTCTCATCCTCGATCGAACCGGCCTGCAGGTTGAGAAGGCTCGATATGATCTGGAAGTTGTTCTTGACTCGATGGTGGACCTCGTTCAGGAGAATCTCCGATTCCACGACGGCGGCCCGGAGCGAGGCCTCGGTCATCCGGCTTTCATTCGCCTTTGCCTTCAGCGAATCGGCCATCGAATCGAGGGCGACGGCGAGAACGCCGATCTCGTCGCGCACCCGCGGCGAACCGCATCGAACGCTCAGATCCCCGCCGGCGAAGCGGTTGGCGATGCCGACGATCCGTTCGAGCCTCGCGACGATCGTGGAACTCGCCATGATCCAGGCGATGACGATGGCGAACAGCGACGAGAGCGCGATGAGCAGGACGCTCCGCCCGATCGTGCCCTTGAGGGCGGAAAACGCCTTCTCGGCGGGAACCTTCACGGCGATGAAAATATCGGGCAGCCCGTCGGCGTCGCCGTCGATCTTCTCGTAGCTGAGCAGGTAGGGCTTTCCGTCGCTTTCCTTGAAAACGAGGCTGGCCTCGTTTTCCTTCGCCGAGAGTTCGGCCCAGAGTTTCGGATCGACCGGCGTTCCGGCCCCTTCCCCTTCCTTCGCAGGGTGCCGGAAGAGCCGGATCCCGGCGCTGTCGGCGATCTCGACGATCGAGTCGGAAGAAAGCTTGTCGTATGAAAAGATATCCCCGTAGGACTTGAGGATGAAGGCAGCGTTGATGAAACCGTAAATCCCGGCGTCGGGGCCGACGAGGGGATAGGTGAAGGGCAGCACCGGGAGTCCGGTGGATCTCGAGATGACGTAGCCGCCGATGACGAAGGTCCGTCTTTCCATCATCTTGCTGAAATAGGGCCGATCGGCCAGGCTGTAGGGCGTCACCGGGATTCCCGCCGCGACGACCATGCCGGTCGCGTCGCCGAGGGACACCGTCGCGTAGTAGGAATTGCTCTCGAGCACCGACCGGAGCAGGACCTTCGACTCTCCGATGTCCATCTCCTCGATCGACCGGTCGAGGGTCAGGGTCTTGAGAAACTGCCGCGTCGTCTCGATGACGAGCCTCTGCTGATAGGCGATGGAGGAGGCTGCGAAGGCGTTCTGGTTTTTCGCGTTCCGCACCACCATCGATCCGGTTTCCGTGCTCATCAGGATGAGGACGGCCGCCGAGGGAATCAGGGCGAAGATGACGACGAGCAGGATCCTGGTCTTGATCGAATAGAGGTTCATCACGTCAGATCACGGATTTTTCGGCTATCCGTCGTACGCCGGTCGTCTTGCGCGAGGCGATATCGATCGTGAAGAGAACGCCGTGGATGCCGGCGGGTTCCTCCGAGGTCTCCATCTTGATCGGCATCTGGGTCAGGCTTCGCCTGACGGCGATCTCGGTCTTCACCCCGATGACGCTCGGTTCGGGGCCGGTCATGCCGATGTCCGTGATGTAGCCGGTGCCCTTGGGGAGGATCCTCTCGTCCGCCGTCTGCACGTGGGTGTGGGTCCCGACGATCGCGGCGACCTCGCCGTCGAGGTGGAGGGCGAGGGCCTCCTTCTCCTCGGTCGACTCCGCATGGAAGTCGATGATCACGATGGCGTTTTCAGACCGGAGCTTCTTGACGATGTCGCTCGCAGAGCGGAACGGATCGTTGATCGGCGTCATGTCCTCCCGGCCTTGCAGGTTGATCACGGCGAATTTGACCCCCGATTTCTCGAGGACGACATGGCCGCTCCCCGGCGTCCCCTGGGGATAGTTGGCCGGCCTCAGGACCCGGGGGTTCGATTCGAGGGTTTCGTAGATCTCGCGTTTCTGCCAGATGTGGTTGCCGGAGGTGATGACGTCCACCCCCATGGAAAAGAAGCTGACGGCGATTTCCGGGGTCAGTCCGAAACCCGCCGCGGCGTTCTCCCCGTTCACGATGACGAGGTCGGCATCCGTCCTCCTCGCCAGGTCCTTCAACCCGACGAAAAGCGCCCGGATGCCGCTCTGTCCGACTATATCTCCGATGAGCAGTACGTTGACGGTCTCTTTCACGAAAAGCTACCTGGCGTATTCGACGATTCGCGTCTCGCGGATGATCGTCACCTTGATCCGTCCAGGGTATCTCAAGTCAGCCTCGATCTTCTTGGCTATGTTCTTTGCAAGTTCCTTCGCGCCCTCGTCGGTCACCTGTTCGTTGTTCACGACGATGCGGAGTTCGCGTCCCGCCTGGATGGCGAAGGCCTTGTCCACGCCGGAAAAGCTCTCCGCGATGTTCTCGAGGTTCTCGAGCCGCTTGATGTAGTTGTCGATGGTTTCGCGGCGCGCTCCCGGTCTCGCAGCCGAGATGGCGTCGGCGATCTGGACGATGACGGCCTCGATGCTCGAGGGCTCGATGTCGGCGTGGTGGGAACCGACCGCGTTCACGATCCGGGGATCCTCGCCGAGCTTCCTGACGAAGTCCATGCCGACCTCGGCGTGGTTCATGTCCGAATCGGTCTCTATCCCCTTGCCGATGTCGTGCAGCAGGGCGGCGCGTTTGGCGATGTCGCGGTTCGCGCCGATTTCCGCGGCTATCATCCCCGCGATGACGGCGACTTCCTTGGAATGGAGCAGGACGTTCTGGCCGTAGCTCGTGCGGAAGTAGAGCCGTCCGAGGGCCCGGATCCCGTCCTGGCTCATGTTGTGGAGCCCCAGGTCGAACAGGGTCTTCTCGCCCTCCTCGTAGATCTTCTGGTTGATTTCCCTCGAGACCTTCTGGACCACTTCCTCGATGCGCGCGGGGTGGATGCGTCCGTCGGCGATGAGCCTTTCGAGGCTCGTCTTGGCGATTTCCTTGCGGACGGGATCGAAGCAGGAAATGACCACCGCTTCGGGGGTGTCGTCGATGATGACGTCGACGC
>DBTK01000081.1:51793-64651 GCA_002307015.1 Spirochaetaceae bacterium UBA1318
CGATGATGACGTCGACGCCGGTCAGGGTCTCGAGGGTCCGGATGTTCCGGCCTTCCCGGCCGATGATCCGGCCCTTCATCTCGTCGTTCGGCAGGCTCACCGAAGTTACGGTCACCTCGGTCGTCACCTCGGTGGCGAGGCGCTGGATCGTCGTGATGAGGACGTCGCGGGCCCGCCGCTCGCTCGTCAGCTGGGATTCCTGCTCGATCTTGTTGATGATGGCCTGGGCATCGTGCTTGGCCTCGTTTTCCAGGGTCTGGATGATGAGCTTCTTCGCCTCTTCGGCGGTCAGGCCCGAGATCTTCTCCAACTCCCTGGCGTAGCGCTCCTCCTCGCCCGTCAGGAACTGCTCCTTCTCGGCGATCGCGACTTCGCGAGCCTCGTAGGACTGTTCCTGCTTTTCGAGTGACGCCACCTTCTTGTCGATGTTTTCTTCTTTCTGGGTTACCCTTCGCTCATAGCGCTGTAATTCGTTCCGTCGATCCCGGATCTCTCGCTCTTGCTGGTTTCTCTCCCGAATAAGCTGATCTTTGGTTTCTAAAAGGATTTCCTTCTTCTTCGCCTCAGCTTCTTTAATTGCGTCTTGCTTAATTCGTTCGGTTTTCTGTTCGGCCGACGAAAGTTGATATCTGGCATAAAGCCATCTAATTGACCATCCAAGGATTAAACCAGTAAGAGGAAGGATGCCAAATAGTATGTTCATCAGGTCCTCCTACAATAATTTGATAAGATTATACCAAATTGGCATGCGTTGTCAAGGAATATGATTTTTGCGACGGCGGGGCTGGGACGGGTACCGGGGCTTCGGCCCCGCTCACCTTTCGGAGGATGCGCTCGATCCCGAGTCCGGATCGAGGACGGATTCGACGAGTTCACGGAAGCCGGGCTCGATTTCATGGGAAAAAACCTCGGGCCCGCCGGCCTTGATGATGTCGGGCCTGATCCGGTAGACCCCGTCTTCGTAGACGATCGGCCCGTTTTCAGGCAGTTCGACCGGTTCATCGCCAACTTCCTCCTCGACCACCGGTTCGAGGGCATCGCCCGGATTGGGCTCGACTTCGAGTTCGGCGAATTCCTCGAGAACGGCGGCCCCCGTCTCCTCGTAGGCCGAGGTCCGGTAGGCGGCGAAGTCCTCGCGGGGCCTGGCGAAGAAGGGGACGTACTGGGAGTAGGCCTCGTCGAAGGGTTTCAGTTCGACGGGTGGCTCGAGGCTCTCGTAGGGGTTGAGTTCCTCGAGGATATCGATGTCCTCGGGCGAAAGCATCGGGATCTCGCCGGAGCGGTCGAGCTTCTTGAGTTCCTCGTCGTCCTCGACGGAAACCTCGGGTTTGCTCGGCACGGGCGTGATCTCGGGAAGGGCGACATCCTCGGTTTCCTCATCGTAGTCCTCGAGACCCGACAGGTCGAGCGGCGCGATGTCCAGCTGGAGTTCCTCGTCGAGGGACTCGAGGCCGTCCTGGTCGTGGCCCTTGTCCGAGGCCATGACCGTCCGTTCGCCCTCGGCCCGGGAGAAGGTCGTCATCGAGGATTCGTCCTCGGGAGCCACGTCGAGGGCCGCGGCCTGGGCGTAGATGTCGCGCCGCTGCTCCTCCTCGATGAGGGCGATCAGGTCGGAGGCATCCTCGTAATCGTCGACGAGCTCGATGCCGATCGGTTCCTCGATGACGGGGATATCGTCCTCGCTGAAATCGCCGTCGGCTGTATCGAGTTCCTCGACCTCGCCCTCGAGAATTTCGAGCTCCTCAGCCGGGACTCCGAGATCGAGAAGGGGGGCCCGCGCGAACTCGGCCGCTTCCTCGGCCTCGGCGGCGAAAAAGTGCCCGGGCCCTTCCTCGCTCGACGGTTCCCCGCCCGGAGCTTCCTCCTCGAGGGTTTCCACGGTCCGGTCTTCCACGCCGGAAAGCTCCTCCACCTCCTCGGGTTCGGCCGCTTCCCCGAGAAATTCCGATACGACGACGGGCTCGAAGCCCTCGGCTATCAGTTCAGTACGGGAAGGTGCGGGAGAGGCGGGCCCGAGGCCCGGCTCTTCCGGAACCGACTCGAGCTCGGCTTCACCTTCAAGTTCAGGCAGGGTCTCGAGTTCCGCCTCGGGCTCGAGCTCTGCCAGGGGTTCCGTCCCGGCCGATGCCGCGGCTTCGGGTCGGTCCGCCTGATTCAGGGCCGCGTCCACCTCGGCCTCGGAAACCGATTCGAGCTCGGAGGGAATTCCGGTCGCCGAGTCGGCCTCGAATGCCGGTTCGGGTTCGGCCGAAGCCTCGGCCGGCGAACCGGATTCGGCCTCGGACACGGATTCGAGTTCGTCGATGACCTCGAGCTCCTCGACCGATTCCAGCTCCTCGACCGTCTCGGCGGGGGCTTCGGACCGGCGCGGCGCGGCGGCGCTGACGGGAGCCGGGGATTTTTCGACGATCCCCTCTTCGTCGACCTCCTCCAGCTCCTCGATCTCCTCGGCGTCAGGCAGTTCCTCGAGTTCGGACACCACGGAGCCAGTCACGGGAACGGGCCGGATGGCCTGGACAGGTACCGGGGACGGCGCGGATTCGGCGAACGCGGCGGGTTCGGCGTGGACCGAGGATTCGACGAAGGCATTCGATTCGGCGTGAACCGCGGGAACCGCCGCGGGCTGCGCGGCGGCGGCGCGAACGGGCGCCGCCTGGGGCGCCGTCGGCAGCACGATATTTCCGCTGCCGAGAACCTTCTTCAGGGCCTCCTCGAGCTGCTTGACGTCGAGGGTTCCGCGCGTTTCCTGGTATTTCGCGCCCATGACGGCCAGGATCTCGTCCCAGCTCTTGTCGATGAGTTCGTCTATCTGGGGCTGCTTTTTCGGGTTGAGCCTGCCGATCCCTCGCTTGATCTCCTTTTTCACCTCGTCCCGACGGCCGGCGAGCTCGCTCTGCCATCTCTGCCAGTCGATGTCGCCCTTATTCTCCAGATAGCCCTCGAGGAGATTGATCTGGAAGCGCTTCACCCGGTCCGAAAGCACGACCATCTGGTCCTGCCTCAGGTTGAAAAGCAGGAAGGAAAGGAGGAACACGGTGAGGAAGAACGAGGCAAGGAGGATGGCCTTCATCGATACGGGAAAGGCGAACAGCGACGAGGGCGAGACGATGCCGACCAGACCCGCCCCTCCCCGCTTGTTGAACAGGTAGTAGGTGTTTCCCGATTCGGTCTTCGCGATGGGCATCACCTCGGGAATGGACCCGCGGCTCATATTCTGTTCCAGGGCCTTCGAGAGGAGGTCGCGGGCCGCCTGGGGCATCCTGAGCACGACGCCCGTCCCCTCCAGGACCGAGATGTCGTCGCCAGGCGCTATCGCCCCGTCGCGGATGAGGACGCTCGCGAGCCCGGTGGCCGAAACGGAAAAAAGGGCCGTTCCCTTGTAGATGTTGAACGAGTCGTAGAAGGGAAAGGCGTAGAGGAAGCCGCCGATCCGCTCCGAGGCGAGGATCCGCGGGGGCTTCCCATCGGGAATGGCTATCGAATCGTAGGGATAGTCCTCGCCGGCCTCGCCATAGTTCATGTAGGTGACGGAAACGGCGTCCGCCTTCTTCACGTCGGTTCTCAGGGTGCTGTAGTGGATCCGCTTCCCGTTCTGGTCGACGAAACGCACCGCCACGAGCCCCGGAACCTCTTCCTGGAGCTTGGTCAGGGCCGCGTTCCGGTTGAACAGGTCCTCGGAGGAGATGTTCGGGAGGAAGCTCCGCTTGACGAAGTCCCGCGAAAGCATGTCCTCGAAGCGCTTGGTGTTGGAGGCGTGGAAGCCGTCCGAGCCGGCCGCCATCGAATCCAGGGCCCTCGTGATGCTCCGGGTCACCGCCGGGTTGTAGAACCTCGTCTCGATGAAGTCGAAGAGCCCAGAGAACGCCAGCACCGCGAACGCGGCGAAAAGGAGGACGGTTATGAACAGGCTGAACGATACCTTCTGCGGCGTTGTCATCGGTTCTACTTTTTGGCCTACGGCCCCTCTGATAGGTTATCGGCGGAAAGAAGCGAAGACATAAGCCCATCGCGAAACCATTTCCCGGAGGGCCCTACAATAACGTAGGTCCTATCCTTTGCGCAATCGATATGATAGCATGATCCAAACATATGATAGATTGGCAAGATGTCGTTAATAGGCCGAAAAAGGCCCTGCTCGTTGGCGTCGAGGAAAACGGAACCCCCGAACGGATCGCCCTGTCGCTCCTCGGCGAACTCGAGGGGCTCGCGAAGACCCTCGGGCTCCAGACCGTCGAACGCCGCCTCGTGAAACTGCGGGAACGAACCCCCCGCTACCTCGTCGGTTCGGGCAAGGCCGAGGAGCTCTCGATCCTGGCCAAGAGCCTCGAGGTCGACTGCATCGTCTTCGACTGCGTGATTTCCCCCTCGCAGCAGAGGAACTGGGAAAAATACACGGAGCTCATCGTTTTCGACCGGAGCGAGCTCATCATCCAGATCTTCGCGAGCCGCGCGAGGACCCCGGAGGCGAGGATGCAGGTCGAGCTCGCCCGGCTCCAGTACTCCCTACCCCGGCTGACCCACGCCCACGAAGACCTGGAGCGCCAGCAGGGCGGGGCGAGGGGAAACCGGGGCGCCGGCGAGCAGCAGCTCGAACTGGACCGCAGGCAGATCAAGATCCGCATCGAAAGGCTGAAGGACGACCTCGAGAAGGTCAAGGGCGAGCGCGAAAGCCGCCGGAAACGGCGCGACAAGGTCCAGGTGCCCTCAGCCGCCATCGTCGGCTATACGAACGCGGGCAAGTCATCGCTCCTGAACGCCCTCACCAAGGCCGACGTCTTCGTGGAAGACGCCCTGTTCGCGACCCTGGATCCCACCACGAGGCGGGTCAACCTCGGCGGGGGAAAGCCTGTCCTGCTGACCGACACGGTCGGCTTCGTCAGGAACCTGCCCCACGGCCTCATCGAGGCCTTCAAGTCGACCCTCGAGGAAACCGTCCTCGCCGACCTCCTCATCCACGTCCTGGACGCCTCCGATCCCGACGTCAGCGAGCATTACGCCGCGACGATGAAGGTCCTCGTCGAGCTGGGAGCGGCCGACCAGCCCTCCATCCTCGCCTTCAACAAGATCGATTCGGCCGAATCCGCCGACACCCTCCGGTTTCTCGGGGAACGCCACCCGGGCGCATTCTTCATATCGGTCAAGACGGGGGAAGGGCTTCCCGCCCTCGTCTCCGAGATCGTCGCCCGGCTCTACGCCGAGGCCGCCGGCGTCTACCGCATCCCGGCCGACCGCTACGACCTCGTCGCGAGGCTCCGCCGCGAGGCCATGGTCGAGTCGGAGGGCTGGGACGAGGGCTCATCCCTCGTGACCGCCCGCATCCCTGACCGGCTAAAATCGACGTACGAGGAATTCAAGGAGGGGTGAGGGGTGAGGGGTGAGGGGTGAGGGGAAAAGACAGAACATCGCTTTGGGATGTCAAGGAAAATCATCGAAAATCGCGTTGATTCCGAGAATCCGTTTCCCGGTAGTCAACCTAATTAATCGAACCGTGCGCAACTCTTTCTGCTCACCCCTCACTCCTCACCGCTCACTTCTTCCTAATTCGCCGTGGCGAAAAACTGCATCAGCTGAACGAAATAGTAGATCTTCTTGTAGACCTCGCCGAAACGTTCCTTGATGGGGGCTTCGGAGGCGGATTCGATCTCTTTCCAGTTGATGATGACCTCGTGCGGGGTCTTGGCGTAGTCGTCCAGCAGGGTTTTCAGGTTCCTTCCCACGATGATCAGGCTCTGGGCCGAACGGTTGATCAGGACCTGGGCGCGGTCGTTCACATCCTTGAGGAGGGGTCTGACTGCCCTGAGCTCTTCCTTGTTACGGTCGCTCCGGTTGAGGGCGTTCCTCATCCTCAGGCCGAGCTCGCCGTCGTCGGCGAGGGAATCATCGAACTGGAGGAGGTCTTCGGAAACGGCCATCAGCTCGTGGAAGGCCTCGGAGAGCTGCTGGGATGAAAGGGCTGTCGACCACTGGCCCCGGACCAGCAGGAGATCGACCAGCTCCCGCAGGTCCTTTTTCACGTAATCGATCAGGAAGGCCTTGAGAAAGTTGAGGGCCTGGACCCGGGTGTAGCCCCCGAGCATCTTCTTCTGGAACTGGACGTTGGCCTTGTCCGTGTAGTTTTTCATGCGCGAGATGGCGGCGGTTCCGAAAACCAGGTTGGCGAGCTCGTCCACCTTGCCGTTCCGCTTCTCCTGGACGATCTTCTGGATCAGCATGTCGGTCTGGGTCTTGATCCGGGAGAGGTAGGGCTCGACGATCCTCTCGGTCGAGGCCTCGGAGGTCCAGCGGTAGGCCGGGTTCTTCTCCATATACTTCACCACGAGCTCGAAGGTCCGGCCCTTTCTCATGTCCCGAAGCATGGCGAGCATCTTGTTCCAGGGTTCGAGGGCGACGATATCGATGTTCCGGTACTGCTTGATGGTTTCGAAAAGCCGCTGCCAGTCCGCCTCGAGGTCGATGATCGACATGACCTCGAGAAAATCCTTCAGATCCTCGACCACATACTCGCCGTTGATCGGTTCGAACTTGGGCTTGTAGTTGAAATTCCGGTCCTGGAGGTTGGAATCGAACTTTTTGAGGAGGAAATAGTAGTCGAAGTTGACGAAACGCAACAGGTTGAGGAGCATGCCGTACATCCCGTCGATCTGGCGCGTCCTTTCGTCGTCGAAGGCCGCGTTCAGGCGAACCAAGTCCTCCTTCAGCTCGGCGACGAGATCCTTGAGCTGCATCGACTTCGCCCGCTCGGCTATGGATCTCTCCGACAGCCGTTCCTGTATCTCGATCTGTTCCTTGCTCAGGAAACTGTCGATGATGATCGACTTGAGAACGCCGGAGTTTTCGCCGTTCTGGAGGATTATCTGGGCGGGGGAAACGACGCGGTAGATTTCATAGAAGAACCGGGCCATGTTGGGGAGGGCTTCCTCCCCCTTGGGCTTGAAGAACTTGTAGTGCTGCTTGGTCAGTTCCTTCGCGATCTGGCGAAGCATGCGCCGCTTGTCGTGTTCGGGGTCCCTTCCGCCAAGGAAGCTGGAGAATATCTTCTGAAAGAAGGAAAGATCGCCTGCCGGGCTGGGATCGGGGTCGATCGATTTCGAAGAAGCGCCCGTCCGGTCTGCATCCGGGCGGAGGGAATCATCCTGCATATTCTGTACAGTACGGGAAATCCGGTGGGAAGTCAACGGCAGGAAGATTCGGGGAAAAGTGCTATACTCTCATCCCATGGCTCTCCCCGATTACCGTTCCATCCTTACCCACCTTGCCACCGACCAGGGGTTTTCGGCCGTCCGTTTCGCCGACGGCGGTCCCTTCGGCATGCCGGAAAACTCGATCATGATCGCCGCCTTTCCCTGTACGACCGAAGACGAGGTATCGGCCCCTGCCTCGAGCGGCAACACGTCGGCAGAGGAAAGTCTCAACGGAGAAGGAGCCTGCGTCGCCGCGATCGCGCCATTCGCCAGACGGAACTACTACCGGGAGGCCGTGGGCCGTCTGAAGTCGGTAGCCAAGACGGCCCTCACGGGCTTTTCCTCCGGGGATTTCAGGATCTTTTCCAATTCCACGTTGAGCGAAAAATCCATCGCCTCCTCGGCGGGACTCGGATTCATCGGGAAAAACGGGCTCCTGACCACGATCGAGTGCGGCTCGCTCTGCATCCTCGCGGGAATCGTCCTGCCCTTCCCGGTGACGAACGACGCCCCCGTCGCCGGGGGCTGCGGCTCCTGCCGCTCATGCGTCGAAGCCTGTCCGACGGGGGCCCTCGGCGACCCGGCAGCAAAGCGCGGGGAAGGCGAGCGTATTTTCATCCGGGAACGCTGCATCCAGTACTGGGCCTCTCGGTTCGAGGTCCTTCCCGAAGCCGTCGCCTCGCGATGGGGAAACCGCCTCTATGGCTGCACCGCCTGCCAGGACGCGTGCCCCTTCAACCGAGAGAAGGCCGAATTCCCCCGGAGGGCCCGGGGACCGGTGACGGGAAAACTCGATAAGGCCCTTCCGGTTTCCTTCCTTCTCGGAAAAACGGCCGAGGAGCTCGGGGCTTTTTTCCGGGGTACGGCCCTCGGCATGAAATGGATAGAAAAAACCGCCTTGCAGCGGAACGCCATCCTCGCCGCGGCTTCCCGGACACTCGTGGACCGCGGTGCCGGGGCTGAGTGGAGGGATGCTGAAAACCTCGCGGCCCTCGTCGCCGTTTTCAGGGACACCGGCCTCGCTCCCTTCGTTCAGGCGGCCGAAATCGCCCTGTCCGGACGGTAACCCCCCGCCGAGGCGGCTTGACCGGCTTTTGGAAAACCAGTAACAATGCACCTTCTTTTCCGTCCCATGACAGATTTATCAAGGAGTAACGCAGTTTTGACACGAATCGGTATCGTTTTTGCCATCATAATGAGCCTGGCTTGCTGCACGACGGACGGGGCCCGCAAGGTCATCGCACAGGAAAGCACGGAGGGGACAAGACTTGCCCAGTCCCAGGCGACGGCGGCCGAACCCGTCCCCGAATCCCAGGGAGACAAGGCGCTCGCACTCTACCGGGATCCCGAATCGAGGGCCTGGGTATCGGCGTTTTTCGCATCCATCGCAGGATCAGAGGATGTTTCCCGCTCAATTCTCTATTGGGCCGATGTCGACTCGGTTCCCGTCGCCCTCGCCTTTTCTCTGGCATATGAAGAAAGCAGATTCGAGCCTCGGGCCCTCAGCAGGAACAAGGGATCGGTGGACCGAGGACTCTTCCAGCTGAATTCGAAGAGTTTTCCCGGCCTTTCCGACAAGGAATTCTTCGATCCATGGGACAATTCCCGGTTCGGCATCGCCCATCTCCGGTTCTGCCTCGCGGAGGCGGGCAACGAAGTGGCGGCCCTCGCCATCTACAACGCCGGCTCTGGCCGCGTGAAGGGTGACGGCACTCCGCGCGTCACCCTGGACTACATCTCCAGGATCCTGGATACCCGAAGCAAGATCGACCGCGCCCTGAAAAGCCGCGCCGACGCAGCCGAAAGCTCAGGGTTGAGAAAAATGGTGAAAATTGCATATTTTTCACCAAACCCCTTGACGCGAATAGAGAGATTGGATATATTATCACTGTCGACACGATAGTGTGTTTACCTAGCACTTGCTTTACAGCGATGTTCTTCTTCGTGCTATAAACATAGGGGGCTTCCGGGTTTTACACCTCCTTTTTCCGGAAGCCCTTTTTTTATGCCCTGGTCACCACTTTATATTGACACTTTGACATATTCTGTCATAATGAACGGTAGTTTCAATCTGAAGACCAGCGAGGAGGCCCCCATGGCCGCGGAATCGATTGCCCTCCTTTTCAGGGAAAAAGTCCAGAAATACGCCGACCTTCCGGCCCAATATTCAAAGGACAAGGACGGAAAGTTCCAGCCGACGAGCTTCCGAGATCTCTACGAGGAGGTTACGACCTTCGCGTGCGGACTCCTGGCCATCGGTGTCGGCCGGGGTGACCACGTCGGCCTGATATCGGACAACAGACGCGAGTGGCTCGTCACCGACCTGAGCCTCCTCTCCCTCGGCGCCGCCGACGTTCCGCGGGGCTGCGACTCGAACGAGCAGGAAATCGAATACATCCTGTTCTTCGCCGATTGCCGCCTCGCCTTCGCCGAGAATAAGAGACAGGCCGAGAAAATCCTCGCGGGGAAGCCGCGAATGCCGGTCCTGGAAACCATCGCCCTGTTCGAGGGGGCGGACGACGATATCCGCGGCAGGGCCGCCGCCATGGGCGTGAACGTCTACGCCTACGCCCACATCCAGGAACGGGGATCGGCCTACCGTGCCGCGAATCCCGAGGCATTCGAGGCCGAGATCGCGAAGGGAAAACCGGGCGACCTCGCCACGATCATCTTCACTTCCGGAACGACGGGGGAACCGAAGGGCGTGATGCTGAGCCACGGAAACTTCCTCTACCAGGTCAGATGCATTCCCACAAGGCTCAGCGTCAAGCCGGGGGATGTCTGGCTCTCCGTGCTGCCGGTATGGCATTCCTTCGAGCGGATCATCCAGTACGTCACGATCGACACGGGCTCGGCCCTCGCCTACTCCAAGCCGATCGGCTCGGTCATGCTCGCCGACTTCCTCGAGGTGAGGCCCCAGTGGATGTGCTCGGTTCCCCGCATCTGGGAATCGGTCAGGGAAGGTGTCTACCGGAACATCCGCGCTCAAGGGACCATCAAGAAGGCCCTCTTCGGCTTTTTCGTCGGGGTCGGCATGACCCGCGCATTCTTCCGCAACATGTTCCTCGGCAGATTGCCGAATTTCCACGGGAGATCGAGGCTCGCCCAGCTCGTCCTCGCCGCCATACCTCTCGCCCTGGTCACGCCGCTCCACGCCCTCGGAAACGCCCTCGTCTTCGAAAAGGTGAAGGACAAGCTCGGCGGACGCTTCGTCGCCGGCATCTCCGGGGGCGGGGCCCTTCCCGCCCAGGTCGACGGCTTCTTCTCGGCCCTCGGCATCCTGATACTGGAGGGCTACGGCCTTACCGAAAGCGCCCCCGACATCTCCGTCCGCGACCAGCGCCATCCCGTCCCGGGCACCGTCGGCAAGCCCCTTCCCGGCACCGACGTCAGGATCGTGGACGGCGGCGGCAGGAGCCTTCCTCCGGGGAGCAAGGGCCTCATCCTGGTGAAGGGCCCCCAGGTCATGCTCCGGTACTACAAGAAGCCAGACCTCACGCTGAAGGTCCTCTCCGAGGACGGATGGCTCAACACCGGCGACCTGGGCATGCTCACCCGCGAGGGGGAGATCAAGATCACCGGCAGGGCGAAGGACACCATCGTCCTCAGGGGCGGGGAAAACGTCGAGCCCGCGCCGATCGAACAGAAGCTCCTCGAGTCCCCCTACATCTCCCAGTGCGTCATCCTCGGCCAGGACCAGCGCTACCTCGCCGCCCTCATCGTGCCCAACCAGGAGCTGGTCATCGCCTACGCCAAGGAAAACAACATTCCCTTCGAGGACTTCGAGACCCTGACCGCCTCGCCCGAGATCGAGGAGGTCGTCAACCAGGAGGTCAACGATCTCGTCTGCCAGAAGACCGGCTTCAAGGCCTTCGAGCGGGTATTCACCTTCAGGCTCCTGTCCAAGCCCTTCACCGTCGGCGTCGAGCTCTCCCACAAGCAGGAGGTCATGCGCCACCGGATCAACGAGCTCTATAGAAAGGAAATAGCCTCGATGTTCAGGTAGGGGGCCGAACAACAAGCTTCGAGGAACCGGGAAGCGGGTGGTATTTCACGGAACCCTGAAGTAAAATGGAACCATGACGAAAACCCGATCCCTCATACTGATCGTCGACGACAATCCGGTGAACCTCCAGGTTCTGGGCGCCGTCCTCGAATCGACAGGCTTCGAGCTGGCCTTCCTCACCCAGGGTACGGGAGTCCTCGAATGGGCGAGGGAGCATGAGCCGACCCTCGTCCTGCTCGACATCATGATGCCGGACATGGACGGCATCGAGGTGTGCAGGGCCCTCAAAGCCGATCCGGTGACGAGGAACATCCCCGTCATCTTCGTCACGGCCCGGACGGAAACCGACGAGGTCGTCAAGGGCTTCGAGGCGGGGGCCGTCGATTACGTGACCAAGCCCTTCAACATCCCCGAGCTCCTGGCGAGGGTGAAAACCCACGTCGAGCTCAGGAGCGCGAGGCTCGAGCTCGAGCGCTACGTCGCCGAACTCTCCGAGGCCAATGAGAAGCTCGCCCACATGATGAAGCACACCGAGGAGCTCGCCATCACCGACGAGCTCACCGGAATCTCGAACAGGCGGTTCTTCCTCAAGCGCATGACCGACGAGGCGACGAGGCTGAAACGGACCGGAAGGTCCTTCTGCGTCGCCATCATCGACATCGATTTCTTCAAGCACGTGAACGACGAATGGGGCCACGAGTGCGGCGATTACGCCCTCCGTGCGGTCACCGACGCCATCAAGTGCTCGATCCGCGAACAGGACATGATCGCGCGGTGGGGCGGCGAGGAATTCACCCTGCTCCTGCCCGAAACCCTGCTGCCGGGTGCCGAGATCATCACGGAGCGGGTGAGGGCCAGGATCGAGGGCGCCCCCTTCAGCTACGGAGAGGGCATCACGTTTTCCCTCACCGTGACGATCGGTGTCGCCCAGTACGACGAGTCGGCAGGCATCGACGGTTCCATCAAGCGCGCCGACGACGCCCTCTACGCGGGAAAACGGCAGGGCCGCAACCGCGTGGTCCGGGGATAGCCCATGAAGCCCGGATCCGCGATGACGAAGCTTCGAGCCATCCTCCGATCCATGAACCTGTTCAGGATGCACCGCGAACTCACCCGCACGAGGAAGGACAACGAGACCCTCCTTAATACCCTGATGGAGAATATTCCCCAGAAGATCTTCATCAAGGACAGGAACTCGGTGTACCGCTCGTGCAACGCGAGCTTCGCGCGGGGGGTCGGCATCAGGCCCGAGGACGTCAAGGGGAAAACCGACTTCGACTTCTCCACGAGGGAGATGGCCGAACGCATCCGGGACAACGACAGAAGGGTCATGGACAGCGGAATGCCCCAGGAGGTCGAAGCCGACATCGGCGGCGACGGAAAGGAAACCTGGATCCAGGCTGCCCAGATCCCGCTTTTCAACGCCAAGGGCGATTCCACCGGACTTCTCGGCATATACTGGGACATCAGCGAGCGGAAAAAACTGGAAAAGGAGCAGAGGGAAGCCGACGAGAGGACGAAGCGCCTCAACGACGAGCTCGAGGAGAGGGTCAGGGCCAGAACGGCCGAGCTCGAGACGGCCCTCGAGGAACTCAAGACCAAGTCCGCGGCCGCGGAGACGGCCAATCGGACAAAGAGCGCCTTCATCGCCAACATGAGCCACGAGATCCG
>DBTK01000081.1:64903-65976 GCA_002307015.1 Spirochaetaceae bacterium UBA1318
ATGAGCCACGAGATACGCACGCCGCTCAACGCGGTCATCGGACTCTCGAGCCACCTCGAGGAGACCCTCGTCGACCAGACCCAGCGGGAATACCTCAAGGCCATCCGACACTCGGGCGAAAGCCTCCTCACCCTGATCGACGACGTCCTCGACCTCTCGGCCATCGAGTCGGGAAGGCTCACGCTCCAGCCCGGTCCCCTCGACCTGCGATCCCTGGTCGATGACATCGTCAGGCTCTTTGGCGTCGCGGCCTCGAGGAAGGGCATCGGCCTGGATACTGACGTTGATCCGGAACTCCCGAACATCCTGATGCTGGACAGGACGAGGCTCAGGCAGATCCTGCTGAACGTCGTCGGAAACGCCGTCAAGTTCACCGACTCGGGCAGGGTCGTCATTCGCCTCCGTGCAAACGCGCCGGGGGAGGCGAAGGTGGTCCTTCCTCAACCGGTGGATGGAGCCATCACCCTCATCATAGAGGTCGAGGACACCGGAATCGGCATTCCCGAAGCCGACCACGAGGCGATCTTCGAGACCTTCAGGCAGCAATCACCCAGGATCGCGAAGAAGTACGGGGGCACGGGACTCGGGCTCTCGATCAGCCGGAACCTTCTCGCCATGATGGGAGGAACCATAGGCGTCGAAAGCGAGCCGGAGAGGGGAAGCATTTTCACGATCGTCATCGGGAACGTCGCCGCCCTCCCCGACGTCGACCGGCCCATCCCAAAGACGGCGACCGGCCCCGAGAGCGGGAACGACTCGCCCGCCGTGGCGGCCGCCCGGGCCCTCTCGGGGCGGGAATACGGCACGGACGGCAGTTCGACCGACGGGGAGAGGGCATCCTTCGTCCGCTTCGCGGCCAGGGCCACGAAACTCCTCACCGACGCCCTTCGCATGGAGGACGTCCGCCGCTACGCCGCGGATCTCGTCGAGGCGGGCGAGCGGCTCTCGATTCCCGAGCTCTCAGTCTTCGGAAAAAGCCTCACCGAATCCGCCGCCCATTTCGATATCGACTCCTTGCGGACCTCGCTGAAACTGTTCGCGGGGTATAAAGAAGAAGTGAACGGTGAGCGGTG
>DBTK01000096.1 GCA_002307015.1 Spirochaetaceae bacterium UBA1318
AGCTCCTCCTCAAGCATCAGGACGGCGAGCTCGACTGCGAGATCCCGGTCATCATCGCCAACCATTCCGACCTGGCCTCGGTCGCCTCCCAGTTCCACATCCCCTTCTACCAGGTCGATCCGGCCAAGGGGAAGGAGACCTACGAGGCCGACATCCAGAGGATTTTGGAGGACTACGGGATCGACCTCGTCGTCCTCGCCCGGTACATGCAGATCCTGTCGAGCGAGTTCACCAGGCGCTGGAGCTTCCGCGTCATCAACATCCACCACGGATTCCTGCCCGCCTTCGTCGGGGCCAAGCCCTACCTGCAGGCCTGGAACAAGGGCGTGAAGATGATCGGGGCGACCGCCCATTTCGTGACCGAGGAGCTTGACCAGGGACCCATCATCGCCCAGGACACCCTGAGGGTCGCCGACACCTGCTCGGTCGCCCAGTTCATCCTGATGGGGAAGGACGTGGAGAGGAAGGTGCTGTACGAGGCCCTGAAGCTCTACCTCAACAACAGCGTTTTCGTCTGCAGGGGCCGAACCTTCATCATTCCCTGACGATCCTTGGCGGGATGCTGGACCGCCCATCGATCAGCGTCCCGCCGGTTTCCGTCCCGCAATTTCGTTGACAGATTTTCCGGCCGGATTTATGGTTAAGGCTTCGTACGGAGGCCCCCATGAATCACGATCTCGAAAAAATCATTTCCGGCTTGAAACTCGAGGAGAAGGCCTCGCTCTGTTCGGGGCTGGACTTCTGGAATACCAAGTCCGTCGAGCGCCTGGGGATCGCCTCGTGGATGATGACCGACGGCCCCCACGGGCTTCGGAAGCAGAAAAGCGACTCGGGCCAGGTCGGCCTCAACGACAGCGTGCCGGCCACCTGCTTCCCGACGGGGGCTGGACTCGCCTCGACCTGGAACCGGGCCCTGATCCAGGAGGTCGGCGAGGCACTCGGCCGGGAGTGCAAGGCCGAGAAGGTCGGCGTCATCCTCGGGCCGGCGGTCAACATCAAGCGCAGTCCCCTGTGCGGCCGGAACTTCGAGTACCTTTCCGAGGATCCCTTCCTTGCCGGTGAGATGGCCACGCACCACATCCGGGGCGTCCAGTCCCAGGGCGTCGGAACCTCGATCAAGCATTTCGCCGTCAACAACCAGGAAAAGTCCCGGATGCTCATCGACGCCGTGGTCGACGAGCGGAGTCTCAGGGAGATCTACCTGCCCGCCTTCGAGATCCCCGTCAGGGAGGCCCAGCCCTGGACGGTCATGTGCTCCTACAACAGGGTGAACGGAACCTACAGCTCCGAAAACCCCTGGCTTCTCACCACGGTGCTCAAGGAGGAGTGGGGCCACGAGGGCCTCGTCGTGACCGACTGGGGCGCCTGCGACGACCGGGTCGAGGGCCTGAAGGCGGGCCTCGAGTTCGAGATGCCCGGGAACGGCGGGATCACCGACCGCGACATCGTGGACGCCGTCCGTGCGGGCACCCTGGAGGAGGCCGTCCTCGACGGGGCATTGAAGCGCATCCTCGAGCTGACCTTCAGGGTCCTGGACAACATCGATCCCGAGGCACGCTTCGACCGGGAGGCCCACCATCGCCTCGCGAGGCGGGTCGCCTCGGAGACCATGGTCCTTCTCAAGAACGAGGGATCCCTCCTTCCTCTGGCGAAGGGCAGGCGAATCGCCTTCGTGGGGGCCTTCGCCCGCAAGCCCCGCTTCCAGGGCGGCGGCAGCTCCCACATGACCCCCACCTTCATGGACGACGCCCTCGCGGAGGCGAGAAGGATAGCCGGATCGCCGATCGCCATCTCCTACGCCGATGGCTACTCTCTCGAGAGCGAGGCCTCGGATCCCGAGCTCCTCGCGGAGGCGAAGAAGGTAGCATCGGAGGCCGAGACCGCCGTCGTCTTCATCGGCCTGACCGACAGGATCGAATCCGAGGGCTACGACCGCACCAACCTGGGAATTCCGAAAAACCACCTTGATCTCCTCGAGGCCGTTCTCTCGGTGCAGAAGAACCTCGTCGTCGTGCTCTCCAACGGCTCGCCGATCGAGATGCCCTGGCTGGACCGCGTGCCCGCCGTTCTCGAAAGCTACCTCGGCGGCCAGGCCTGGGGAGGGGCCGTCGCCGACATCCTCTTCGGGGTCGCCAATCCTTCGGGAAAGCTCGCCGAGACCTTCCCCGCGAGGCTCGAGGACGGCCCGTCCTACCTCAACTTTCCGGGGGAAAAGTCCAAGGTCGAGTACCGCGAGGGGCTGTTCGTCGGCTACCGGTATTTCGACTCCGCCCACGTAAAGCCCCTCTTCCCCTTCGGCCACGGCCTTTCGTACACGAAATTCCTCTACTCGGGCCTGAAGACGGGCCGGAAAACCCTCAAGGATTCCGATACCCTCTCCGTCAGCCTCGAGGTCAAGAACTCGGGAAGCGTGAGGGGCAAGGAGGTCGTCCAGCTCTACGTCCGCGACCTCGAATCGAGCGTCATTCGGCCGATGCAGGAGCTGAAGGGCTTCGAGAAGATCGAGCTCGAACCGGGGGAGACGAAAACGGTCGAATTCCGGCTCACCAAACGGGCCTTCGCCTTCTGGTCGGTGGAGCAAAAGGACTGGATCGCCGAGTCGGGCCAGTTCGAGATCGCCGTCGGGGCATCGAGCCGGGACATCCGTCTGAAGACCGTGGTGGAGCTCGAGTCGACGGCTTCCGTGAGCCGCGTCTGGGACCAGAACGCCTGCCTCCGTGACCTCCTGGACCTGCCCGATGTCGGCGACTACGTCCGGGACCTCATGGGAAAATTCCGGGGCGTTTTCGGCTCCTACGAGCCCGGATCGGCCGAAGCGGCGATGACGGAGGCGATGGTCACTGAGATGCCGCTGAGGAATCTCGTCAGGATGGGAGGGGGGCTGGTCACGAGGGAGGGGCTCGCCCTCCTCCTCGACGTGCTGAACGGGAGGAAGCCGGCCCGGGCGCTGAAGTAGCCCCGTTCCGGGATGGGCGCCGCCCGATCGGCGCCTCCATGCCGATTCTACCTCATGCGAACGGTGAGGCCCTCGGCATGTTGGATGTAGCGGAGGCCCTCGAACGAGCAGCCCGTGAAAAGGATGTCGATCCGGTTTCCCGTCCCCGATTTCAGCACGCTGACCGCAATGGGCGGATCCAGGATGGCGCAGTTTTCGATCCGGATGGACTGGGGCGAGGCGGTCTTCATGGCGCGGTCGAACGCGAAAAGGATTCCCGGCCCCGAGTTGCCCTCGATCCGGCAGTTCCTGACCGTGCAGTCCTGGAAGCCGGGATCGGCGCCGTTCGGCTCGAAATCGATGCCCGCCATGGGGAGGGTCCCGTTCGTCCGCTCTATCGTGCAGTTCTCGATGAGTATCCTCGTTCCCGAGATGAGGCTGATGCCCTGCCGATGATTGTCCAGGATGCGGAGGTCGTGGAGGGTGAGGTCCTCGCAGGGCTGCCTCGAGGGGGTCCCGTCGACGGTTCCGACATAGACCCCGTCTCCCCCCGAACTCTCGATCGTAAGCCCCTCGACGAGGACCCCCTTCACGCCCTTGAGCGAAAGGACATGGCGCCACTGGGAGGCGGGGTAGGGCGGTTTCTGGTAGTCTCGCTTCCTCATCCTCAGCGTTGCGCCGTAACCGGAAATTCTCAAACCGCTCAGATCCCTGGCCGAAAAGAGGGGGGCGTTCGTCGCCATGAAGGATCCGGGTCTCGCGAGGACGAGGCATCCCGACTCGAAGATCAGTTCTTGTCCGCCTTTGAGCACGACGGTCCCCGTCAGCATCCAGGGCGAGCGGGAGGCGGGAATGAGGACGGTTTTCGCCCCCGAATCGATGGCCGCCTGGATCGCCTCTCCCGTTCCCGTGTTCCCGACGAGCCACCAGGCGGCGCTCACCGTTTCCCCGCGGTAGGCGTCTCCGAGGGGCGAGGATCGGGAGAGTCCCCCGGTCCTGCGGGTCGGGGAAGACCCTTCGGCCTCCCATTCGGCGCAGATGGCGTCGATCCGGGAGGCTTGGGCCGAAAGTCCCTGCCTGGTCGCCCCCGCGTCATCCGTGTGCGGCCGGGAAGCGCAGCCGGCGAGGAGGATGGCGGCGAGGAAGATCCCTGGATACTGGAAAAGGCGGAGCGTCATGGGGATTATAGCCTTCGGGTGCCGGATGGTGAACGCCGGGAAGGCTTCCCGGCTGATGGATCGTTTTGCGACCAGGAGGACTCGAACCTCCGACCTGCTGCTTAGAAGGCAGCT
>DBTK01000040.1:0-3219 GCA_002307015.1 Spirochaetaceae bacterium UBA1318
ATAGGTTGAATTTTGAGTTCTCAAGGAATTCAAAAGCCGAAAAAAATTCGATTGAGGGCAAAAATACCAATGCCCCCAATCGCTGAATGGTTAAAAAGCCCGCACCGCCCGCACACGGTTACTGTTGCTCTTAAGGCTTGTGTTTTCGACATTATCGGTACCGAAGAAATTCTGGGACCATACGTAGCCGGCTCCGTAATCCGACGACGACGACGACCAGTATCTGGTGGCGCTGTAGTCAACAAAACCACCGATGGCTCCATTGCACCAGGCAATATTTAGTTTGTTTAGCTCATCTTTTGAGGGCAGATACCAATCGGAATAGACTCCGGTACCCGTATCAGCATTGGTATAGGCATCGCATAGACCTGCGGCGTAGGTAGTAGCTGCTCCATTTTGCGCCACGATGGCGATTGTGTTGGCAAGTCCGGTGCCAATCGCAGTACTGGTACCCGTTAGGTTCACGCCTTGCTTTGCTGGTTTTGCCCAAACGATGCCCGCGCTCTGGTCCTCGGTAGCTGCAATGATTCCGTGCGGAACGCCGGCAACATACCCTGGGTCCCCGGACTGAAGGATATACGCGATTTTACCACCCTGGTATGCGCTTCCGATTCCCTGTACCGTCAAGGTGTATGTCGTGGTAACCGCCGTATGCGTCGCCGTGGCAGCCTTGCTCGCCGTTATTACCGTTGTTCCTACCGCTGCCAGTGTTACCTCTCCGGTGCTCGCGTTCACGGTCGCTGTTGCCGTGGTTCCGCTCGTGTACGTTACGGCCCCGGTTCCAACGCCGCTCACCACATTGGTATACACGCCGCTTCCCATCAGTTTCGTTACCGCGGAACCGTCAACGAATACAATCGTTGAGGGCGTCAATGCCGTCACCGTCAGGGTGTACGTCTTGCTAACCGCCGCATGGGTCGCCGTGGCAGCCTTGCTCGCGGTAATTTCTGTCGTTCCTGCCGCTACCGGCGTTACTGCTCCGGTGCTCGCATCCACGGTCGCCGTCGCGGGCGTCCCGCTCGTGTAGGTGATCGTCCCTGTCCCTTCACCGCTCACCGCATTGGTATACGCGCCGCTTCCAATCATCTTTGATACCGCAGAGCCGTCGGCAAACACGATCGTCGATGGCGGCAATACCGTTACCGTCAAGCTGTATGTATTGGTAACCGCCGCATGGGTCGCAGTGGCGGCCTTGCTCGCCGTAATTTCTGTTGTTCCTGCCGCGACAGGCGTTACTGCTCCGCTGGATGCATCCACGGTCGCCGTCGCGGGCGTGCCGCTCGTGTAGGTGATCGTCCCTGTCCCTTCACCGCTTACCGCATTGGTATACGCGCCGCTTCCAATCATTACTGATACCGCGGAGCCGTCGGCGAAGACGATCGTCGAGGGCGGCAATGTCGTCACCGTCAAGGTGTACGCCGTTGTAACCGCCGTATGCGTCGACGTGGCGGCCTTGCTCGCCGTAATTTCTGTTGTTCCTGCCGCTACAAGCGTTACTGCTCCGCTGGATGCATCCACGGTTGCCGTCGCGGGCGTGCCGCTCGTGTACGTCACGGCTCCAGTTCCAACGCCGCTTACCGCATTGGTATACGCGCCGCTTCCGATCATTTTTGATACCGCAGAGCCATCGGCAAACACGATCGTCGAGGTGATTGGGTCGGGGCGAGGTGTTGTCGGGTTTTGGCAACCCATAACGGTGAGCACCAGCACCATAAAGAAAAGCCCAAGAAGCGTTCGGTTCATTTTTTTCCCTCCTGGGAAACATGCGGTTTCAATATTTCATAAGGAGGGTACCGGCCAATCGCGTTTTCCTCGTCCCTTTTTGCGAAATAGGACGAAGAATCGACTCGGGGCTAGCGGGCTGAGGCTTGCTCGGCGACCAAGCGACGGTATTCGCTTGGGCTCATGCCGACGTTTTTCGAGAAATGGCTGTTGAAGGAGGACTTGGACGAGTATCCCGCCTCCAAGGCGATATCGAGTATGGTCAGGTCAGGCCTCTCGCGCATCCTGCGCTGGACGAAGTCGATGCGTATCGAGTTGATCCAGGAGGGGAAGCTCGTCCTGAGGTTTGTGTTGAAATAGATCGACAGTCGATAGGGCGGCACCTTGATGAGTTTGCCGAGGATGCGGAGGTCGAGTCCCGGATGACAGATCACTGAGGGATTCGCGGCTGCCCGGCTTATCCGCTCGCCTATCGTCCGGGCCTCGTCTTCCCCGAGGATGAGGTTCTTCTTGTGTTCCTCGCCGATTTCCCGTCGCACCAAGGAGAAGATATCGGGCCTTGCGGAGGCGAAGAGGAACCAGGCGATTGTCAGGAGTTCGAGCGCGGAGTGTCCCGCGCGGTACACCGGAATCGAGCCGCATGCCGTTCCCGCGACGATGACGAGCAATATGGCCGCGTAGGCCAAGACTCCGCCTATCAGGATGCGCGTTTCAGGCGCTCGGCCCGGGATGTCGCGCAGCGAGAAATGGCCAGTCCTCGCGGCGGTCGCCGAGATGGCGATCGGCCACCCGTAGGCGGCGAGCGAGGTGAAGAGGTGGAAGGGTCCAAGGCCCGCACTGTCCTCGACGCTTGTTTTCACGACCTGTGTTTTGCCCAGATAGTCGAGCAGGGGAAGGAGCAAGAGGAAGGTGGACCACGCGGCGCCGATGACGAACGCTCGCCGCGGGGTTTTCTTCTTCCGGGTATCGCCGAAGAGGTAGAGAGCGATCTCGTAAAGGGCCTGGCTCAGCGCGAGGATGCAGGGGAGGATGATGAGATTGCTGAGATCCTCCTGTACGTGTACGACGGTGTCCAGGGCGCTCAGGCCAAAGAGCGCGCCGACCGACGCAAAGAGGAGGCCGAGCCGTCGGCGCACCACCTCCCCTTTAGGCGCGATCAGGAAGGACGCTCCCCCGACGAGGAGCGAGAAAGCCGCGGCTTCCCTCAGAGCGTCGTACAGGGAATCGAGCATTTCCTCCCCCGAACCTTACTCTGCCTTTCTATCACTTCGACCCCCTGCCCGCGGCTCCACCAGCGAATCAATCGGTCTGCGGATCTCAGTTCGGGAGCTTCGCGACGAGTCCGGCGACCTCCGGCTTCTTCTCGATGTCCTTTTTCAGGTTCAGCGCGCGTTCCTTGTTCACGTACTCCTTCTTCTGGAAGCTGTAGGTGAAATTGGTGTGTTCGCGGTAGGTTCCGTTCATGAGGGCGAAGGCATCCTCGGTCATGACGAGCTC
>DBTK01000040.1:3467-10311 GCA_002307015.1 Spirochaetaceae bacterium UBA1318
TCCTCGGTCATGACGAGCTCCTCGTCGGTGGGAATGACGAAGATGCGGACCTTCGAGCCGGGGCCCGTGATCTCGGTTTCGGCGTTGCGGGTATGGGAAAGCTTGTTCTTTTCCTTGTCGATGACGATGCCGAGCTCCTCGAGCCCCGCGACCGCCTTCGCCCGTACGGCGGGGGCCATTTCGCCGACTCCCGCGGTGAACACAAGGGCGTCCACATGGCCGAGTGCGGCGTAGTAGGAACCGATGTACTTCTTGATCCGGTAGCTTTCCATGTTTTGCGCGAGGGTGGCGCGGGCGTTGCCTGCGTCGACGTTCGTCTGGATGTCGCGACGGTCGGCCCACTTTTCGGTGATGCCGAGAAGGCCGGATTGCTTGTTCAGTGCCTTGTCCATCTCCTCGGGGGTCATGCCAGTCTTGCGCATGACGTAGAAGGGGATGGCCGGGTCGCAGTCTCC
The DNA here is from genome assembly GCA_002307015.1 of Spirochaetaceae bacterium UBA1318. Lineage (GTDB taxonomy): Bacteria > Spirochaetota > Spirochaetia > Treponematales > UBA1318 > UBA1318. The sequence continues at coordinate 3,923 of DBTK01000040.1, forward strand.
CGACCGGGTTCCCATGATAAGGCCCTCGAGCGGGGTGAGGCCCATCGAGGTGTCGAAGGAGCAGCCGTTCTTGACGGCGTTGATCGACGAGCCGTTCCCGATGTGGGCGATGATGAGGTTCGTCTTGAAGGGATCCTTGCCGAGGAGGACGGCGGCGCGCTTGGCCGTGTAGAGGAAGGACGTTCCGTGGAAGCCGTACCGGCGCACGGCGAATTTCTCGTACCATTCGTAGGGCAGGGCGTAGAGGTAGCTTTCGGCGGGCATGGTCTGATGCCAGGCTGTGTCGATGATCGCGGCATGGGGAATGTTGGGAAGGACGGCCTGTGCCGCCTCGATTCCCATGATGTTTGCCGGGTTGTGCAGGGGGCCGAGATCCTGGACTTCCCTGAAGGTGTCGATCACCTCCTTGGTCACGAGGACCGATTTGGTGAACTTGCTGCCGCCGTGCAGGACGCGATGCCCGACCGCCTTGATGACGTTCATGTCCTTGATGACCCCGGTCTCGGGATCGGTGAGGGTCTTGATGATGAGCTCGACCGCGACCTTGTGGTTCGGGCACTCGTGCTCGGCCGTATACTCGGGTTTTCCCTTCGCCTTGTGGTTGATGAACGATCCGCCGATGGTAACCCGCTCGACGATGCCGTTCGCGAGTACTTCCTTTTTCTCCCAGTCGTATACTTGATACTTGACCGAGGAGCTGCCGCAGTTGAAGGTCAGTATGACCATGAAATCCTCCGGTATCCGATAAAATTTAGTTGAATTCTTGATCCAGTATCTCATTATGCGGGTAAAACTTCAAGGACGGGCGGTTGAAGCGGCGCGTCTTCCTGGGGCGTTCTCGAGGCATGAGGAGAATTGCGGCGCTCGGCGCCTTCATCGCCTATGCCCTGTCAGGTCTTTCCGCCACGGGCCAGGACGCGGGGATTTTTAGGCTTTCCTTCGCGCCGGCTTCCCTCTCGCCCGTCGGTCACGAGTCTTCGGTGCGCGGTAGGCTCGACGTCAAGCTGGCCGGTTTCACCGACTCGACGACCAGGTTCGACGGAAGGTTCGCCGATTCGACGGTCATGGTCAGGGACGACCGCTCGGGCGGGGAGGCCGTGGGCGACTCGTTCGCGTTCATTTCTCCGATGATCGCGGCCGGTTCCCTGAAACCGGAGGGCCTGCTTTCCCTGGTCGTGCCGGCATCCTCGGATGTCTCCACCCCCTCCGAGGCCTCGGTATCGGCCCGTCGGGCGATCGAGGACGAAAGCAGGTTCGGCGCCGACCTCGGAAGCGCTTCGCCGCCCCTTCTCGGCTCGGCGTTCGCGATCCCGCTGGGCAAAGCCGGAAAAAGGACGCTGCGCTCCGAGCGGAGCGCGGGGATTTCGATCTTCGGCTATGGTGCAGGACCGGGCAACCTGGCACGGGGGGCCGAGGTTTTCCGCTTTTCCCGCGGGACGGGGGTCGGGGCCGCCTTCGATTCGGGAAACGCCGGGACTGTCGCGATCGGGACGGCCCTCTCCACCGGAACGGAGACGCCGGCCCCTCCCTCAGTCTGGCTTTCCGACGATCCCGTCGGCCCGGAGCGCGAGCGATTCGGCTTGGCCGCTGCCCGGTTTTCCATCGGGAGCGGAAGGTCGAGGGTTCACGGGCTCTGGGCCAGCCGCTTTCCCCAGCATTCCCTGACGGGTTTTTTCACCGCGTGCCGGTACGACGCCGAGGGGGATTTCATCGACGTGGGGGCGGATTCGGGCTATGAAACCCCGACTTTCGGCGACGATGGAACCCTGAAGCCCCTCTTCGGCGACATCGAGGCGAAGTTCCATCCGTCGCCCGAGGTGGAGGCGAACGCCGCTTTTTCGGGCGCGTTCACCCCGAGGGGCGTATCGGCCTCCTACGGGAAGCCCATCCCCGATGCCGACGCCGTCTTCTCCCGCGCCGTCCTCGGTGCCCCGGCGAGCCTCGTCGGGAAGGTCGGCGTCTCTCGCCGCTGGGACCGGTTGAGCGCCGAGGCCGGATTGGGCTGGAAGAGCGACTTCGACGGCTATCTCCAGCGGGACGACGAAGCCTCGTGCTCCGTGGCGACCGGATGGGAGGCGGCGCGGGTTTCCGCCGGGATACGGGCGGGGAGAAGCGTCTCGGCTCCACGCTTCGGATTCCGTGGCATGAACGTGAAACTTTCCTCGGATGGGGAATTCCTCAGGGCGAGCGCCTTGGTGAGCCTCGCCAGGAAAGCCGAACCGTCGGAGGAGACGACTGCGGGCTCCGAGGATCCCGAGAAATCGGCATCGAGCGGCATAGGTATCGGATGGTGTTTTCAGCTCTCGGGCGGGACGAGGGACTGGCGGATCGCGGTCATGCTGCGCTCGGTCGGCAGGTACGATCCCGTCTCGCTCGCCGATCCGAGAACCGTCGCGGAAGCGACCCTTTGCGAGCTTCGAGTCACGATCGGCCGCCTGGATTAGCGGGGCCGTGGACGGAAAGAAAAGGTAACCACGAAGAAGTGATTTTCGATTATGAGAATGAAGAAAAAAAAGGAGCTCTTCCTTCTTTTCTCCAAGCGAAATATTAGCGATAAAAGCCATGGCATTATTTCATAAAACAGGGGAAAGCGTGAAACAAATGGCAAGAGTCGCACGTTTCCTTTTTGGGATCTTCGTCCAGCCTCTTGCGCTCGGCGCGTGCAAAAAATTCTACCATCCATAAGGGATTGAACATTCTTCATTAGGATCTGCAAATGGTCGATTTATACGACTTCATTCATGGATCGGGCGAATCGAAGTCCGTGGTAGAATTGACGGCCTCTCTCTCGAGCTTTCTTGGCGCCTTCGGCATCGGCTTGACTCTTCGGCTGCCTCACGGCGACACGTAGGTTTCGGCATCTCAAGCCCGGAGAGAAGGCTGGATCTCGACGGGAACGGCCTTGAGGCCCTGCGTATCGCGGCGCTGCAAAGCTACCTCGTCTATTCGGACGCCGTCACGGAGGCTCTAAGGCGGTCAGGCCGATATGTTGTCCGCTCGAGAGCGCGAGGTGCTCCAATGGGCGGCCTGCGGCATGACGATCACAAGGTCGACTCCTGTGCAGGTGATGACGGGCGTCAAGGCGGCCAGCGTGGGAAGGTACTCCAGCATGATTCTCAAGACCGGCGGCAGCCTCTGGGCATGCGGGGACAATTACTGCGGCCAGATCGGCAACGGCGTTGCCGCGGCTCCTGATACGACGAACAAGACCTCGACGCCGGTGCAGGTCGCATTCTAGGCAATCCACGTAGTGGCCACCTGTGTGGGCGGCCACTACGTCGCTTCTTGGCGGCGGCAGGTTTCCGTTGCCTTTTTTTGCGGGGTTCGGCCTTGAGCTTCGTCGCCGAATAACCGAAGACCGCCATCTGCTCGGGCCGTGGCATGATCCGCATTTCAGCACCATCCAGGCTCCATCCCGCGAAAAATGGAAAAAAACTATCTACCGGACCGCGGTAGATATTGTCCGGTTTCCCGGCGGGCTGTAGGATGGCACATCTTGACGATGGAGGCCGCCATGGACCCTGCCGCCCTGAGACTCGAAAAACTCGGGCTGTCCCACTACGAGGCCCGGGTGTTCATCGCCCTCGTGCGAAGCCATCCGATGAACGGCTACGAGGCGAGCAAACTCTCCCGCGTCCCGGCTTCCAAGATCTACGAGACGCTTGACTCCCTCAGGCAGAAGGGGGTGATCACCGCCGAGGAGGGCGTGCGTCCCGTGCGGTATTGCCCTATCCCGCCGGCCGAGCTCGCGGTCAAGCTCAAGGCGGAGTACGCTTCCGCGATAGACGAGCTCGAGGCCGAACTCGCCCTGATTCGCCCCACGCCGGACCTCGACCTGACCTGGAACCTGAAGGGCTACGACGCCGTCCTCGCCAGGATGACCGAGGTCATCCGCGGTTCGACGCGCTCCCTCATGGCGTCGCTCTGGCCCGAAGAGCTGGCCCTGCTCGAGGGGGAGTTCGCGGTGGCGAGGGCCCGAGGCGTCGTCGTCGTTCTCGGGGTTTTCGGCGACCCAGGAGGTGCCGGAACCTATTCCGTCAATCTCGAGGGCTGTGGCGAATTCTCGCTCGTGAGGCTCGGCCGGAAGCTGACCGTCGTCGTGGCTGATTCTCGCGAGGTCGTGATGAGCGGAATCGACGGAAAGGGGAGCGTCGGCGTATGGACCTCGACTCCGGACGTCGTCCTCGTCGCGAAGGAGTACATCAGGCACGATATCTGGGGCAGGATGCTGATCGACCGGCTCGGCGAGGACGAGTTCCGGAAACTGTGCGAAGAGAGCGAGCTTCTCTCGCTGTTGATTCATGTGAAATAAACGATGGAGGAATGATGAAGCACAACGAGTATTTCGACGGAAAGGTGCAGAGCCTGGGACTCGAGACGGCCGAGGGCCGCGCGACGGTCGGCGTCATGGAAGCGGGGACCTACCGGTTTTCGACCGGGGCCGAGGAAACGATGACCATCGTCGCCGGGGTCCTGAGGGTTACGTTTCCGGATGGAACAAAAGGCAAATTCGCCGATGGCGACCGTTTCATCGTGCCGCCCAAATCCTCCTTCGAGGTTGTCGCGGAAGGCTACGTCGCCTACCTCTGCCGGTACGCGGAATGAGTGACGGGGTCTACGGCATCATCGGGGCGGGCCACCTCGGTCGTGCGATAGCCCTGAGGCTCCTCGAATGCGGCGTGCCTCAGGATCGGGTGAGGCTTTCCCACGGAGGCAGGCCAGAGACCCTTTCCCGGATCGAGGAGGCCGGCCTCGGGTCCTCGGTCGCGACGAACCGGGAGATCGCCGACGGCTGCGGTGTCGTCCTTCTCGCCGTGCGTCCCCAGGCCGTCGGGGAGCTCGCCCGGATCCCGTTCGCATCGGAAACCGCCCTCGTTTCCTGCCTGGCCGGGGTTTCGACCGGGAAACTCCGATTCCTGCTCGGCAGGGACGTGGAACGGATGATGCCGAGCGGTCCCGATACCATCCTTTCCGGACGGGGTGTCGCCGCCCTTTATCCGGGCGGAGGTCAGGCCGAGGCCCTCGCCGGGCTTCTCGGGCTTGAGGCCTATCCCCTCTCCTGCGAGGAGGATATGAACCTCTTCACCGCGGCTGTCTGCGTTCCCGCAGCGATCATCGAGGCGGGCTTTCTCGGCCTTGATCCGGGAGCCGCCATCGAGGCACTTTCCGCGCATTATCCCGGTTTCACAGGGGTCTTTCGTTGGGCCCAGGCCGTCGTTCCCGAATTCCCGAGCGCCGGGGAGGGAAGAGCCTTCTGTGATCGGATGATGACTGCGGGCGGGATAACGGAGGCCTTCGTACTCGGCCTGAGGAGGAGCCTCTCGTTCGAAGAGGCGTTCCGGGAGGCTGTCGAACGGAGCCGTGCGATTGCCGCGGCGGTACGAGGCTAGTCGGCCGATTGGCGCGGAACCCGCCCTCCGATATATCACGTAGCAAATTATCCCTTTTTATACTATTCTGAGGGGGAAATGACTTCCTTCTACGATACCTTGAATAATTCATATTTGGGCTATGCGGCCGTGTTTCTGTGCATCGGCGTCGCCTTCCTTTTCCTGCGCAGAGCGGCAAGCGGCGAAATCGGCCCCGGATACTGGTCTGCAAGCTTTTTCTTTGGTGGCGCTGGATTCCTGTTCTGGTCCGGCTTGGTTCCGCTCGTTCCCGGGTTGTTCTTCCTCATCGGTGAAATGCTGCACGTGCTGGGCTTTTTTATGCTGGTCTGCGGCGCCTACCGTTTCAGCGGCAATGGCTACAAGCCCTGGAATTTATTCGTCGTGGGTGGTTGGGTCCTCGTGTGGGTTGTCTCGATCTTTCTGCTGAGGGGCTACCCCTATCTCCGTGGTTTTCTGCTGAAAACCCTCCGGATAGCGCTTTTCTTGGGGGCCGGCCTCATGATACTGGAAGGGCCCCTTCCGAAGTCACTGGCGGGACGAAGACTGTCCGGATGGTCCCTGGTGGCGTGGGGTCTCTACTCCCTGATTTTCGTTTTCTGGCAGCTCCCGTCAACGCCTGCGTCGACCAACCTGGCTTTCGGCTTCCTTGCCGGTTTCCAGATCCTGTCTTCTCTGGGCATGGTCATCATGATCATCGATCGAATACGGATTCGCGCCAAGGATAGCGAGATCAAGGTAAAGCGCCTCGAGGGATTTCTTCCGATATGTTCCTTCTGCAAGCGGATCAGGGATGAGAACAACAGCTGGCACACCATCGAAAAATACATCATGGAGCGCTCCGATACGGAATTCCACCATATTGTCTGTCCCGACTGCGCGAAAACCCACTATCCGGATTTCGACGCCAAAGCCGACAAAGAAAAGAGTTCGTAGGTTTTCCAACCGTTTATCATGTCATATCCTGGCTTCAGGCTATCGAGGAAATACTCGTCCTACTGG
>DBTK01000050.1:0-495 GCA_002307015.1 Spirochaetaceae bacterium UBA1318
CTCCCCGACGAGGCCCAGGGTCTCGTGTTCGGCGACCGAAAGGGAAACCCCGTCCACCGCGCGGAGGAAGCGCGGTTTCCCGAATATGCCCTCGCGGCCGGCGGGAAAATGGCGGCTCAGGTTTTCGGCTTCGAGTATGTTCATCGATCCCCCTCCTGCCCGTAGCGGAGACAGGCGACGCGGCGGTCCTCTCCCCGGTCGACGGCATGGGGCGAGACGCGTTCGCAATCGGCCATCCTTTCCGGGCACCGGTCGGCGAAGGGACAGCCCGACTGCAGCCCGTAAAGCTCGGGCACCATGCCGTCGAGGGCGTTGAGCCTCGCCGAGGGCGAGTGCCGGCTGTCGATGACCGGGATGCAGGAGATGAGGCCCCGGGTATAGGGATGGAGGGGATGGCTCAGGATGTCCGAGGTCTTCCCCTCCTCGACGATCGTTCCCGCGTACATGACCGCGACCCTATCGGCGACCTGGGCGATGACGCCGAGATCGTGGGTG
>DBTK01000050.1:818-7757 GCA_002307015.1 Spirochaetaceae bacterium UBA1318
AGGATCTGGGCCTGGATCGTCACGTCGAGGGCCGTCGTCGGCTCGTCGGCCAGGAGGAGGGAGCTTCCCGCGGCGAGAGCCATGGAAATCATGACCCGCTGCCTCAGGCCTCCCGAAAGCTGGTGAGGATACTGACCGTAACGGCGTTCGGGATCTGAAATGCCGACGGTCCGGAAGATCTCGATCACCGTTTCCCTCGCTTCCCTCCTGCCGATCTTCCGATGGATGAGGATGGCCTCGGCGACCTGTTCGCCGACCCTGAACACCGGATTGAGGGAGGTCATCGGCTCCTGGAAAATCATCGAGATGTCGCGGCCGCGGATCTCGCGGATCCTCTCGATCGAGGCCGAGAGAAGGTCTTCGCCCCTGAAGAAAATCCGGCCCGAGGGGATCGCCGCCGGGGGCGTCTTCAGGAGCCGCAGGACGGAACGGGCGGTGATGCTCTTGCCGCATCCCGATTCGCCGACGAGCCCGAGGATCTCGCGGTCTCGAACCTCGAAGCCGATATTCCGAACGGCCCTGAGGGTGCCCCGATGCGTCCTGAACTCTATCGAAAGGTCCTCTACCTTGAGAAGCGCCTTTCCCGTTGCCCGTTCCTGTTCTTGTAACATTTGTTTCAGTGTATTATCATCATAAAACATTTTATTCAAGGCATTTGTTGCAAGAATATGCATTTTTTCTGCATAAGCGGAATAAAAGACCGGATTCACCTGGTTTTCGAATTGGTCTATTGTATAAATATCGATGATGTCCGATTTCGGGCAAAAAGGGGTCGCCATGAATCATGACGTTACGAGTTTCTCGGCGGAGTACAAAAAATTCCTCGCTCTGGCGAAGACGGAGCGGCTCTGTGTCCGCGAGATCGCCAGTCGCCTCGAAACGGCGGGCTTCGTCCCCATCGAGGGCCTCACCCATCTCGTGCCGGGCGACAGGATCTACCGGCTGACCAAGAAACGAACCATCATCGCCGCCGTCGTCGGCAGGAACGGCGAGAAATTCCGCCTGGTCGGCAGCCACGTCGACTCGCCGAAGCTGGACCTGAAGCCAGAGCCCTTCTTTTCGGCCGGACGGCTCGCCCTCATGAAGCTTCACGACTACGGCTGGATCAAACCCTACCAGTGGGTGAACGTCCCCCTCGAGCTCCGCGGAATCATCTTCACCCGGGACGGGAACGAGGTCGAGTTCGCCCTGGGTGAAAACGACTCAGGACCGGTTTTCACGATTCCCGACATCCCTCCCCACGTCGCGGGAAGCCAGATGAAGGAGACCATGGAAAGCGGCTTCAACGTCTCCCAGCTCAACGCGGTCGCGGGAACGGGCAGCGCCGAGGCCGTCCTCGACCTCCTGAAATCCCGGTACGGGATCGGGAAAGATGATTTCGCCTGCGCCGACCTCTGCCTGGTGCCCCACCAGAAACCGGTCGATGTCGGCTTCGACGGGGAACTCATCGGCGGCTACGGCCAGGACGACAGGGCGCCGGTCTTCGCCTCGCTCATCGCCCTGATCGAGACGGGCATTCCGAACCAGACGGCCGTCGCCTTCTTCGTCGACAAGGAGGAGGTCGCCTCCACCGGAGACACCTCGGCCCAGAGCTTTGTCCTCAGGAATTTCGCCTCGGCCTACGCCCGCCTCATCGCCGTGCGCGGCTGCGATGCCGACAGCCTCCTCGAGGGCGCCGAATCCATTTCGGCCGACGTCACCACGGGCTTCGACCCCAACTTCGCCGAGAAATTCGACGAGACGAACATCGCCTACATCGGGGGAGGCATCGCCGTCGAGAAATACGGCGCCGCGGGGGCGGGAAAGTTCAGGGCGAGCGAGGCGAGCGCCGAATACATGCAGGTCGTCCGCTGCATCCTCGAAACGGAGGGCATCCCCTGGCAGACCGGCACCCTCGCCAAGCTCGGGGTCGGGGGAGGGGGAACGATAGCCGCCTTCCTGTCCCGCTACGGCATGGACTGCGTCGACGCGGGCCCCTGCCTTCTCGGAATGCATTCCCCCTTCGAGGTCGGCTCGAAAAAGGACTTCTTCTCGAGCTACCGCTTCTACCGGGGATTCTTCAACAGCTGAAGTCCGGGCCTGGCGAGACGCGATTCAAAGGCGGTCGGCCCTTCCGTAGAGAATTTTCCGTATGGCGTCGGTAGAGAGGCCGTAGTCATCGGCCAGCTGGTCCACGCTGCTGCCGTTCGACTTGGCCGAACGGATGGCATCGTTTCGCCGGTCGAGCTCCTCCCGGGCGCCGCTTCGAGCACCCCAGCCGAGCCGTCCGGTTCCGGATCGGGGTATGTAGACCAGGGATCCCTGGACAAAACGCTGAACCTCCCTCAAGAGCTCGGGGGGCAGGACATCATCTGCGTTGATATAGGACATTGCCGTTCCTCATGGGTGTGTACAACATCCGCGAGGGCCGAGAGGGGGGAACGGGGACGGCTCGAGAGCCTTCAGTCACCCGTCAAGGAAGGGAGCCCGGTCGGCTCAGGCGGCGCCGAGAGTTCGGAGAGTATGGATCGTTGCGACATCTTTCATGGTGCGCCTCCTTGACCGGTAGCGATGCCATGATAATGCCACGAAGCCGGCCCCATGTAAACGGGAAAAGCGGTCGCCTTGACCGCTTTACGGCATTATCCGGCCTTCCAGGCCGGAAAGATTCATTATAGGAGTTTTCTCGCTTTACCCCCGATCGTCCATGGATCATAGTGGGGACGCCGGCAAAACAACGACCGCCCACGGCCAGGACGGAAAAGGAGGCAATGCGATGAATGACCATTCCGAGAGGGACCTGTCCCTCTAAAGCCACCCGTGGAAACACGGTCCCCGGTCGGCCCAGCGTCGGCCGGGGTTTTCTTCCTCCCGAGTGCCTTTCCGGCTCTTGCGATCGTCCTAAAACCCGCCAACGCCCCTTTTTCCATCCTTCCCTAGCCGCCGCGGAACGATTCGCGTATACTGCGGTTGTTTGAACAGCATTACCGGTAGACCCGGTGCCCTCGAGGAGGAATCATGGATGAGGATGGTCCCCGGGACGACAGGGATTTCTCGGCCCGCCTGAGACGGCGCATTTTCGGCAAACCCCAGGACATCAACGATCCGGGAATCTTCCACAAACTCGCCCTCATCCCGATCTTCGCCTGGATCGGGCTCGGCGCCGACGGGCTTTCGTCATCATCCTACGGTCCGGAAGAGGCCTTCAGGGCCCTCGGAAGCCATATGTACCTGGCGGTTTTCCTCGCCCTGGCGACCGCGCTCACCGTCTTCATCATCTCCTACACCTACACCCGCATCATCGAGAAATTCCCCAACGGGGGAGGCGGCTACATCGTCGCCACCACGATGCTCGGAGAAAAGGCCGGCCTCGTCTCGGGCGGCGCCCTCATCGTGGATTACATCCTGACCATCACCGTATCCATCACCTCCTGCGCCGACGCCATCTTCAGCTACCTTCCCCCCGAATTCCAGAAATGGAAGATCGTGTTCGCCGCGATCATGATCATCATGCTCGTGATGCTGAACCTCCGAGGCATCAAGGAATCTATCACCACTCTCGCCCCGATTTTCGCCGTTTTCCTCGTCAGCCACATCGTTCTCCTGGGGGTCGGCATTTTCGGAAACCTCGGAGCCATAGCCCCGCTCGCGAGACAGGTCCACGCGAACCTCGGCACCGACCTCTCCGGGATCGGGCTCATGGGCATGCTCATGCTCTTCCTCAGGGCCTACTCCCTCGGAGGGGGAACCTACACCGGCATCGAGGCTGTCTCGAACGGCATGCAGATCATGAAGGAGCCGAGGATCCGGACGGGAAAGCGGACGATGGTCTACCTCGCCTCATCCCTGGCCATCACCGCGGGAGGGCTCTTCCTCTGCTACCTGCTTTCGGGAATCACGCCAAGCTCCGGACGGACTCTGAACGCCATCCTCGCCGACAAGCTTTTCGGAGGCTCGTCCTTCGGCGCTGGCTTCGCCTTCATCACCATACTTTCCGAAGGTGCCCTCCTCCTCGTCGGAGCCCAGGCCGGCTTCATCGACGCGCCGAGGGTCATGGCCAACATGGCCGTCGATTCCTGGTTTCCTCACCGGTTCTCTCACTTCTCGGAACGATTGACGATGAGGAACGGCATCATCATCATCGGCGCGTCGGCCCTCGTCCTCCTCATCTACACGGGCGGCTCGATCTCGGCCCTGATCGTCATGTATTCCATCAACGTCTTCCTCACCTTCTCGATATCGGAATTCGCCATGGTCCGGTACTTCTTCAGAAACCGGAAGGCCGAGAGCCACTGGCTGAAGCGGTTTCTCGTGCAGCTCGCCGGCCTCGTCCTCTGCCTCGCCATCCTGATGGTAACCATCGTGGAGAAGTTCACCGAGGGCGGCTGGATCACCCTGCTGATCACCGCCGTGCTGGTCTTTTTCTGCTACCGCGTCAGGCTCCACTACCGGGGAATCGCGAAGGAGATGAAATCCTTCGACATACTCATGAAAACCCTTCCGACGGAAAATCCGCCCCGCGACGTCGCCGTCGATCCCGAATGGATGACGGCCATCCAGCTGGTGAGCCGCTTCAACGGCTTCGGGGTCCATTCGCTCTACTCGATCGTGAGGGCCTTTCCCGGCTTCTACCGCAACATCATCTTCGTATCGGTCGCCATCGTCGACCAGGGAATGTTCAAGGGGGCCGAGGGCCTGGGAGACCTGAAGCTCGAAACCGAAAAATCACTCGCCAAGTATGTCCAGCTCGGACGCCGACTCGGCTTCGCGGCGGATTACCGGATGGGGGTGGGGACCGACGTGGTCGACACGGTGACCGACATCTGCACGAAGACGGTCATCGAATTTCCCCATTCGACCGTTTTCTCGGGAAAACTCCTCTTCCGGCACGAGCATTTCTACCACCGGATTCTGCACAACGAGACGGCCTACGCCGTACAGAGGCGGCTCCAGTGGGACGGGATCACGACCGTCATCCTCCCGGTGAGGATGGAGTAGTTCCTCGAAGACTGTTGGTGAGGTAGTTCCTCGAAGATTGTTGGCGCCTGAACGGCTCGAGTATCGACCGGGACGGCACCGAGGGGCCCTCAGCCCGGCAGCGACATGGTCTTCACGCGGTCTATCTCGTCCCTGATCGCAGCGGCCTGCTCGAACTCGAGCTTCTTGGCGTGCTCGAGCATCTCCTTCTCCAGGGCCCTGATGAGGCCAGCCCTCTCCTTCGGGATGAGGACGTTGTAGGAGGCCTTCAGAACCTCGATCGAGGTTTCGGCCGCGGCCTTCTTCTCCTCCGTCCTTCGGACCAGGATGTCCTCGATGGCCTTGTGGATCGAGACCGGGGTGATCCCGTGATCCTTGTTGTACTGCTGCTGGATTGCGCGCCGGCGGTTCGTTTCGTCGATAGCCTGCTTCATCGCGTCCGACATCTTATCCGCGTACATGACGACCGATCCGTTCAGGTTCCGCGCCGCCCGCCCGATGATCTGGATGAGGCTCGTCGCGGAGCGGAGAAAGCCGATCTTGTCGGCGTCCAGGATCGCGATAAAAGAAACCTCCGGCAGGTCGATGCCTTCCCTCAGGAGGTTGATGCCGACGAGGACGTCGAACTCCCCTTCCCTCAGGCCCTTGAGAATCTCGACCCGCTCGATCGTCTCGATCTCCGAATGGAGGTATCGGACCTTGAGCCCGAGCCCCGCGAGGTAGTCGGTCAGGTCCTCGGCCATCTTCTTGGTCAGGGTCAGGATGAGGCTCCGTTCCCCCGACGCGATCCGTTTCCTGATCTCGGCGTAGATGTTCTCCATCTGGCCTTCGCTCGGCCTTACCTCGAGGACGGGGTCGACGAGGCCTGTCGGGCGGATCACCTGCTCGACGACGGCACCCTTGGCCCGCTTGAGCTCCTCCTCCCGAGGCGTCGCCGAGACGAACACGACCTTGTCGAGCATCGCCTCGAACTCCGGAAACTTGAGGGGCCTGTTGTCCATGGCGCAGGGAAGGCGGAACCCGTAATCGACGAGGTTCTGCTTCCGCGATCGGTCGCCCTCGTACATCGCCCCGATCTGGGAGAGCGTCACATGGGACTCGTCCACGAAGGTGAGGAATTCCTTGGGATAGTAGTCGAGGAGGACCGAGGGGCGAACCCCCGGCTTCCTCCCGGAAAGGGGGCGGCTGTAGTTCTCGATGCCGGGACAGTAGCCCATCTCGCCAAGCATCTCGAGGTCGTATTCGGTGCGGGTCTTGAGCCTCTCCGCCTCGACGATCTTGCCCATCGCTTTGAGGGTATCGTAGCGCTCGTCGAGTTCGGCCCTGATCTCGTCGAGGGCGGCGTGGACCTTCTCCTCGGGCATGATGAAGTGCTTGGCCGGGTAGATGATGGCCTCGTCGAGCTCCTCGATCGTCGTCCCGCCGACGGGATCGAGCCGCCTGATCCGCTTGACGACGTCCCAATCGAGCTCGATCCGGTAGATGTCCTTGAGATAGGCCGGGTAGACCTCGAGGACATCACCCCTGATCCGGAAGCGCCCCCGTTCGAGGACGGCGTCGTTCCGTTCGTACTGGAGCCCGATGAGACGCCTGGCGATCTCGTCCGAATCGATGGTCTCGCCCTTCTGGAATTCGATCCTCATCTCCTTGAACAGGTCCGGGGTGCCCAGGCCGTAGATGCAGGAGACCGTCGCGACGATGATGACGTCCCGTCTTTCCATGAGGGCCGTGGTCGCGGCGAGGCGGAGCCGGTCGATCTCGTCGTTGATGGCCGCATCCTTCTCGATGTAGAGGTCGCGCGAGGGAACGTAGGCCTCTGGCTGGTAGTAGTCGTAGTAGGAAACGAAATACTCGACGGCGTTGTCGGGAAAAAAGCTCTTGAACTCGCGATAGAGCTGGGCCGAGAGGGTTTTGTTGTGCGAGATGATGAGGGTCGGCCGCTGGACGGCCTCGATGACCTTCGCCATCGTGAAGGTCTTGCCC
>DBTK01000118.1 GCA_002307015.1 Spirochaetaceae bacterium UBA1318
CATGTCCTTCCGCGTTCCGACCCCGGACGTTTCCGTCGTCGACCTGACCTTCCGCGCCGAGCGCGATACCTCCATCGAGGAGATCGACGGCCTGATGAAGAAGGCCTCCGACACCTACCTCAAGGGCCGTCTCGCCTACTCGAACGAGGAAGTCGTCTCGTCGGATTTCATCCACGACAACCATTCCTCGACCTACGATTCCCTCGCGACCGTCCAGAACAACCTCAAGGGCGAGAAGCGGTTCTTCAAGGTCGTTTCCTGGTACGACAACGAGTGGGGTTATTCCAACCGCGTCGTCGACCTCGTCCGCTACATGGACGCGCACAAGTAAATTCCCGGAAAACGGCAGCCGGTTCGTCCCGCGAACGCGGGATGAAATCCGGCCCGCCTGTTTCGGACCATCCGAAGGCCGAAACTAGGGGCCCGTTCCTCCGGGGACGGGCCTTTTTTCTGTCCCGTGCGTCGAGCGACGCCGGATATCGAAGAAAGCCAGGAGGAAGCGATGCTCAAGACAATCAAGGATATCGACCTGAACGGTAAGCGCGTCATCATGCGCGTCGATTTCAACGTGCCGATGAAGGACGGCGTCGTCCAGGACGACACCAGGATCCGCGCTGCCCTTCCCACCATCGAGTATGTGCTCGCGCACGGCGCCAAGAGCCTCGTGCTGATGTCCCACCTCGGGGATCCCGACAAGGACTCCGCCAAGGCCAAGGAAAAGGCCGAGAAGGACGGAAAAGTCTTCGACCTCGACAAATACCTCGCCGGCAAGCACCGGATGGCGCCCGTCGCCGACTACCTCTCGAAGCTCATCAAGAAGCCGGTGAAATTCGCCCCCGACTGCATGGGCCAGAAGGGCCTTGTCGATTCCCTCAAATCCGGCGAGGTCCTGATGCTCGAGAATACCCGTTTTCATAAAGAAGAGACCTCCAAGGACCTGGCGAAGCAGGAGCCTCTCGCGAAGGAACTCGCCTCCTACGGCGACGTCTTCGTGAACGACGCCTTCGGCACCGCCCACCGCGCCCACGCGTCGACGGCGACCATCTCGAAGTTCTCGAAGGTCAACGTCGGCGGATTCCTGATGGAAAAGGAGGTGAAATACCTCGAGCCGATGGTCACCAATCCTCCCAAGCCGATGGTCGCCATCATCGGCGGCGCCAAGGTCTCCTCCAAGATCGCCGTCCTCGAGTCCCTCCTCAAGAACGCCTCGGCCCTCATCATCGGTGGCGGCATGGCCTACACCTTCCTCAAGGCCCAGGGGCACACGATCGGGACCTCCCTCGTCGAGGACGACTTCATCGACACCGCGAAGAAGCTCCTCGTCGACGCGAAGGCCAAGGGAGTGAAGATCATCCTGCCGGTCGACCACGTGGTCGCCGATAAGTTCGCCCCCGACGCGAAAGCCGAAACCATCGACTCCGTCGACGTTCCCGACGGAAAGATGGGCATGGACGTCGGCCCCAAGACCGTGGCCATCTACAAGGACGTGATCCTGACGGCGAAGAGCGTCGTCTGGAACGGACCGGTCGGCGTGTTCGAGTTCGACGCCTTCGCCAAGGGCACCGAGCAGGTTGCCCGCCTCGTCGCCGAGGCGACGGGCAAGGGCGCGATGACCGTCGTCGGCGGCGGGGATTCCGTCGCCGCGGTTAACAAGTTCAAGCTTGCCGACAAGATGTCCCACGTTTCCACCGGTGGGGGCGCGAGCCTCGAGTTCCTCGAGGGGAAGGTCCTGCCCGGTATCGCCTGCCTGGAACAGCGGTAGTGAAAGCCCGGAAATCTTCGGATTTCCGGGCAGCTTCGAATGGTCGCATGGTCGCGGCGTTGACGCCGAAAGTCATAGATTCAAGGGCCGGGTGATGCCGGCCCCGTTCAGGAGAATATCGATGAGAAAGTACTACATGGCGGGAAACTGGAAGATGAACACGACCAAGGGCGAGGCTGTCGATCTCGCCAAGGCCCTGGTTTCCCAGCTGAAAGGCTGCGCGCAGAAGGTCATGATCGCCCCCCCCTTTACCTCACTCGACGCCGTCGGCCAGGTCGTGAAGGGCTCGAACATCCTCCTCGGAGCCCAGAACATGGCGGCCGAGGAAAAAGGCGCCCACACCGGCGAGATTTCCGTGCTCATGCTGAAGGACCTCGGGGTGTCCGTCGTGATCCTGGGGCATTCCGAACGCCGCCACATCTACGGCGAGAGCGACGCCTTCATCAACCGCAAGGTCAAGCTCGCCCTCCAGCACGGCCTCGATGTCATCCTCTGCGTTGGCGAGACCCTCGATGAGCGCGAGGCCGGCAAGGCCGAGAGGATCTGCGACGAGCAGACGAAAAAGGGCCTCGAGGGCGTTTCCCTCGCGCAGCTTTCCAAGGTGACGATAGCCTACGAGCCGGTGTGGGCCATCGGTACCGGCAAGAACGCGACCCCGGCCGACGCCGAGGCCATCCACCAGGCGATCAGGAAGACCCTCGCCGGCCTCTATAGCGTCGACGCGGCGAAGAAAGTCCAGATCCAGTACGGCGGCTCGGTAAAGCCGGACAACGTCAAGGAACTCATGGCCATGGCCGATATCGACGGGGCCCTCGTCGGCGGCGCCGCGCTGAAACCGGAGAGCTTCGTTCCCATCGCCCTCTTTTAAAGAAACCCATTGCGTACTTTTAAAATGGCGTTTATACTGCTCTGAAGCTATCCATCCGGAATCGGGACTTCCCGATTCCGGTTACCTATGTTTTTACGGAGTTAACAATGGGCGTACTTGGCATCGTTCTTCTTGTTGTGTTCGTGATCGTTTCTCTTTTCATGATTCTTTTCGTGCTCGTCCAGGATGAACACGGCGAGGGCATCGGCGGCGTGTTCGGCGGCGGCTCAGGCACCGCGTTCGGCTCACGGTCGGGCAACTTCCTGACCAAGACGACCGCCGTCCTTGGCGCCCTTTTCCTTCTCGGCTCCCTGGGGCTTGCGGTCCTGAACCGTACGTCCAAGGGCGGAAACGTCGAAGCCGCGGCCCGCGCGAAGGAAGGGGCGGCGACCAAGACCGAATGGTGGAATGATACGACCAAGGTTCCCCAGGCTCCGGCGGTTCCTCAGACACCCGCCGCCCCGACCGAAACCCCGGCTCCGGCAACGACAACCAAGTAGCGCTTCGCAGGGGAGGTTCCCATGCTCCTTCAGGATGTTTTTCCTCCGGATCGGATAAAGCTTAACCTCGAAAGCGGGGATAAGGACGAGGTCTTCGAAGAGCTGGTGGACGTGTTCGTCCAGCGGACGGGCCTCGGGGTTCGGGAAGAGATCCTGAAGGCGATCTACGATCGCGAAGTCAAAATGTCCACGGGCATCAAGCGCGGCATCGCCATTCCCCACGGGAAGACGGTCGCCGTCGATACGATATATGGCGTCCTTGGGATTTCCCGCAAGGGAATTGATTACGACTCCCTGGACGGAGAACCGGTCTACATCCTCTTTCTGCTCGTCTCCTCTCCGAAAAACTCCGAACAGCACCTCAAGATCCTGAAACGCCTCGCCATCCTTCTCGACAATCCACAATTCTATCAAGACCTGCTCCAGGCTCCCGATCCTGCGGGAGCCCATAAAATCATTCAAAAGTACGAGAACCTGCTCATGTTCCAAGAATGATCGGTTCCCTGAAGGGTCCACGGCATGGAGAACAAGGATGTATTTCGTCATCTGGTCGGGGTCGAGCGCGAGGCCGCCGATCTGGTTGGGGAAGCGCAGAAAGAATCCGATCGTCGGATCGATGAGGCGAAAAGGGCGGGAGTAGAGGCCTACAAGACCGCCTACGAATCGAAGCTGAAGATCCTCGAGGCGGAACTCAAGGAAAAAAAGGAAGCCCTCGTCGCGGCTCACGACCGTTCGGTAGCCGATTACGAGAAGGGCCTTGAGTCGCTCGCGGAATCGCCGGAGGCCTTTTCGGCCTTCGTGGACTCGTTGCTTTCGACCGAGGCCTGACATGGCCGCCAGCGGCGAACTCGCATACGTCTACGCGAAGGCCTGCGGCATCCACTCGAAATCCTTCGTGGGCCGGAACGTCCGGACGATCACCGGCGCGGCCTCGATGCCAGAGCTTTTCCGCCGCCTCTTCCCTGATCGGGACGCGAACCTGCCGGGAAAGAGCCTCGTCGACGAGCTCCAGAAAAGCTTCGACGCGAAACAGATCTCGGACTGTTCCCGGATTCTCAGGAGCTTTTCGACACCCCCGCCAATCCTGGTCCATTACCTCAGGGCCTTCGAGGTCCTCAACGTCAAGACGATTCTCCGGGCCGTCCTCGACGAGGAAAGGGAGCTTCCTGCCCTCCGGGACATAGGCCGCTGGGCCACAATCAGGCCGGAACGGTATCCCGATCTCGAAGCCATGCTTTCGGGAACCGCCTACTCCTGGCTCTCGGCGGGTCTCGGCACGGAGACGATCCACGACATCGAATACGGCCTCGACCTCCGCTACTACCGCGAGCTCCTGGAACGCGCGAGGGGAATCGGCGGAAAGGGGGGGAGGGCCGTCGCCTCCCTCGTCGAACTCGAGATCATCCTGAGGAACATCACCTGGGCTCTGAGGCTCAGGATCTACTACGGCATGGAACGCGAGGCCGTCGCCAGCCTCCTCATCGGCGAGGAGTTCAGCCTGACCGGCCCGGCCCTCGCCCAGTTCGATTTTCCCCTGGATTCGTTCGCGTCCTGGGAGAAATGGAACTACGCCTTCCTCGTATCGCCTGGAGCCGCGGGAAAGGGCCCCTGGCGCATCGACCCGCGGGACGTGGAAAACCGCGCCTCCCGCTTCCTCTACCGCAAGACTTCTTCGCAGTTCCATCGCTTCCCGTTTACGCTGAACACGGCCGCGTGCTTTTTCAAGCTCAAGGAATTCGAGGCCGGTATCGTCCGGTCGGTTTCGGAAGGAATTCAGCTCTCGATGAACGAGGGCGAGATAAGGGAATACCTGGGAGAGGCGTGATAATGCTGACGACCGACGCGATGCGGAAAGTCGAACTGCTCATCATGAAGGACGATGCGGATGCCGTCGTCGAGCATCTGGGTAAAGGCGGGTTTTTCCAGGTCGATGAGCCCGGAACTCCGGAGACGACAGCGTCGAAGGGGGATTTCGCCGACCATCCCGTCGGGCGCCGTCTCCTCGAGGCCGTCCGATACCTGGGAATCACCCCCGATACGAGGATTCTCGCGGATACCAAATTCCTCTCTGCCGAGGACGAGAAGGAGGCGATCGGGATAGCCGAGCGCACCGAGGAACTCGCGGAGCGGGAGAAACGGGCCCGGGAACGCTTCGAGCGCCTGGGGGACGCCCTCCACGAGGCCAGGGCCTTCGGCGGGCTCGACGTGCCCTTCGAGGAGATCGACCGCCTCACCTACATGAGCTTCAGGCTTGGCCGCCTCGAGGTGGACAAAATCGGGGAGGTTTCGCGGGCTCTCGGGCCGAGGGCCGTCGTCGTTCCCCTCGACGACGAAGGCCACGTCATCGCGGCCTCGTCCCGCAAGGGAAGGTTCGCCCTCGACTCCGAACTCAAGAAAGCCGAGTTCGAGCGCCTCGAAATCCCCAAGGATTCGACCGGCATGCCCCCCGAGGTGGTGAGGAAACTCGAATCGGCCAGGGATGAGGCGAGGCTCGCCCTCGACGGGACGGTCGGCGAACGGGAGGCTGCGGCGGCCGAGCTCGCGCCCCGGATAGGGGGACTCCTCAGGTCCTTTTCCCTCGCCTCCCAGGTCGACGCGGTGAAGGCCGGTCTCGAATCGACCCCGTCGGTCTACCGTCTCTCGGGCTGGGTGCCCGCGAGGCAGGTGAAACGGGTCTTCGCGGGGCTGGACGCTCTCACCGCGGGAAGGATTGCCGCCAGGGTCTATCTGCCGAAGGAGCTCGATTCGGTCGCGGCGGGGAAGGAGGTCGTCCCCACGGCCCTCCATCACGGCCCCGTCGTCACCGCCTTCCAGAGCCTCGTCTTTTCCTACGGGGCTCCGCTCTACGGGAACATCGACCCGACCTTCTTCGTCTCCATCTTCTTCGTGACCCTCTTCGCCATCATGTTCGGCGACGTGGGCCAGGGCTTCGTCGGCGTCCTCATCGGCATCGCGCTCAGGAAAAACCTGATCGGCAAGGGAAAGGACTGGAAGAAATTCTCGCCGATCTTTCTCGTCGTCGGCTGCGCCTCCATGATCACGGGCTTCCTCTACGGCTCCTTTTTCGCCAACGAGGAGGTTCTGATCCCGGCGGTGCGCTGGGTGACCGGGACCTTCTTCGGAAACCCCGTCGATCGGATCATCACCGTGATGCCCACGAACGGCGTCGGAAAGCTCATGGTTTTCTTCGGCTTCACGGTGGCCGTCGGGGTCGTCATCAATTCGGTGGGGCTTTTCATCAACCTCTACAACCAGTTCCGACAGAAGAACTACCACGAGGCCATCTTCTCGAAGACCGGGGTCTGCGGGGCCTTTTTCTTCTTCTACATGCTCTCCATCGCGATCCGGGTGATCCTCGGCTCCATGCCGACCTCGACGGACATGATCCTCATCGTCGTGCCCCTCGTCCTCCTCTTCTTCTCCGAGCCGATCCACCGCCTCGCCGCCAAGGAGTCCCCGGTGCTCGAGAACGGGGCCTTCGCCTTCGTCGTCCAGGGCCTCGTCGAGATCATCGAGTCGGTTTCCTACTTCATCTCGAACACGGTGAGCTTCCTGCGCGTCGGAGCCTTCGCCCTCTCCCATGCCGTCCTGAGCCTGATCTGCTTCACCCTCGCCGACGTCATGAGGGACAAGATTCCGGGGGGCGTCGTCCTCCAGGTTTTCACCATCGTCGTTTTCAACCTGATCATCATCCTCCTCGAGGGTCTGATCGTCGCGATACAGGTCGTGCGTCTGCATTACTACGAATTCTTCTCCAAATTCTTCACGGAAAGCGGGGAGGCATTCAAGCCACTACGATTCGTCGGAAAGGAGCTGTCATGAAAAAGCGCATCGTCTTCGTTCTGTCGCTGTTCCTGATCGCGGCCCTGGGCGCCTTCGCCCAGGCCGCTGCACCGGCCGCCGCGCCCGCGGCCAAGGATTCCATGAAATACATCGCGGCTGCCATCGCCGTCGGCCTCGCCTGCATCGCGGGCGGCATCGCCGTAGGCCAGATCGGCGCGGCCGCCATGGGCGCCATGAGCGAGAACCCGGACCTCTCGGGAAAGGCGCTTCCCTACGTCGGCCTCGCCGAGGGAATCTGCCTTTGGGGTTTCCTCGTCGCCCTGTTCATCATGTTGGTCTAGCGGAAGGGCGGCGTGGAATTCTTCGTGCTGGGTGAGGAAGAGATCGTCATCGGCTTCCGCTTCGTCGGCATACCCGGCGAGGCGATCACGACGGCCGAGGACGCGCTCGCTGCCTTCAGGAGGGCGACCGGACAGGACGTCGAGGGGGTCCAGCCGCGTTGCCGCGTCCTGATCCTGACCGAGAACGTCTCGAGCATGATCGAGGAGGATGTCGTGGCCTGGCAGTATTCGGGCCGCTATCCCCTCGTCGTCGAGATCCCGGGTCTCGAGGGTCACCTTCGCGGCAGGAAAACCCTGGTCGATTCGATCAGGGAAGCCATCGGAATTCAGGTGTAAAACATGGAAGAAATACGTACGACTGAGGTCCTCGACCGGGAAATCCTCGAGGATGCCCGGAAAAAGGCCGACCGTGTCCTCAAGAACTCCGGCGTCGACATCGAGGCGATTCATGCCGAATGGAAGGTGAAAACCGACGGGTCGGTCGCCGAGCTCGAGAGGCGCCACGCCGATAAACTGGCGACCTTCGCCCGAAACCTGGACGATTCCCTTCCACTCGAGAAAAAAAGGAAACGGATCGCCTTCCTCGACGGCCGCCTCGGCCGGGCCCTCGCGGGGTATTTCTCCCATCTCGATCAGGCGAGGCTCGAGGCCCTCCTCTCGCGCTCGCTCTCCCGCGCGGCCGAGGTTTTTTCGGGCCGGGACGTGATCGTCGAGTATTCCGGGATCGACGAGAAGGCCGCCGCGAGGATAGTCAGGACGGCCCTCCCCGGCATCGGGAAGCTCGACCTCCTCGGGGCGGACGGGAAGGGGAGCCGCTTCACCGGCTGCCTGGTCAGGTCCTCTGACACGGGGAAAACCGGCAAGGGCGGCCTCTCCTTCCGGGCGACCATCGAGGATTTCGAAGCCTACCTTCTCGACCGGAAGCGCGAGGAGCTCGTGAAAAACCTGTTCCAGGGGGTGTCCGTATGATCGAGGGATCCATTACCCGAGTTTCGGGACCGGTCGTCGAGGCCATCGGGCTTTCGAGCGCCGGCCTCTACGACGTCGTCGAGGTCGGTGAAAAGCGGCTGATCGGCGAGATCATCCGCCTCAAGGACGAGAAGGCGACGGTCCAGGTCTACGAGAACAACACCGGCATGAGGGTGGGCGAGAAGGTCGTCGCCCTCGGCATGCCTCTCTCGGCCTATCTGGGACCCGGCCTCATCGGCGAAATCTACGACGGCATCCAGAGGCCCCTCAAGGAGCTTTTCGACGGCACCGGTTCCTTCCTCCACCCCGGGGTGAAGGACCATCCCCTCAACCTCGAGAAGAAATGGCATTTCGTCCCCGCGATTACCGCGCCCTGCGAGGTCGCGCCCGGGATGCTGCTCGGCACCGTCCAGGAGTCGGTCCTGATCCTGCACAAGGTCCTCGTGCCGCCGAACGTCAAGCCGGGGAGGCTTCTCTCGCTCGCGCCCGAGGGCGACTATACGATCGAGGAGGAGATCGGGAAGACCGATGCCGAGTCCATTTTCCTCGCCCACCACTGGCCGGTGAGGAGGCCCCGACCCTACGTCGGCAAGCTCCAGATGAGCGAGCCCCTGATCACGGGCCAGCGCGTCATCGACGTGTTCTTTCCCCTTTCCAAAGGTGGTACGGCGGCCATCCCGGGAGGCTTCGGCACCGGGAAGACGATGACCCAGCACGCGATCGCCAAGCGGTGCGACGCCGACGTGATCGTCTACATCGGCTGCGGGGAGAGGGGG
>DBTK01000147.1:0-136 GCA_002307015.1 Spirochaetaceae bacterium UBA1318
AGATGTTCTTCTTGCCCTTGGCGGAATACTCGTCGGCGACTTCGCCCATCGGCGAGGACGGGGTAATCGGGTAGATCGCAATCACTTCGCTGACGGCGTGGGCGACGTAACCGGCGGCGGTGTTGCCGTCGATCAT
>DBTK01000147.1:388-1126 GCA_002307015.1 Spirochaetaceae bacterium UBA1318
CGGTGTTGCCGTCGATCATCACCATATTCTTCTTATCAGGCATATCGTGGTCCTCTTATGGAAAAGATTGGGGATAAGCGTATGCGCATTATAGAAGCCTTTTATCAATCGCGCAAGCATCGGGACCATAGCGATTTGCGCAATACCGTTGCGCCGTCACGCGGCTGAAAACTCATTGTCCTTGACCGCGCGAAATTGGGGGCACTATACTGGCGCCATGGAATTCGAGCTCACCCCCATCCTGATGGACGAAATCATCTTCGCTATGGAAAACCAGACGACGGCCTCCCTCCTCGACATCGTCAAGGGTACGGTCGTCAACCCCGAAGGCGAACGGGAAGGCGAAGCGGGAGACGAGACGATCGACGGGGAGATATCGGACCGGTTCATCGAGCTTCCCCAATGGGGAAGCATGGACGGCTTCCGGTTGATGGAGGCCTTCGTATCGGCGCTTCACAACCCGACCCTTCGCGACCGGCTCTCCTCGGCCCTCGCCTCGGGCAGGGGGGTCTTCCGCGCGTTCAAGAACGTCATCAAGGAGTTCCCCGAATCCGAGAAGCTCTGGTACGTGTTCAAGGACCGGGAGATGAAGAAGGCGGTCTACCGCTGGTACAACGCCCTCCGCGAATCCTGGGGGCTCGAGGGCATCGGCGAGGAGCCCGAGGAGACGGCCGAACTCGTCGTCACCGACTTCCAGTTCCGTCCCGCGGAGCCGGCCGACGGGGAAACGGTGGAAAC
>DBTK01000147.1:1402-1882 GCA_002307015.1 Spirochaetaceae bacterium UBA1318
CCTAAGCCGGAGCGCCTTCATGGAGGCCTACAACGACCTGCCGATAAGCCTCGCCGAGTCGCTCTACGACAGGTCTGGGGCATCCCGTCCGGGAAACCTTTCCCTCATTGCAGAAACGGCGACGAGGGATTTTGCCGGCTTCATCAAGGGCGAAATCTCGGACCTTCCCGGGGGAGCGAGGATGCTTTCGATCGTGGGTCTTGCGGTCAGGGAGGAATATCGGGGCCTGGGCATCGGAGAGGAACTCCTCGAGCGGTTCCTGGAGATCGCGAGGGGGGAAGATCTCTACGTCTCCGTCGAGGTGCCCCAGGCGGCACGGGCCTTTTCTCCCGTCATCGAGCGCGCCGGCTTCGAGGCCATGTCGACCGTCTATCTCAAAAAGCCCTGACGATCCCCGCGTCGGCCGAAACCGGCCACAATTGACATACCCCTGATTCTATGCCAGAATCATACGCTCGGGCCTATAGCTCAGTTGGTTAG
>DBTK01000147.1:1887-43157 GCA_002307015.1 Spirochaetaceae bacterium UBA1318
ATCCACAGATTTCGCAGATTACGCAGATTCAATCGGAGGGGGACTTCGGAGTATATCGGTGCAATCTGTGGAATCTGTGGTTACGGTCTATATGATGGCTGTCGGTCGGCGATTGGGCAATTGGGTGACTAGGCAATTCGGCGACTGGGCGGTAGGGAAGTGCCAACAAAAGGCTTTCGATCTTCCCAACTGCCGAATTGCCCAGTCGCCTGATTGCCCAATCGCCGTCGCGGCACGGGCCCATAGCTCAGTTGGTTAGAGCCGCGGACTCATAATCCGTTGGTCCCTGGTTCAAGTCCAGGTGGGCCCATTAGTTACACACGATCCCCCAAAAACGACGTCCAAGAAACACGGCGAGACCGGCAGGTAGTCGGAATGCGAAGGCATTCGGCAACCGTCACGTCTCGGCACGCGCCACGCCGTTTCGCCCTCCCCTTTTCACCGAATACATGGCCGCGTCGGCCCTGCGCAGGACGTCCTCGGGTTCCCCGTCGGAGGGGGTATAGTCGGCCACGCCGATCGAAAGGCTCACGGGACAGGGAAAGGCGCCGGTCTCCCCCTCCGAGGCAAACGCCGCCGCGATGCGTCGGGCGAAATCCTCGCACTGGGCGATGCTCAGTTCGGGGGCGATGACGCAGAACTCGTCCCCCCCGTACCGGCAGGCGAAATCGGAGGAACGGATCTCTTTCAGCAGCAGGTCGCCGACCCCCGTGATCACGGCGTCGCCGGCCCCGTGCCCGTAGGTGTCGTTGATGGACTTGAAGTGGTCGATATCGAAAAGGAGCAGGGAAAAGGACGAATCGTAGCGCCTCGAGCGGTCGAATTCGCGGCGGAGGTTTTCATCGAAAAAACGCCGGTTGTAGAGTCCCGACAGGGCATCGCGCTCGGAGAATAACCGAAGCCTGTCCTCGAGCCCTATCCTGACGACGGACGCGTGGTAATCGTTGACGACCAGGCCGATGAGGTTGAGACAGCGCGAGCGAAGCTTTTCGGAAGCGGCGACCGTGTCCCCGCCCATCGGGTCCGTGAAATTGAACAGTGCGTCGAGGCCTGAGGCCGCGACGATGCCGGAAACGGGATCGGCCGCTTCCAGGCCCGATCCGACGGTGAGGCCGGCGGCATCGAAGATCGCCGACGCGGCCTCCATCGCCTGGGGGAGCGATTCGGCCAGGAGCAGCCGGCTCTGGGCGTCGGGAAGGGCGTTCAACAGTCTGTCGGTAAAACAGGAAACCGCACCGTCATGGACAGCCTGGAGCAGGACCGAATCGTCCCAGGGCTTGAAAAAGAACCGATAGACCGAGCCGCGGTTGATCGCGTCCACCGCGGCCTCGAGTTCGGCGAAACCGGTGAGCAGGATCCTGGCGGCGAAGGGCCTCAATTCCCTCGAGCGCTCCAGAAACTCGACGCCCTTCATCCCCGGCATCTTGAAATCGGACACGATGACGCAGGGATCCTCGGTGGCAAGATAGTCCAGGGCGGGGGCGGCCCGAGGGAAGAACACCGCGGGTATCCTGAGGGGATGAACCATCCGTTCGAGGGCCTTGAGGATTCCGGGCTCGTCATCGACGAAACAGAGGGAAGTCCGCACCATGGCTTGAATTCTCAGGCACCGGGCCTTCGCCGTCAAGCGCGGGGACCGATTAACCGTCCGGCGGCCCCTTCGGCCCTCCCGACAAGGGTTTCGGCTTGACAACGGGACCCCGAGCGTTTAAAAATAGCCTCGCGCGTCAGCGTTCGCGCCTCGCTATGCAAAGTCGCCGCTCATCCGCACATTTTCCATCCCCACGGAGTACGTAATGGAATTAAACGAAGAAACGATAAATTCCCTCGCCATAAACGAGGTTTCCATCATGAAAAAAATCGCGGAGGAGCTCTCGATAAAGATGAACCAGGTATCGTCGGTCGTCGGCCTCATCGCCGAGGGCTGCACGATCCCCTTCATCTCGCGGTACCGCAAGGAACAGCACGGCAGCCTCGACGAGGTCCAGGTCACGGAGGTTTCCCACCGGTTCTCGAGCTATTCGAACCTCGAAACCCGCCGCATCGAGATCATCAAGGGGATCTTTTCCCAGGGCAAGCTCACCGAGGACCTGTTCAACAACCTCCAGAAGGCCGGCACCCTTACCGAGCTCGAGGATATCTACGCGCCCTATAAGAGAAAGAAAAAAACCCGGGGCATGGTCGCCATCGAAAAGGGGCTCGAGCCCCTCGCCGAGGCGATGCTCCTCCTTTCCGACGAGGAACTGAGGGCGAAGGCGGCGGAGTTCGTCAGGGAGAACGCCGAGGCGCCCGAACTCACAGTCGCGAGCGTGGACGACGCCCTCCAGGGCGCCATGGACATCATCGCCGAGCGGACGGCCCAGAACACGGAGAACCGCGCCCTCGTCAAGGATTTCTACAAGAAGGACGCGACCCTGATCGTCACCGGGGTCGGCGACGCGGAAAAGGCGAAAACGAGCGTCTACCAGATGTACTGGGACTACAAGGAGCCCCTCGCCTCGGTGAAACCCCACCGGGTCCTGGCCATCAACCGCGGGGAAAGGGAGGGTCAGCTCGAGGTGAGCATCGACGCCGACGAAAACACCGCGACCGAACGGCTCTGGGCCCGCAGCTCGATCAACAACCAGTACCACCGGACCGCGATCGAGGAGGGGGTCAAGCGACTCCTTTCCCCGGCCGTCCTGCGCGAGCTCAGGGGAGACGAGAGCGACGTCGCCGACAAGCACGGCATCAGCGTGTTCTCGGAAAACCTCAAAAACCTGCTGATGCAGCAGCCGATCAAGGGGACCAGGGTCCTCGGCCTGGATCCGGGCATCCGCACCGGCACCAAGTGCGCCGCCCTGGACGACACGGGAAAATACCTTGGCTATTTCCTGATCCGCCAGCACGACAAGGAGGCCTCCAAGGAAGAGCTCTGGAAGGCCATCAAGAAGTACGACATCCAGCTCATCGCCGTCGGGAACGGCACCGGAAGCAAGGAGGTCCAGGAGGTCGTCTCCGAGCTCATCGCCGAGAAGAGCCTCGAGGTCCTCTACACGGTCGTCGACGAGGACGGGGCGAGCGTCTACTCGGCCTCGGACATCGCCCGCGAGGAATTCCCCGACCTCGACCTGACGATCCGGGGAGCCATCTCCATCGGCCGCAGGCTCCAGGATCCCCTCGCCGAGCTCGTCAAGATCGACCCCAAGGCCATCGGCGTCGGGCTCTATCAGCACGACGTCAACCAGAAGAGCCTCTCGGACACCCTGGACGAGGTCGTCGGAAGCGTCGTCAACAACGTCGGCGTCAACCTCAACACCGCCTCCTTCTTCCTCCTCAAGTACGTGTCGGGAATCAACTCGAGCCTGGCGAAGAAGATCGTCAACTACCGCGACGCCAACGGCCGCATCACCTCGAGGGACGAACTCAAGAAGGTCCCCGGCATGGGACCGAAAAGCTACGAGCAGTCGGCGGGCTTCCTCAAGATACCGGAAAGCCCGAATCCCCTCGACAACACCTGGGTCCACCCCGAAAACTACGCCCTCGCCACGGAGATCCGCGCCCTGATCGCGGACAACAAAACCGTGACCGCCGAGAACAGGAAGGCCTTCAAGGAGACCTACTCGGTCGGCGACACCACCATCGACGACATCGTCAACGAGCTGAAGAAGCCCAACCGCGACCCGCGCGAGGACTTCCCGAAACCCCTGATGCAGAAGGGCGTCGTCAACTTCGAGGACCTGAAGGAGGCGATGGTCGTCACCGGCAAGGTCAAGAACGTCGTCGACTTCGGCGCCTTCGTCGACATCGGCATCAAGGAAACCGCCCTCCTCCACATCTCGGAGATGAGCGACACCTACGTCGAGGATCCGATGGACGTGCTCAAGGTCGGCGACGTCAAGGAGTTCCGGATCATCGGCCTCGACCTCGACCGCAGGCGGATCAGCCTTTCGCTCAAGAGCGACAAGCCCCAGGCGAAGTCCGATGCGGCCCCGGCCAGAACCGAGGGGCCCCGTCCCGAGGCTCGCGGCGGCCAGCCGGCCCGAGGTCCGGGCGACCGCCAGGACCAGAGGAGCTACCAGGGCGGAAACGGACAGAGGCCTGGTCGCCCCGACGGGAGAAGGGACGGCCGCCAGGACGGCAGGGCCTCCGGAGCCGACGCGAAGCGATACTCAGCCCGCGAGGACGACGGCACGACCTACAATCCCTTCGCCGAGGCCTTCAAAAAGGCGAAGAAATAGGATCGAGCCCGCGACTGACCCCCGGATCATTCACGGTGATTCGAACGACGGCCATCATGGACGCGGAAAACGCGTCCATGATGGCCGTGTTTTTTTTGACGCAACCCGCCACGGCACCCTAAGATTCGAGTAGAAGGATATTGAATTCCGGGGGCCGGGACCATGACGGAACGCCGACGCTACCTTGAACGCCTGGAACGGGAACTTTCCTTTCTGCCCCCGGATGAACGCCAGGAAGCCGTCGGCAGGATGGAAAGCCGGATCGCCCTCCTCGCCGCGAGGCATGACGGCCTGACGGAAGCCGAACTCGTCTACGCCCTCGCCGCCCCCGAACTCGTCGCCGCCTATTTCCGCTACGAAACCCGGGGAACCCCCGAACGCCCCCGAGATCCGGAGGGAAGACGGAAGCCGTTCGCCGATTTTCTCAGGAGGTTCGGAACGAGCGGCGACGTCGAGCGCACCCTCTCGGGCAACCTCGCCGTCGCGGCGGGAACGACGGTGCTGATCCGGTTTCCCGAAAGCGACATCAGCGTCGAGCGGGGCCCCCCCGGCGAGCTATCCTGGAAGATCCACGTCCTCGGGGACATCGACGAGGCCTACGACTACGCCCCCTCGATGAAATCCGCGGGAAGGGTCCTCGTGATCGATTCGGGGGAATCCCTGCCCTTCGACATCTCCGTCGAGTCCGCCGAATTCCTCATTCCGGAGGGGCTCGATTCGACCATCGTGGAAACCCTCTTCGGCGACGCCGAGGTCATCGGCCTCGATCATCCCTTTTTCGCCACGACGGATTCGGGCTCGGTACTCGTCGAGAGGATGGACGGCAACGTCTTCGTCGAAAGCATTTCGGGAAGCATCGAGGCCGAGGCCCTTCGGGGAAACCTCACCGCGATATCGGTATCGGGCGACATCCGCGCCTCGAGGATTCGCGGCGCGGTCAACGCGAGGACGGTCTCGGGTTCCATCGACGCGAGAGGGGGCGAGGGCTTCGTCGAGGCGGAGACCTCCTCGGGCGACGTGTTCCTCGACCTCGGGACCGACGAGTCGGGCGCCTCCGTTTCCACGTCTTCCGGCAATGTCCGCGCCGTCATCGACCCCGAAACCAACCTCACCCTTGACGCGGAATCGAGCCTGGGCCAGATCGATTTCCGCTTCGGAAGCGAGGAAACCCGTTCGGCCAGGCGCGTCGCGAGGGTTCTGGGCTCGGGCACCGGATCCCTGTTCCTGAGGTCGGGATCGGGCCGCATCGTGATTGAAATCTCGGCCTGATTCGGGGCCACGTCGAAGCGGGCACGTTCGAGGGAGACCCGATCGGCGAACGAGCGACCTCGCGTCAAGCCACGGGACACTCCTGCGAAAAAAAGGCGGCGCCGCGGTTTTCCGCGACGCCGCCTTTCACGCGGGGCTTCCGCTCACGCGATCGTGAACCGGTAACAGACCAGATCCTCATCGTCGACGGTTTCCTCGATCGAGGGCTCTCCGTCCATGCTCTTGACGACCTTCTGCCAGAAGCGGCGGGCCGGCTTGTTCTTCGGCGAGATGCGGATGAGCCATCGGCCGGGATACTTCTTCAGGATCTCCTCCGCGGCGAACTGGCCGATTCCCTTGTTGCGCAGGGATCGAATGACGAAAAAATCGATGACGTAGTTGTCCGCGCCCTCGTGCGGGACCTCGGGCCGCTCGATGAAACAGAAACCGGCCGGAATGTGGTCGACCTTGATCAGGTAGGGAATGCGCCGGTCCCGGTCGCCCCACCAGGAGTCGAGTTCCCGGTCTGGGTCGACGAGGGTTTTCTGGCCGTCCTCGCCGAAGATTCCGTTCCTGTTGGGAAGCGATCCATCGTACTCCGAAATGTCATGACAATAGAGAGGGAAAAGATTTCGGACAGCTTGAGCGTTTACCTCATCGGAGAGTTCCAATTCGATACTCATTTCGTCTTCCTCCCTTCACGTTGAATGGACGCGGATTACTTCATGCTAAGCCCGGCGGCGGCATTTGTAAAGGCGAATCGTATTGGGGAGGAGGCGGACCGGAATACCTCCGGCATCGTAATCGCCTATGATCGGCGGGGGCGAGCGCTCGGCCTCAGGCCTTCCTTTTTTTCAGCGCCCGTTTCACGGCCTTCGCGGCCTTCCCCTCGGGAGAAGCGGCGAAGGCGACCGTCACCGCGCCGTTGAATCTCGCGTAGTCGAGGAGGGCCCTGGCGACCGGTTCGGGCTCGCAGTCGTCGAGGGCGAGGCGCCTGACGATGAGGGATTTCGCGGCCCTGTCGGCCTTCGCGTCCACGAGGCCGACGAAGCGGTCGCCGCTCAGGATGGGCAGGGCGAAATAGCCGAAGCTCCGCTTGGCCTCGGGGAGGTAGCACTCGATGTGGTACTCGAAACCGAAGAGCCGGGCGATCCGCTTCCGGTCGATGACGAAGGGGTCGAAGGGCGAAAGTATCCTCGCCTCCCCCCCGGCCACCGGGCCCTTCCCGGCCGTTTCCGCGACGGAATCAGGGCGGGCGAAATAGCGAACCGGACAGCCTTCGATCTCGATCTCGGCGAGGGAACCTGATTCGACCCTGGCGGCGATCTCGCCTTCGATGAGGGATTTTCCGTAGTCCCGCTGGTAGCCGGCCTCGTCGACGGCGAAAATTCCGTAGGCTGCGGCCGCGGCGTCGACGTAGCGCGAAGCCATCTCCGCCTCGTCCGGGGTTCGGAGGTCGAGGCCGGGCGGCATCACCCGCTCCGCGAGGTCGAAGATCTTCTGGAAGTTCTTCCGCGTCACCACAAGGATCTCTCCGGCCTGAAAAAGCCGCTCGAGGGCTATCTTCGCCGGTTTCCAGTCCCACCAGCCGGCTGAGCTTTCCCGGGGATCCTCGAAGTCCTTCGCCGAGAGGGGGCCCTCGGCGGCTATCCGGCCCCGGACGTAGTCGACCACCTGGGCGTCGGCCCTGAACCAGTCGTGGCCCTCCCTCCTCACCCGCTCCATGCGCGGGAGGCAGAATCGGTAATCCTCCATCGGGAGGTAGGCGGCCGCGTGGGCCCAGTACTCGAAGATGCGCCGGGGCTCGGCCTCGAGGGCGCCGAGGTCTCCGGTATCGTAGTCCGGAACGCGGCTCCACAGGGCATGGTGGTGGGCCCGCTCGACCACGTGGATCGTGTCGATTTGGATGTAGCCGATCCCCCGGAGGACCTCGAGAACCCCCTCGCGCCCGCCGGAAATCCCCCCGAGGGCCTCGGGGGAGAATCCCGCGCGGGCCCGGAGGGCGATCGATCGGGCGGCGGATGCGTCGATCCTCAGCTTCATTGGGCGGTCAGGTAGGCGTGGGCTTCCTTGAGTTTTTCGATGATCGAAATGGCCTGGGGACACTGGGGCACGCATGCCCCGCACTCGACGCACTTGTCGGCCCCGTGGCCTCCCTTGATGACCCCGTTGAAGTACCAGCCGGTCTTGCCCTCTTTCAAGTCGAACATGGAAGCGCCGTTGTAGAGCGAGAAGACCTCCGAAATCGAAACCCCGCTTGGGCAGGGCTGGCAGTAGCCGCAGGCGGTGCAGGGGACCTTCGTCCGGCTCAGGTAGATGGCGCGAGCCTCGCCGACCAGGGCGAGCTCGTCTTCGCTCATCGCTCCGGCCTGGACCGAGGTGGCGAGCGCGAGGTTTTCGTCGAGTTGGGCGGGGGTGTTCATCCCCGAAAGGAGGGTGACGATCTCGGGACGGTTCCAGACCCAGCGCAGGGCCCAGTCGGCCGGGGTCCGGGAAACCGGGTACTTCGCCCACACCGTGCGGACCGATTCGGGAAGCTTTCCGGCGAGGCTGCCGCCTCTGAGGGGCTCCATCGCGATGACGCCGATCTTGCGCGCCGCCGCGTATTCGAGCCCCTCGATCCCGGCCTGATAGCCGGTGTCGATGAAGTTGAACTGGATCTGGGTGAATTCCCAGTCGTAGGAATCGACGATGGTCTTGAAGGAGGAGAGCTTGTCGTGGAAGGAAAAGCCGAGATGGCGGATGCGCCCGTCGGCCTTGGCCCTCTCCATCGCCTTGAGCCCGTTCAGCTTCGTGATGGTGTTCCATCGGGCCGCGTCGAGGGCGTGCAGGAGGTAGAAATCGATATGGTCGGTGTCCAGCTTCTTCAGCTGCTCGTCGAGGAGCCTCTCCCAATCCGCCTCTTCCTTCACGAGCCAGACGGGGAGTTTGGTGGCGAGCTGGACCTTCTCGCGGTAGCCGTCCTTGAGGGCTCGGCCGACGAAGGGTTCGCTCATGCCCCCATGGTAAGGATAGGCGGTGTCCACGTAGGTGACGCCTGAATCTATCGCGTCGCGAAGAAGCTTCCTCGATTTATCCTCGTCGATATGGGCCGGATCGGCATCGAGCAAAGGAAGCCTCATGCAGCCGAAACCGAGAGTGGATATCCTGACGTTGGGGATTTTCGGAAAATAACGGTATTGCATCGGTGTCCTCCAGATGGGGATTCTACCCCGACACGAGTCCTCATGCAAGCAAGAAACCATTTCCTGTCGGTTAAAATCGCATTCAGTTAGGTAACAAACCAGGGAAAATGCCTCTCTTGAGAATCGCCACGAACGCAACCCAGTCC
Organism: Spirochaetaceae bacterium UBA1318; assembly: GCA_002307015.1. Lineage (GTDB taxonomy): Bacteria > Spirochaetota > Spirochaetia > Treponematales > UBA1318 > UBA1318. Next base: position 10,687 of record DBTK01000147.1, read on the forward strand.
CCGCTTTTCCAGAACCCCGTTCGATGCTATGCTCGAGCGATGGAATCGAATGACGCGACCGTGAAATTCTCGAATGTTTCCTTCTCCTACCCGACCGAGGACGGCCTTCCGGCGGAGAAGGTCTTCTCGGACCTTACCATCGACATGCCCCAAGGCGCCGTCTCCCTCGTCGGACAGAACGGGACGGGGAAGTCGACCTTCCTCCTCCTGGCGGGAGGCCGGCTCCTCCCCTCGGGGGGAACCGTCGCCATCCTCGGCAAGGACAGCCGGGAGATCTCGGGCGAGGAGGAGAGGAACCGCTACGCGAGCTTCGTCTACCAGAACATGGAGTTCGATACCGACGACCCTATCGGCCTCCTTCTCGAGTACGTCTACGTCGGCGGATCCCACCTCAGGAAAGACCAGGGCTTCTACGACAGCGTGATCAAGACCTTCGAGCTCGCCGGAAGCCTGAAGCGCAAGCTCCAGGAACTGAGCAAGGGCGAGATCCAGCGGACGGTCATGGCATTCTCGGCCCTCTACGGCTCCCGCCTGGTGATGATGGACGAGCCGGTCTTCGCCCTCGAGCATCGGCAGAAGGAAACGGCACTCGACTTCTTCGCCGCCTACGCCCGCGATACCGGGAGAAGCGTCTATTTCTCCCTTCACGAGCTCGACCTTTCCCGCAAGTACGCCCAATCCTCCCTCCTCTTTTTCAAGGACCGGACGATACTGCACGGCTCGACGGCGGAAACCCTGACGAGGGAAAACATAGAGGCCGCCTACGGGACCCCCTACGACCTGCTCAGCCACGGGGAGAGCCTGTTCCGCGAACGGATGCTCGAGGAGAACGAGCTGATCTCGGCCTACAAGAATCGGGAAAACTGAAAAACGACGGGCCGAAAAAATCTATGGTATTTCAACGGCCAACCTGAGGGTTTATAATGCCGGCATGATACGAAGGGAACGGTACGCGGCCCCCGCCAGGCCGAAGCACATCAGGGCCGATATCGGGCTTCCCCCCGGTTCTGCCGTCTACATCGGGACGGAAAACCCGCAGAAGGTCAGGCTCTCGATCATCAGCTTCAATGATGACAGCTACACGGTGAAATCCGCCGAAACTCCGGAGGAGCTTTTCGCCCTCGTGAAGCCGGATCGGATCAACTGGATCAACGTGAACGGACTCGAGGGCACGGCGACCCTGCAGAAGATCGCGGAACGCTTCGGCATCCACTCCCTCACCCTGGAGGACGTCCTCAACACGAGAAACCGCCCCAAGGTCGAGATCTTCGAGGACTATATCTTCGCGTCGCTGCGAATGATCACCGTCCTCCCCGAGGGCGGCCTCGAGTACGAACAGCTGAGCCTCGTCCTGATGAAGGACGTCCTCATCACCTTCCAGGAACGCGAGGGGGATTACTTCGACCCCATCAGGAACCGGCTCTACAACCGCTACGGCCGGATCAGGAAAAACGGCGCCGACTACCTCGCCTACGCCCTGCTCGACATCATCGTCGACAACTACTTCGTCGTCATGGAAAGCCTGGGCGACCGGATCGAGGACTACGAGGTCAGGTCGGTGGAGGATACCTCGAGGGATTTCGTCGGGGAGATACAGCGGTTCAAGCAGGAGCTTATCCGCATCCGCAAGCTCGTCTGGCCGGTGCGCGAGAGCATCGCCGTCCTCATGAGGCGAGAGTCGCCCCTGCTCACGCCCGTGGTCGAGCCCTACCTGAAGGACCTCTACGACAACGTCATCCAGGTCCATGAAACCCTCGAGACCTACCGGGACCTCGCCGCGGGCATCCTGGAGGTGAACCTCAACGCCGTGTCGAACCGGATGAACGAGGTGATGAAGGTCCTGACGATCATCTCGACGATCTTCATACCGCTCACCTTTCTCGTCGGCGTCTACGGCATGAACTTCCGGTACATGCCCGAACTCGAGCAGCGCTGGGCCTACCCCCTCCTCTGGGGTTTCATGATCCTCATCGCCGGAGCCATGCTCCTCTTTTTCAAACGAAAGAAGTGGTTCTAGAGGCACGGACCTAGATGAAGGCCAGCCCCCCCCTTCTCAGCTTGCGGAAGGCGGGGGTTTCGTGAAAGGCCCGGGGTCCGCCCGAAAGCCCGTCGAGGCGCGCCACGAGGTTGGCCGCCCTTTCCCGGTCGGGAACCCTGGCCGTGCCGTTCTTCCCCAGGGCCTCGAGGAGGCAATCGGCTGCGGCCCGGGGAAGGGCTATCGATTGCTCGCGGTTTCGGTAGAACCAGGAAAGCTTCGCCGCCCCCTTGGGGCCGGGCTCGACAAGGGGCTCGCCGCCGAGCCACCACACCGAGCCTGAGGGCTCGCTTGCCGAAAGGGAAGCGGCCATCCTCTCCCTGCCGCGCTCGGCGTATTTCGAGATCAGGTCGCGGGGTATCCCGGGGTGGGGCACGGGAAAGTCGAACCAGTCCCGGACCGGCCGGTCCAGGCCCCGGCCCTCCATCCAGTTGTAGAGCGCGGCGTCGAGGCCCTCGTCGTAGCGTTCGAAGCGCTGCTCGCCCTCGAAGGACAGGTCGTTCGAGGCGAAGTCCCAGGGAAGTTCGGCGACCTTCAGGTTCGGGGCGAGGCCCCCGAGCCGCTCGCGGTTCGCCCTCGAGTGCCGGGTGAGCACGAAGCGGTGCCAGAAGGCCGATCCGACGAGGCCGGCCTCGAAGAGCTGGCGGACCGCCTCCATGGAATCGATCACGTCCTTCGGGGATTCGGTGTAGTAGCCGTACATCAGGTAGGAATGGACGAGGACCGTGTTCTCGCCGAAGGCCAGGCACACGGCGACGATGTCCTCCAGGGTCATCCCCTTGCCGATCACGTCGAGGGCCGAATCGGTCGCCACCTCGATCCCGGCAGAGACCCCGAGGAGACCCGAGGAGGCGAGGAGCATCGCGGCGTCCCAGCCGAAGGCCCTCTCGAACCGGATGTTGCCCCAGAACGAAAGGGGCCGCCCGGCCTCCAGGTTGAGCTTCGCGAACCTGAGGAGGTGGGCGGGGGGCAGGGCCTCGTCGACGAAATGGATGCCGGACTGGCCCGTCCTGTGCCGCTGGTCCATCAGGTGGGCGAAGAGCCCGTCGGTATCCGTCGGCCGGTAGCCGCCGATGTAGTCGAGGCTCACGTCGCAGAAGGCGCACCTCCGGTGGTAGCAGCCGTAGGCGAGGTAGGCCTTGAGCCACCTCCCGTCCGACCAGAGCCGGTGCATGGGATTCTCGCTCTCGGCGATGTAGAGGTAGCGGGAAAAGTCGAGGCCAGAATAATCGGGGAAGACCCCGCGAACGGCCCCCGTTTCCAGGGCCTCGGCCAATACGGCGACGGGGTCTCTGGGCACCCCGGATGAAGCCGGATTACGCACTTCGCCCACAGCGGACGCCCCGGACGTCATCGGTTCGGCGGCCTCATCCACGACGAAGGCCGGGTCGTCCCGGTAGACCGGATAGTCGGCGGGAGCCATGCGGTGGACGCCCACCCTTTCCCCTTCCAGGGTCAGGGTGCGGTAGAACCCGGCGGAAGGGTCGCCCGAGTCTTGGGCCGGCTTTCCGCACCCGATCCGTTCGAGTATCGCGGCGAGGGCGGCGTAGCCCTTGTCGAAGGCGAGGTAGTCGCAGTACCCGAAAAAGGCCTTCGCCTTCACGTACCTAAGTTCGGTGTTGACGTAGCCTCCCCCCCAGATCACGGAACAGCGGGACCCGAGGAGGGCCTTCGCCTTTTTGGCGAGATACATGGCGGGAAGGACGGTTCCGGGGAAGGGAAGGCTCAGGCAGAGGGCCACCGGCTCGTCCCCGCCGGAAGCAAGATGCGCAAGAAAGGAATCGGCGAGGGGGCCGTAGAAGGCCGGGAGGATGTAGCTCGATTCGAGGGCCGATTCCAGGGGGGCGAACTCTCGCCGGGAGGAGGCCATGGAGTCCCCGTACTTGACCAAGGCGAATTCCTCGTCGAGGACGTATCGGATGAAATCGGCGAGGTCGTCGAGGACCAGGGTCGCCGCGATGCGGGATTCGTCCCGGGAGAGCGGGAGCTTCTTCCCCTCGAGGAAGGCCTCGACGCGGTAGCCGTAGGGGAAATTCCCCGAAGCGATGACATGGCCCCACTCGCCGTTCTTTCCGGCGAGGAAATCGACGAGGGGCTCGATCGTCTCGACATAGCGGGCCGAGTTCGCCCGGTACCGCCTGAGGTTGGCCGCCGCCTGACCCTCGGCCTCGTCGATGAGCCGGTCGAGGTGGACCGCGGCGTCGGCGAATATCCGCCGGAGGCCGGAGGACGAGTAGATCGCATGGAAAAGCTCGATGCCGTGATCGCGGACCTCGGCCTCCATGCCTCGCGAGGCGAGGAAGCTCCTCAGGTAGAAGACGGCCGGATAGGGCGCGTTCAGCTGGGTGAACGGCGGCTGGACGAGGGCGATTTTCATTCGCGGATGGCCGCCTTTTTCTCGAACGCGGGGCAGTGACGGCCGGTGTTCCGGTACACCTCGACGGAGGGCATGTTCCGGCACTTGATTCCGAAAAGGTCACAGGACCGCGGGAACGAGGGATCCCACGTCACCTTGAAGTGGATGCATTTGAGGCAATCGGGCGCACGCCCAGCCGCTTGCTGCATGACGGGAGGATACCAGAATCCCGGAAAAATGGAAACCGCCGGAATCAGGGAACCGGACGGGAACGAGGAAGGGGCGATCGGAGCCGACCCTCTTTGCAATAATCTCGATGGTGCCATATAGTTGGTTCCATATGGGAATCCAGAAATTTCTCGCGCCGGAATTCGTTTTCGGGCCGGGGGCAAGAAAACTCTGCGGCCGCTACCTCAGGAACCTGGGAGCCGGGCGAGTCCTCGTCGTCAGCGATTCGGGCGTCGCCGGAAGCGGCTGGACGGACGAGGCGGTCCTCTCCCTGGAAGCCGAGGGGCTTTCCGCCGTCCGCTTCCAGGGCGTCAGGGTCAATCCGCGGATGAACCAGGTCGAAGAGGGAACGAGGCTCTACCGGGACTCCGGCTGCGACTCGGTGCTCGCCGTCGGCGGGGGCAGCCCCATCGACTGCGCGAAGGCGATCGGCGTCATGTCGGCGAACCCCGGCTCGATCGCGGACTACGAGGGGATCGACCGGATACCGAGGCCGGGCCCTCCCCTCGTCTGCATACCGACGACGGCGGGAAGCGCGGCGGAGGTCTCCCAGTTCGCGATCATCGGCGACGAGGGCAGAAGGATCAAGATGGCCATCGTCTCCCGAGTCCTCGTTCCGGACGTCGCCCTCATCGACCCGGAGACGACGGTCACCCTCGATCCCTTCCAGACGGCGGCGGGGGGAATCGACGCCCTCACCCACGCGGTCGAGGCTTACGTATCGAACGTATCCTCGCCCATCACCGACATCCACGCGGTCGAGGCGATCCGGGTCGTCGAGGCATGGCTGCCCCGCTGCATCGCGGAACCGAAGAACCTCGAAGCCCGTACCGAGATGCTCAGGGCGAGCCTCGAGGCAGGCCTCGCCTTCTCGAACGCCATCCTCGGTCTCGCCCACGCCCTCTCCCACGCGGTCGGCGGGATGTTCGACTCCTCCCACGGGGAGGCGAACGGCATCCTGCTTCCCGAGGTCGTCAGGTTCAACTATCCCGCCTCGGCGTCGAAATACGACCTCGTCGCCCGGATCTTCGGCGTGGAGCCGCAGGCTTCCCCGAAGGCCGCGGACCTGCTCGCGGATCGCCTCGCCGCCTTCGCCGCCTCCATCGGCATCACCGCCCGGCTCGGCGACCAGGGCATTTCCCGTGCGGACCTGCCGGCCCTCGCCGAGAGGGCGGCCCGCGATCCCTGTGCGCTCACCAATCCCCGAGAGGCCTCCATCCGCGACATCGAGGATATCTATGAGCGATGCATCTGATACCAGTCCCGACGAGATCAGGCGGCGCCTGATCGGCCTCGGCGAGTTCTCCATCCAGAAAAGCTACTACCCCGAACTCAGGGAGAAACTTCGCGACCTCGAGCGGTTCAGGGCCCTCCTCGACCGGAGCTCCGACGCGATCCTGATGCTTTCCGTGCCGGAAGGCATCGTCCTCGATTCCAACGAGGCGGCGAAACGGCTTTTCGAGCGGCTAGGCGCGGACTCAGGTGCCATTCACATTTCGGACATCATGCCCATCGAGTGCACAAGGTCCATCGAAGCCTCCATCTCGGGAACGGGAAACGGGGACCGCATCATCTGCCGGAAGACGGGCGAACCGGGAACGGGCGAACGCGTCTTCGAGATCGTCATCGACCTCGTCGAGGTGGAGGGTGTCAGCTTCGCCATCTCCGTCGCCCGGGACGTGACCAAGCAGACCGAGCTGGAAATGGAATTGCGCCGGTCGCTCGAGGAGAAGGATGCCCTCCTGAGGGAGGTCAACCACCGCGTCAAGAACAACCTCCAGATTTCGGTCAGCCTCCTGAGCCTCCAGGCCGAGGCGATCGCGGACGAGCGCGCGAGGCTCTACATGATTGAGGCGAAAAACCGGATCGCCGCGATGTCCATCGTGCATGAAATGCTCTACCAATCCCCGAACCTAGGCGGGATCGAGTTCGACGCCTACATACGGGAACTGGCGCCGTCGATCGTTTCGGCTTTCGGCCTTAAGCCCGAATCCATCGGCTTCCGCTTCGAAACGGAACCCGTCCTCCTGGACATCGAGGCCGCCGTTCCCTGCGGCCTCATCCTGAACGAACTCGTCTCGAACGCCGTGGGGCACGCCTTTCCGGGGAAAGGAAAGGGCGGTCCTCGAGGCCCTTCCGGTTCCGGAACCCCCTCAATCGCCATCAGGCTCGTCACCGTCGGGAAGAAAGCCCCGGAACCCGGAAATTCCACGGCCGATTCGCTTATCCGCGAAGGCAGCCCTTCCGATATTCATTGCGAGCTGACGGTGGAAGACAACGGCATCGGCATGTCCCTGCCCATCGATGAATCCTCGGGCGCTGGCCTCGGCCTGAAACTCGTCGAAACCCTCGCCACCCAGCTGGGCGGAACGATGAGGGTGGAATCGCGGGGAGGGACCTCGGTGCGCGTCCTCTTCCCCCTCGGCCGAAAAGGATATCGATGATACGAAACCTCGGAGCCGCCGCGATTCGCGGAGCCGCCGATTTCTTCTACGCAATCGGTTTTTTCTTCCGGGTCGTGAAGAACGGCGCCCTCTATTTCAGGCGGGGCCAGGTGGGCTTCCGGGTCCTCGTGATGCAGATCCTGTTCACCGGGGTCCAGGCCCTCGGCGTCAGCGCCATCATCGCCCTTTCGCTCGGCGCCGTCATCATCATCCAGGGCTCGAGCCTCCTCCCCCAGTTCGGGCAGAGCAGACTGATGTACACGATCCTGATCATCGTCATCACCCGCGAGCTCGGTCCCCTCTTGACCGCCTTCATCGTCAACGCCCGCTCCGGAACGGCCATAGCCACGGAGCTCGGGACCATGGTGGTATCCCACGAGATCGAGGCCTACGTTTCGGTCGGCCTGGACCCCATCTCCTACCTCGCGGCGCCCCGGGTGGTCGGAGTCACGGTTTCCATGCTCGCCCTCGACATCTACTTCAACGTCTTCGGCTTGATCGGCTCCTACCTGGTCGCCCGCCTCATCAGGCCGATCGAGTTCAACGAGTATTTCGGGGGCATCGCCGCGGCCCTTACGGCGACGGACATCGTCTCGGGGCTGCTGAAATGCTTCGTTTTCGGCATCATCGTCTCGGTGACGGCCGTCTACCGCGGCTTCGCCGTCCAGCGGGCCTCCACCGAGATACCGGTCGCCGGCATCAAGTCGGTCGGCGGCGGCTTCGTCCTGTGCATCCTGGCCGACGCGGTCCTGACGCTGATCTACTACATCTGAAACACGGGGAATCGATGGAAACGGTACTGGAACTGAAAAACGTGAACGCCGAGATCGGAAGCTACCGGATCCTGGACGACGCCTCGGTGGGCTTTTCCCGGGGAAGCTTCACCGCCATCATGGGGGCGGCGGGAAGCGGAAAGAGCACCCTGCTCAAGGTCGCGGCTGGCCTCCTCATCCCGACCGGAGGCGAGGTGCTGTTCGAGGGAAGGAACCTCCACCATCTCTCGCGGAAGGAAGAGTTCAGGTTCCGGCGGGAAAGCGCGTTCGTGTTCCAGGACGCCGCCCTCTGGTCGAACCAGACCATCAGGGAGAACCTCGAGCTCCCCCTCAAGCTCCACCACCCCGAACTCAACGCAGCCCAGATGGAGGCTATCGTCAGGCGATGCTGCGAGGAAACGGGATGCAGCGCCGAGCTGGGAGAGAGGCCCTCGGACCTCTCCGCGGGGGAACAGAAATTCGCGGCCCTCGCGAGGGCCCTGGTCAACGATCCCACGATACTCTTCCTCGACGAGCCGACGTCCTCGATCGACGACACGGCGGCGAGAAAAATGTACGACCTCATCCGCAGCCTTCACCGGGGCGGCAAGACGGTGATCGTCGTCACGCACAGCGAGACCTTCGCCTCCCGGGGCGCCGACCACCTCTGCGTCGTCCGGGGAGGGCGAATCGTCGCCTCGGGGCCCTACCGTGAAACCGCGGCCGCGTTCGCCGGCCAGCTCGAGACCGGACCGAAAGGAGAAACAGCCCTATGAAATTCTCGATCCGCCACGCCGAATCCGTCGTCGGGGGATTCATCTTGCTCGCGGCCGCCCTCCTGTGCGGGATCCTCGTCATGGTCGGGGCGAACCAGCGCTGGTTCGCCAGGAACTACTATTTCCATTCCCGGTTCCAGAGCGGGGCCGGGATTTCCCCGGGAACCGGCATCACCCTCAAAGGCTTCACTGTCGGCAAGATCTCGAAGATCGTGCTGAACGACAACAACACGGTCGACGCGGACTTCTTCATCTTCGACAGCTACATCGGCAAGGTCAGGAAGAACTCCGTCCTCGAGCTCGCGACCTCGCCCCTGGGTCTCGGCGGCGGCCTCCTCTTCTATCCGGGCAAGGACGCCGAGCGCCTGCCCGAGCATTCCTACATCCCGTCGATGGATTTCGAGGACGGGAAGTCTATCGTCGAGAGGGAGCTCGCCGACGTCCCGCCCAGGGACGACACCCTCACGCGGCTCCTGGCCAACATCAATCCCCTCGTGGACAACATCAACAAGACAGTCGTCAACGTGAACAAGACGGTCACGACCCTCAACGGCGCCCTCAAGGGGGACGGCGAGACCGAGGTCGGACGCATCGTCAAGGGGATCGGGTCCACGGTCAGGGGCGTGAACGGAACGGTGGCCGACCTCGATTCGACGGTCGCCATCGTCAAGACGGAGCTGCCCGGCCTCGTGGAAAGGTCGAACGCCCTCCTCGATTCCCTCAAGGCGATCAGCGGCAACCTCGAACAGACGACGGCGGCCATGCGCGATCCGACCGGCCTCGTGCCCAAACTCCTCGACCCGAAGGGTTCCCTCAAGACCCTGCTGGACGACAACGGCGTCCTGTTCGCGAAGATCGACGCCATGCTGAGCGACACCGACAAGACCATAAAGAACGTCGAGAGCATGACGGACACCCTCAAGTCCTCGATGCCCGAGATCACGAGCCTCCTCGCCGAAGGCAAAACGACCCTGATTCAGACCCAGGACGTGCTGGAGGGGCTCAAGAACAATCCGCTCCTCAAGGGCGGCATTCCCGAACGAAAAACCCAGGAAGCCGCGCAGCCGGGCTACCGCGATGAGGATTTCTAGCATGATGAAGAGAACCACCGCCGAAGCGCTCGGCTGTCCCGTCGCCGCCGCCCTGATCCTGTGCCTCTGCCTCTCCGGATGCTCCTCGACGCCGAAAAAGCCCCCCGAGGCCGTCGCCCGCAAGAACGAGGCGGCCGACACGGCGAAGCTCGGCGACGAGGCGATGGCGAAGGGAATGACCGACGACGCGATCGGGATGTACGCCCTTTCCGTCGAGGAGAATCGGGCGGTCGACAACCTGGACGGCGAGGCCGAGGCCCTTCTCGCCCTCGGCGAGGCCCTCCGGGTCTCGGGCGACTTGACCGGCGCCCGTTCCGCCTTCACCCAGGCGGCCTCGATCTCCCGGACCTCGAGAAGCCTCGTCATCACGGCGAAGGCGGGGGCGAGCCTCGCCGAGCTCAGCCTGGACGAGGGAAACCCCGGCGAGGCGAAAACCGAATCTGAGGCTGCCGCCGCCGACCTCGCCTCGGCGGCGAAGCCGAAGAACGCGGCCGAAACGAATCGGGCGGATCTCGTGAAGGCCCGGCTTTCCCACATCGGGGGCGTCCTCCTCAAGACGGAGGGCGATCTCGAAGGGGCCCTCGCCGCCCTGAAGGAGGCTGCGGCGATCGACGCCAGGCTTTCCGAATACTCGAGGCTCGCCGCGGATCACTATATGATGGCCTCGGTCCATTCGAAGAGGAACGAGTACAAGCCGGCCCTCGAGGAAGCTGCCCTCGCCCTCGAAAACGACAAGAAGGCCGAAAATCCGGGAGGGATAGCCCAGGACCTCATCGCGGTCGGCATCATCTCCTCGAAGATGGGGGATCCGGAACGGGCCTACGGCTACTACCGGAGGGCCTTCGAAACCGCCAGGGCCGCCGGGCTTCCGGAGCTCAAGGCGAAGGCCCTGGAGCGGCTCGTGGAAACCGCCCATGCCCTGGGCCTCGCCGGGGACGAAGCCTCGTGGACGAAGGAGCTCGAGGCCGCCAGGAAGGATTAACGGATCTCCCGGTACTCTTCCCTGGCGGCGCTCGCAAGCTCCCGATAATGCCCGGCGTTCCGTCTGATGTCGGCCACCTCGTCTTCGGTGAGGGTCTTGATGCAGCGCCCGGGGCTGCCCACGATCAGCGAGCGCGGCGGGAACTTCTTCCCCTGGGTCACGAGGGCGCCGGCACCGACGAGGCTCTCCTCGCCGATCTCGGCGCCGTTCAGGACGATGGCGCCCATGCCGACGAGGCTGCCCCGTCCGATGACGCAGGAGTGTATGATAGCTCCGTGCCCGATCGTCACGTCGGCCCCGACGATGCAGGCTATGCCGGTATCGACGTGGACGACGGCCCCGTCCTGGACGTTCGTCCCCTCGCCGATCTCGATCCCGGCCATGTCCCCGCGAACGGTCGAGCCGAACCAGATCGAGACGCCGGCGGCGAGCCTCACCTCCCCGGCCACCTCGGCGTTCCAGGCGACGAAGACGTCGGCCGCGATCTCGGGTTTCCTGTCACCGATTGCATGTATCATCTCCCCTCCGTATCCGCCGCGGCGGTTCAGGCTCGAAGGCTGAACCGAACCGCCCCGAATTCACGGCATTTTAGCGGCCTTCGGCCTTCTCGCCAAGACCGTTTGCTTGCACACGGAAGGCCCGAGGGGTAAAATCGGGGCACGCATCCGGAGGAAGCATGAAAAAGACAGCGCCCCTTTTCGTCATCGCCGCGGTTCTCCTCGCCGCTGCCTGCTCGACCGCCCCACGGGCGGCGAAGCCCCAGCCCGTCGCCAAGTCGGCCATCGTCGACATCCTCTCGTTCAACGATTTCCACGGAAGCCTCGCCGAGGATCCGAAGGGAAAAAATCCCGGGATCGCGAAGCTCGTCGCCTACGCCAAGGCACAAATCGCCGCCCAGCCGAACACGATCATCGTTTCGGGGGGGGACCTCTATCAGGGATCGGCCCTCTCGAACCTCACCTACGGCAAGCCGGTCAACGAGATCCTGAAGCTCCTGAACGTCAGGCTCTCGGCCCTGGGAAACCACGAGTTCGACTGGGGCGCCGACCGGATCGCCGGATGGCAGAGGGACTCCGGGATGACCTTCCTCGCCTCCAACGTCTACGATCGGACGACGGGCAAACCGGTCGCCTGGGCCAAGCCCTACGCCTTCCAGACCGTCGGGGGCCATTCGATCGCCTTCATTGGACTGGCGACCATGGAAACCGCCTACAAGGTGAAGGCGGACGCCATCAAGGACATCGAGTTCCGCGATCCGGCGAAATCGGCCGAAACCTGGATCGACTTCCTCGACGCGGGGAATGCCCCGGAGGGAAGGCCGGAGCTCATCGTCGCCCTCACCCATCTTCCCTCCCAGCAGGGAAAGAATCCCGGGGTTGTCGAGGGAATGAAGGAGCTCGACGAGCTCGACGCCCTGTGCAAGGTTCCCGGCCTCGCCGCCGTCATCACGGCCCACAGCCACAACCTCGTTTCCGGTCTGGACAACGGGATTCCCGTCGTCCAGGCCTCCTACGACGGCAGGGCCCTCGCCAGGCTTTCCATCGCCTTCAAGGACGATGGCAGCTGCTCGATAACCCCCTCGGTCCTCGAGTTCTACAAGACGAAGGACAGGATCACCCCGGATGCCCAGACGGTCGCGATCTACAACCGCTACAACGACCAGCTCAAGCCCATCCTGGGCGAGACCCTCGCCACGGCGACGGCCGAGATCACCCACAACGCGGCGACGGAAAACCTGACCCCGCTCGGGAAGCTCGTCTGCGACATGCTCCAGAAGGCGGCGGGGACCCAGGTCGTCATCATGAACGGCGGGGGCCTGCGCCGGGGGCTCGCCGCCGGTCCCGTCACGGTCGGCGACCTCTACGAGCTCATGCCCTTCGACAACACCATGGTCACCTGCGAGCTTTCCGGGGCTGACCTGAAAAAGGCGATAGACCACGGCATCGACTCGAGCGACATCGAACGGGGCCAGTTCACCGGCCTCGTCGTCACCTGGGACCCGAACGCGGCCTACGGATCGAAGGTCGTCTCGATGACCCTCCCCGACGGCACCCCGATCGCGGACGACAAGTACTACACCGTCGCCACGAACGACTTTCAGTTCTCGGGCGGAGACAAGTACACGGTATTTTCGAAAGCGAGGAAGGCCAGGGACAGCTACATCCCGATCAGGGACCTGCTGACCAAGGGCTTCAAGGATGCGGGGACCGTCTCGCCGCCCGCCGTCGACAGCCTCAAGGCCGTCCAGTAATCATCAGGGAGGTTCCGTCATCATGACCGACGTCTACGTTCAAGCGGCCGAGGCAATCGCCGCCTCATCCCGTCTCACCGCCTTTACCGGGGCGGGAATCTCCGTCGAGAGCGGCATCCCGCCCTTCAGGGGAAAGGGAGGGCTCTACGGCAGGTACGACCAGAGGACCCTCGACATCGAGTACTTCCATGAAAATCCGGAAGCGTCGTGGAGGTCGATCCGGGAGATCTTCTACGAGAATTTCGCCGGGACCGAGCCGAACGGCGCCCACCTCTTCCTCGCCGACCTCGAGAGGGCGGGAAGGCTCACGGCCCTCGTCACGCAGAACATCGACGACCTGCACTACCGGGCCGGGAGCAGGAAGGTGGCCGAGTTCCACGGGAACTCGCGCCGCCTCCTGTGCACCTCCTGCGGCAGGAGGGTCGATGCGGAACTTTCGATCATGAAGACCCTTCCGCCCCGCTGCGGCTGCGGCGGGATCTACAAGCCTGATTTCGTCTTCTTCGGCGAGGGCATCCCCCCCGAGGCCTACGAGGCGGCGGCGAGGGCTGCCTCCACGACCGACTGCATGCTCGTCATCGGCTCGACCGGCGAGGTCTACCCGGCGGCCTCCATCCCCCGCGAGGCGAAGCGGGCGGGGGCCGTCATCATCGAGATCAACCCCGAGCCATCGAACTTCACCGAGGGGACGACGGACATCTTCATCCGGGACGGCGCCGTCTCGGCCACGGCGAGGCTTCGCGCCCTCCTTTCGATGTGAGCCCGTCCCTCAGCTCGTGACCGCCCCCTCCGACGCGCTCGAGCAGAGCCGGGCGAACTTCGCGAGGGCCCCGCGCGCGTAGCCCGTGTCGCGGGGCTTCCAGCCCGAGAGCCTCGAGGCGATCTCGGCGGCGGTGAGGTCCACGCTGAGCTCCTTCCTTTCCAGCGAAACCGTGACGAGATCCCCGTCGACGAGGGCGGCTATCGGCCCTCCCGCCTGGGCCTCGGGCGAGACGTGGCCGACGATCATCCCGTGGCTTCCCCCCGAGAACCTTCCGTCCGTGATCAGGGCAACCTTCCCGGCGAGCCCCGCCCCGGCTATGGCGGCCGTGGGAGAGAGCATCTCCCTCATCCCGGGTCCGCCCTTGGGCCCCTCGTAGCGGATCACCACGACGTCCCCCGAGACGACGCGGCCGTCCATGATGGCCGCGAGCGCGTCCTGCTCCCGCTCGAAGACCCGGGCCGGCCCCGTATGCTCGACGACGTCGAGGCCGCAGGTCTTGAGGACGGATCCCTCGGGAGAGAGGTTTCCGAAAAGGACGGCGAAGGGCCCGGTTTTCTTCACCGGATCGTCGAAGGGCCTCACGACGTCCTGGCCTTCGAGATCGACGGCGACCCCTTCGAGGTTCTCGGCGACCGTCCTCCCCGTGCAGGTGAGGCAATCGCCGTGAAGGAGGCCGCGGTCGAGGAGCATCCTCATCACCAGGGGCACGCCCCCGACGCGGTGGAGGTCCTCCATGACGTAGCGACCCGCCGGCTTCATGTCGGCCAGGGTCGGGGTCGAGTCGTGGAAGGCGTTGAATTCCTCGAGCGAAAGGGGAACCTCAGCCTCGCGGGCGAGGGCGAGGAGGTGGAGGACGGCGTTCGTCGACCCGCCCAGGGCCATGACGGTGCGGATCGCGTTCTCGAAAGCCTTCCTCGTCATGATCATCCTCGCGGTGATCCCTCCCTCGATCATCCGGGCGAGGGCCCCGACCGAGGCCTCCATGTGGGCCGCCTTGGCCGGATCGACGGCCGGTATCGTGGAGCTTCCGGGGAGGCTCATCCCGATCGCCTCCATCGCGGCGGCCATCGTGTTGGCCGTGTACATCCCGCCGCAGGCCCCGGGCCCCGGGCAGGCGCAGCGCTCGATGCCGGTGACCTCCTCGTCCCCGATGAGGCCGCGGGACCGGGCGCCGACCGCCTCGAAGGCGCTCACGATGTCGACGGGGCGGCCCCGGTAGATCCCGGCCTTGATCGAGCCCCCGTAGCAGAAGATCGAAGGGATGTCGAGCCTCGCCATCGGCATCACGGTCCCCGGGATGGTCTTGTCGCAGCCCCCGATGCCCAGGATCGCGTCGAGCTGGTGGCCCCTGACGACGAGCTCGATCACGTCCGCTATCGTCTCCCGGCTCACCAGGGAGGCCTTCATCCCCTCGTGCCCCATCGCCTCCCCGTCGGTGACGACGAAGGTGTTGAACTTCATGGGCTTGGCCCCGGCCCTCCCTAAGGCGGCCTTCGCGACTCCGGCGAGCTCGTCGTGGTGGATGTTGCAGGGCGAGAGTTCGGCCCCGGCCGAGGCAATGCCGACGAGGGGCTTCGCGAAATCCCCGTCCCCGAAGCCGATGGCCCTGAGCATGGCCCGGTTGGGCATGCGCTCGAGCCCCCCGGTCATGATCCGGCTCCTTAAGTTCATGCCCTCTTTCATGCGAAGCCCCCGATGTAGGGAAGAGCCGAGGCGACGGCGCGGATCGCATCGAGATTCGAAAGGAGGGCGGCGGTGGAATCCCAGGTTCCCGAGACGAGGGCGTTCCGATAGGAATCCTTCATCGAAATCCCGAAGTCGAGGTTTCCGGCCCCGACCCTCATCGCCTCGAGGTCGACCCTTATCTCGGTCTCGGGCTTCGCCTCGATCAGGTCCTGAAGGGCGGCGACGTCGGGTCCCGAGGCCGAGACGGCGGGGAGGCCCATGACGGTGCAGTTCCCGGCGAAGATCTCGGCGAAGGATTCCCCGACGATGGCCCGTATCCCGAATTTTTCCAGGGCCTGGGGGGCGTGCTCGCGGGAGGATCCGCAGCCGAAATTCCGGTTGACGACGAGGATGCTTCCTCCCTTGAATCTCGGATCGTCGAAGGGATGGGCCTTCGGATTCCCCGCCTCGTCGAACCTCGCGTCATGGAAGGCGAACTCGCCCAGGCCCTCGAAGGTGATTCCCTTCATGTACCGGGCGGGAATGATGCGGTCGGTGTCTATGTCGTTCTCGCGGATCGGGATGCCCCTTCCCGCGGCGAGTGAACGGATCGGTGTGATCGTCATCGAAAACCTCCTTCAGACAAAATCGCGGACGTCGACGACCTCGCCCGAAACGGCGGCGGCCGCGACCATGGCGGGGCTCATCAGCAGGGTCCTTCCCGTCGGGGAGCCCTGCCTTCCGATGAAGTTGCGGTTCGAGCTCGAGGCTGAAACCTCGTCGCCGAGGAGTTTGTCCGGGTTCATGGCCAGGCACATCGAGCACCCGGCTTCGCGGAACTCGAAGCCCGCCTCGAGGAAGATCAGGTCGAGGCCCTCGGCCCTCGCCTGGGCGGCCACCCGTTTCGAACCAGGCACGACGAGGGCCCTGACGCCCCTCGCCACCTTCCTCCCCTTCGCGACCGCCGCGGCGGCCCTCAGGTCCGAGATCCGGCCGTTCGTGCAGCTGCCGATGAAGGCGACGTCCACCTTCCTCCCCTTGACGGGATCGCCGGGGGTGAACTTCATGTGCTCGTAGGCCTTCGCCGCCAGATCTCGCTCCGCCCCCTCGAGGTCCTCGAGACGGGGAAGCCGGCCCGAGATCCCGATGCCCTGGCCGGGGTTGATCCCCCAGGTCACCATCGGCTCGATCGACGAGGCGTCGATGCCGACCTCGTCGTCGTAGGACGAGCCCGGCCCTGAGGCGAGGGACTTCCAGAACGCGGCGGCCTTTTCGAAGCCCTCGCCGGAGGGAGCGTAGGGAAGGCCCCTCAGGTACTCGACCGTCGTGTCGTCCGGATTGATGTAGCCGGCCCTGGCTCCTCCCTCGACGCTCATGTTGCAGACCGTCATGCGCTCCTCCATGGAGAGGGCCGCGATCGCCGCGCCGCCGTACTCGTAGGCGTAGCCGAGTCCGCCGTCGACCCCGAGCTCGGCCATGATCCTCAGGATCAGGTCCTTCGCCGTGACGCCGGTTCCCAGTTTTCCGTCGAGCCTCACGAGCCTCACCTTCGGCCGGTCGAGGGCCATGGTCTGGGTCGCGAGCACGTCGCGGACCTGGCTCGTGCCGATCCCGAAGGCGATGGAGCCGAAGGCCCCGTGGGTGGCCGTGTGGGAATCACCGCAGGCTATGGTCATGCCCGGCTGGGTCAGCCCGAGCTCGGGCCCGATGATGTGGACGATGCCCTGGTTCCCGGAATCGAGGCCGAAGAACTCGATCCCGTGGGCTCTGACGTTCCGTTCGATCGCCCCGAGCATCTCCTCGGCGAGGGGATCGGAAAAGGGTCTCGAACGGTCATCGGTAGGCACGATGTGGTCGACCGTCGCGAAGGTCCTTCCGGGATAGAGGACCTTGAGCCCCCGTTCGGCGAGCATCGCGAACGCCTGGGGGGAGGTGACCTCGTGAACGAGGTGGAGGCCGATGAAGAGCTGGTCCTGCCCCGTAGAAAGGGTAGCCACCTTGTGCATGTCCCAGACCATATCGAAAAGGTTGCGGCTCACCAGTGCTCCTTTGACGATCGGCGTCATGCCGGTTTCGTCGTCTGGTACAAATATATGGCCGCGTGCCGTCATCGTGCTGGGGAATCGACAATATTTTCGTGCGGGGGGGAAACGGTTGCGGGGATATGAGGAAAAATCCCGAGTTTTTCCTCATATCCCCGCCGGAAATTCCGAGAATGTTTAATGAGGCCCACGGCCTCGAGTAAGCGGTATGCGCAAAGACGTCCAGGCATACCGTTTCTTTTTTTTAAATGAACGCCCCCGGTCAGGCAGTCTTGAAACGGGAAAGCGAGGAATTGAGGGCTTCGCCGACGGTACCTAAGCGTTCCGCGTTTGAAAGCACGTCGCGGACCGCGCTCGAAATCTCGTTGATTCCGGTCACGATCTCGGTCATGCCGTTGTTCACCTCGGAGCTGATTTGCTGGACCGTTCCCATCGTCGTTCCGATGCTCCCGACGCTCTCGTTGATCGTCGTCGAGCCGTCGTTGACCTTGGTCGAAACCTCCCTGAGCACGGTCATCGCCTCCAGGATCTGATTCCCGCCGAGGTGAACCTCGTTCATGCTCTCGAAGATTTCGGTCAGCGAGGAATGCACCTCGGTCACCTCCCGCTCGATCTCCTTGAAGGCGTCGGTCATGTCGTTTCCGGAGGAGGCGGCATCCCCGACCTTCGTCACGATCACCTTAAGTATCTGGCCGATCTCCTTGGAGTTCCGGGACGAAGCCTCGGCGAGCTTTCTGATCTCGTCGGCGACGACGGAGAACCCGCGGCCGGCGTCCCCCGCATGGGCCGCCTCGATGGCGGCGTTCATCGCCAGGAGGTTCGTCTGGGAGGAGATGTTCTTGATGATCGAGGTGATGTCCTCGATGCTCGCGACGCTTTCGTTGATCTGGGTCAGGACCTCCAGGGTCGTCGCCATCTTCGAACCGCCGTTCGAGACCGTCGTCACCAGCTTGTCGGTCGCGGCGCGCCTGGCATCGGTGATCTTCGTGACGTTATCGATCGAGGCTATCATCTCGGTGACCGAGGCCGTGGATTCCTCGACCATCGACATCTGTTCCTGGATCCTGCCGTTCAGGTCCTGGATGCCGCCCGTTATCACCCCGACCGCCCGGGCGGAATCGGAGAGGTTTTCGTCGAGATTCGATATCTGCTTCTTGATCGATTCGGCATTCGCCCCGATCTGGTTCGCCGAGGATGAGGCCTCCTCCGTCACGGCGAGAAGGCTCTCCTTCATGGCGACGTTCTCGTCCGACGCGGCCTTTATCTCGCCGATCGACCCCTTGAGCGAACCGAGAAAGCCGTTCAGGTTGCCGGAAAGTCGGCCGATCTCGTCGTTCGAGGCGGTGGTAAAGGTCTGGGTCAGGTCGCCCGACCCCATCAGCGCGATATTCGCCTCGATATATTGTATCGATTTCGAGATGCGGCCCGTCATGTAGAATGCGGCGACGACGGTAAGCCCAATCAGCAACAGGACGATGACGATGGCGATGATCGTACTCCGGACCTGGACCTTGTGCACCTCCGTATTGATCACGGAGTATTGCTTGTCGATTACCCCGGTAGAGGCTTTCAACGTGTCGCTGAGAAGGTTCAGCTCGTGATCCAGCTGCACGATGTTCAGGGTCATGAACTGGCTTCCCTCGGTTCCGAGCTGATGGTACAGGACCAGGGTCAGAATTTCCTGGTTGATGTCGACGTGGTATCGCTCAGCGTCTTCTTTCAATTCGGTGGAATAGTTCTGGATGCCGATGACGTTCGTGTCGAGGAGATCCTTGAGCTGGCCGATGCTGCCCATCGCCTTCTTAATTGAGGGGCTCAGAGCCGGCAGCTTCTTCAAGTTCGCGACTCGGGCGAAAGAATCGTCCGAGGCCTTCACCGAGTCCAGAACCGCTTGAGTGGCGTACGCGAAGGAACTCGCCGTAAAGACCGAGCTTGCCGCTATCGATTCATTAACGAGTGCGCTTTTCAAGTTCGTCAGCTCGTTTTGCTCGACCTGGATCTTTGCGATGGGGGACAACAGCAGGAAATATGTGAATACGGATATGACAAAAGCTCCGACAAGAACCCCGATGACAGCAGAAAGTTTAGCCCGAATAGTCATGAACATCTCCTCGTGATGAATATTTTCGAATTTTTATGTATAGGCACATCTTCTGACCCGGAAAAAATAGTCACCGATACTATATCACATCATGACGGGAAGATTTCTAGACTGCGCCTCCTGAAGAAAGGGAAATTCCCGGGATTCCGAGCGAGAATGAATATCGGTCTTTGGAGCGTACGAGAGGGCGAAAGCGCGGATGGCTCTTCGCGGAAAAACTGGCGACAGCGGTCTGGGTATTATAGACTTGTCGGTAGGGTAATCGGTGTACCCGAAGGGTACGGGGGGTGCCATGCTAAAACCCGATTGGCTCGTCTCGATGAAGCGCTTCGAAAAAATCGATACCGGACGATCGATGAGGGAACTCATCGATTCCATCCTGCCCTATCTCGCGATCTTTGCCGCGATGGAAGCCGCCATACGGTTTCACCTTCCCTACTGGATCGTCGTACTGATGTCCGTTCCCGCCGCTGGTTTCGTCGCCCGCATCTTCATCATCCTCCACGACTGCGGGCACTACTCCTTCTCGAACAGCCCCCGGATCAATTCGGTCGTCGGCTATGTCTGCGGCATCCTCACGTTCACCTCATTCCCGGACTTTCGCCGTTCCCATGCGATCCACCATGCGACGGTCGCCAACCTGGACAAACGGGGTGTCGGGGACGTCTGGACCATGACCCTCGAGGAGTACCGCCGATCCAGCCTTCCGCGGCGGGCCCTCTACCGTTTCGTGAGGAACCCTGTCATCCTCTTCCTG
Organism: Spirochaetaceae bacterium UBA1318; assembly: GCA_002307015.1. GTDB lineage: Bacteria > Spirochaetota > Spirochaetia > Treponematales > UBA1318 > UBA1318. The sequence continues at coordinate 30,930 of DBTK01000147.1, forward strand.
GTTCTCGCCCCCCTCGATTTCCTCGTCCTCCAGCGGATTCCCTTTCCGGGATCGCGGAAGAAGGACGTGATCGGCACCCTGGCGACCGACATGGCCCTCGCCGCCATCGTCGCTCTCGCCGCCGTGACGATCGGCGTCGGCCCCTACCTCATGGTCCAGATCCCGATCATCTATTTCGCGAGCGTCGCCGGGGTCTGGCTCTTCTATGTCCAGCATCAATATCCGGAGGTCTACTGGGTCCACGACAAGGATTGGGACCTGATCAAGGCCGCCCTGCTGGGAAGCTCCTTCTACGACCTTCCGCCCGTCCTCCGCTGGTTCACCGGCAACATCGGCTTCCACCATGTCCACCATCTCTGCCCGAGGATACCCAATTACCGGCTGAAGGAATGCGCCGAAAGCGTGGCGGAGACCCAGGTGGTCAAGCCGATATCCTTCCGCAGGGGATTCAAGTCTCTTCGTCTCAGGCTCTATGACGAGGAGGAGGGAAGGCTTGTCAGCTTCGGGACGGCAAGGGAAAAGCTGCGCCGGCTCAAGGGATGAAGCCCGCCGGAAATCCGGGAGGGGCATGAAACCGCGACCAACTTGACGCGTCACCCACGACGATCCATATTGATCCCCTCGGGGAGGATGGATGGTCGAGGTCAAGAACGTATCGAAGAGCTTCCAGTCGATCACGGCGGTGTCTGATCTCTCCTTTTCCGCAACCGGAGGCGAAATTTTCGGCCTCATCGGACCGAACGGAGCCGGAAAATCGACGACGATCCGGATGATCATGAACATCCTCGCGCCGGATTCAGGTACCATATTCTACTCAGGTACACGGATGACCGAAGCCGACAAGGACAGGATCGGCTACCTCCCCGAGGAACGGGGCCTTCCGAAAAAGCTCGTCCTGATGGATGCCCTCACCTACTTCGCCTCCCTCAAGGGCGCCGAGGGCCCGGTTGTCAGGCGCCGCATCGAGGGCCTGCTCGAGCGGTTCGGCCTCGCGGCCTGGAAAAAGCGGAAGATCCTCGAGCTTTCCAAGGGAATGGCCCAGAAAGCCCAGTTCATCCTCGCGATCGCCCATGATCCGGATATCCTCGTTTTCGACGAGCCCTTTTCGGGCCTCGACCCGGTTTCGTCCGATCTCATGCTCGAGGTCATCCTCGAGCTCGGCAGGGCGGGGAAGACCATCCTCTTCTCCACCCACGTCATGGAGCAGGCCGAGAGGATCTGCTCGCGGATACTCCTGATCGACCGGGGCCGGGAGGTGGTTTCGGGAAGCATCCCGGAGGTCAAGGGAAAGTACGGGAAGCGGTCGGTGCTGCTCGAGTTCGAGGGCGACGGGGATTTCATCGCCCGGCTCCCCTGCGTATCGCGGGCCGTAGCCTATCCGAGCCAGGTCGAGGCCGAGCTTGCCGACGGATTCCAGGCCGACGACCTCCTTCGGGCGGTTCTCGGGCGGGTGTCGGTCAGCCGCTTCGAGCTGATGCAGCCCTCGCTCCATAAGATCTTCGTCGACCTCGTCGGCGCTTCCGGGGAGGTTTCCGGTGAATAAACTCATGCGCGTCGCGAAGCACGAATTCCTCGTCACCGCGGCGAACAAGGCCTTCGTGGTCATCACGATCATCGGCCCCCTTCTCCTCGGCGCGGTGACCATCCTTCCCGGCCTTCTCGCGAGCGATCCGCGGACCATGCAGGGAAAGGCCAGGATAGCCGTCGTCGGGGGCGACGAAAATTTCCGGAATGCCCTCTCCTCCTCCCTCGCCGACCGGCACATCGACCTCGTGGACGAAGCCGACCTCGCGAGCGCGAAGGAGGCTGTCGCATCGGGCGGAGCCACGGGGGCCCTCGTCGTCCCGCCGGACTGGACGAATGCGAAGACCTTTCGCTTCTATTCGAGAACCGGAACCGAGATCGTCACGATCGACGCGCTCAGGGATGCGATCGGGGGTCTCGTCGTGCCCGACCGCCTGAAGTCGGCGGGCCTCGATCCGGTTCTCGTCGGCGAACTCACCGCGCGCCCCGACCTCGAGATCGCGAGGCTCGACGCGGTAACGGGAGAGAAGGCGCCCGAGTCGGCCTTTCTGGCGGCCCTCTTCACCGGCATCTCCTTCACGATGCTCATCTACATGACGGTCCTGCTCTACGGCCAGATGATCGGCCGTTCCGTGGTGATGGAAAAAACCTCGAAGACCGTCGAGATCATGCTCTCCTCGGTAACCCCGGGCGACCTCATGTTCGGCAAGATTCTGGGGATGGGCTGTGCGGGGCTCCTCCAGTACGCCATCTGGATAGCCGTGGGCGCTCTCGTGATCGGCGTCATCGGCCCGGTCGCGAAACTGCCGGTTCCGGCCACCCTCACCGTCGGAAACCTGATCTTCCTTGCCTTCGCTTTTATAGGCGCCTTTTTCCTCTACTCCTCCGCCTACGCGGCCATCGGCTCGGCCGCGGACGACGAGCACCACCTCGGCCAGCTTTCCTATCCCCTCATCCTGTGCCTGATGCTGCCCCTCCTCTTCATCTCTCCCATCATCATGAACCCCTCGTCGGGATTCGCTCTCTTCCTCTCGTTCTTCCCGATGACGAGCCCCATCGTCATGCTGTTGCGGATCATGATCGAGCCGCCGCCGGCCTGGGAAATCGCCCTCAGCGCGGCAATCCTCGTGGCGACGATAGCGGTCATGGTGAAGCTTGCGGCCAAGATATTCAGGGTTGGGATACTGATGAGCGGGAAACGGTTTTCGCTCGGGGAAATCGTGCGCTGGGCGAGGTATTGAGAATAAGGCGACTGCCTACTTCTTTCGGAGCGTGGCCAGCCAGCCGTTGAGCGCGCCCGCATCCTCGAGAAGGGACTCCTCGGAGTCGCCCTTCACGAACGAGATGAAGGCATAGCGGTCGAGCGGCATCGATGCGATAAGCCCCGAAAAATGCCCGAGATTGGGGAGCCAATCCTCACCCCGTTCAGCGAGCGGAAAACGCTCACCTCGTTCCCCGCGGTTGAAGCAGCGCAGGCCGACGATCCAGGGCGAAAGCTCCTCGATGCCGTGATTCATCGGCTCCGTCCGGTGACCCTGGCGGGGTGCCCAGATCAGGCGGACGAAGGGGTCGTCGACCGCCTTCATGAACCGGACGGCGGCGGCGGGACTGTCGGTGTAGGTTTTCGGGTGGAGCTCGAAGACGATCGTGACCCCCCTCACGGCCGCCTTCCTCGCGATGTTCCTCGCCTCCTCGACCATCGCGGCGAACTCGTCGCCGGGGGTTTTCCGGGAGGGCTTGTCGCCGGCCCAGACCCTGACGATGGGAGCCTGGAGCTCGCTGGCCGTGTCGAGAACCGGGTCGAAACTGGCCCCCTCCCGATCGCCCTTTCCCAGCAGGAAAAAGGAACCGTAGGACGCTATCGTCAGCCTGGCCCTCAGGGTCTTCATCATGACCTCGCGGGCGAGGCCGATCTCTCCCGGCGGGACATGGCAATCGCCGCTCCATTCGAGGCCTTCGATGGCGCCGCGGACGGCGAGGGCCAGCACCTCATCCACCGGCTTGTTCCGGAATGTTACCGAGATGAGTCCCGAACGAACCCTTCCCATTTATTGCTCGTCGACGATGGCCCAGCGGCCATCGCTCTTGGCGAACCGGCCGAACGGCAGGTCTATCTGGCGTCCGTCGTCGCTCGAAAGGCGGACGTTTCGGCCGAGCACGTTGATCTCGGTTATCTTGAACGAGGATCCGTCGTAGGAGAACCTCGCCCCCTCGGGCGGAAGGGCGGCCTTCTCCTCGCGGTAGAACCCGAACTCGTAGGAAAGGCAGCAAAGGAGCCGCCCGCAGGGACCGGATATCTTCATCGAATTGAGGGAGAGGTTCTGGTCCTTCGCCATCTTGATCGATACCGGATTGAGCTTGTCGGTGACGCAGTGGCAGCAGTAGCACCGTCCGCACACGCCGAGCCCGCCCAGAACCCGGGATTCGTCCCTGACCCCGATCTGCCTGAGCTCGATCCTCATCTTGAAGACGGACACGAGATCCTTCACCAGCTCGCGGAAATCGACGCGGGACTCGGCGGTGAAGAAGAACAGGACCTTCGGCTCCTCGAGCAGGTAGTGGGTTGCGACGAGCTTCATGTCCAGCTTGTGCTGGACGATCTTCTCCTGACACACCTTGAAGGATTCGCGCTCGCGAATGACATGGTCGGCGCGGCGCTTCTTGTCCTCCTCGGTGGCCACCCTGGCGAGGACGACGATATCGTCGGGGGCGACATAGCCGGGGTGGCGCACGGTGCCGAGCACTAGCCCGAGATCGAGGCCATGGCGGGTCGGGAGGATGACGGCCGAATTCGGCCCCAGGACCTCGGTCGAGTCGAAGCTTGCGAGCACCGTCTCGCTCGAATACTCGAGCTTGATCCGGTAGAGGGGGTCGGGAAGTTCGAAGGCGACGGAGCCCTTCACCCGGGGAGCGGCCTCGGTCGCGACAGGATCCTCGAGGCGACGCAGATCTGCCTCGGATATATGTTCATCGTACGAATCAGACATCGGTTATCCTCACTGAAGTAAATCTACCAGAAGCCCGTTGATCTCATCTACCCGCCGCAGCAATTCAAGCTGATCTTTCTGGTTCCGGAGGACCCCGGCGGCGAGGCTCTCCAGCTTCTGGTCAATGATGGTGAGGAGCGTGAATTTCTTGCGCTTCAGGATGTTGGTCCCGCTCGTGCGCTCCTCGAGGGAAAGGCTGTTGTCCACGACATACTTCATGAAGGCGCGGACCGCCTCTTTATACCTTTTCACGTTCGCGAGGGTCGGTTCGGTCTTGAGGACGTCGCCGAACTCATGGACCGAATCGAGCATGGCCTCGACCGAGGTATCGCCTCGGAAGTCCCCGGCTGCCGAATCCGTCGAATCGGCGGCTTCCTCGGCCTCGCGAAGGGCCTCCGTGAAGACCGGCGCCTTCGTTTTCTTGGCTACCTTGCGGTCGTTTTTGTTCTGGAGATGATAGGCGGTCGAGGCGAAATACGGCTGACTCCCGTCGGGGAATTCTATTGCCGCCATGAATTTGCCGCTTCCGCGGGCTTTTTCGCCGATTCGACCCGTTTCGGATCTTTAGGCTGGTTGCCGCTCACCGTGTACAAGCCGTTGAGCATCACCCCGTCATCGGCGACAAATCGCGGAGCGGTCACGTCACCGATGATCATGCCGGAAGAAAGCACCACGACCTTTTCGGTCGCGAGAACATTCCCTTTCACGATGCCGCCGACGATGACCGTCGAACCTTCGATGGAGCTCTCGCATCGGCCGTCTCGGCCGATGACAACCTTGCCGTTGGTCTTGATCGAACCGGCGAGGTTCCCGTCCACACGGACAAAGCCGGTAACGTTGATGTCTCCCCGAAAAAAAGCGCCTTCCCCAATTATCGAATTGACCAGTCCTGAGTCCGCGATTTCACCCATGCCCCCCCCCTTCGTCGCGCGCTAGCGATCCGTACCGCCGCCCGTAACGTTCGACGCGAGGCTATGCCGGATATTCAGGAATTTGATCGGATCCACGACGTCCGATCCGAGGTGAACCTCGTAGTGAAGATGGGGTCCCGTGGTCAAACCGGTGTTGCCGATCGCCCCGATGATCTGCCCCTGCTGAACCTTCTGGCCCTTCGAGACGCGGAAGTACTGGAGGTGGGCGTACCGGGTATAGAAGCCATGCTTGTGCTTGATAATAATGTAGTTTCCGAACCCGCCGGCCTCGTAGTCCACCGTCACGACGGTTCCGTCGGCCGTGGCGATGACGGGGTCGCCGATATGGAAGGTCGAGATATCCACGCCCTTGTGCAGGTACCAGAGCCCGGTAAAGGGGTTCTTGTTCTGGCCGAAGTACATGGAAATGTGGCCGATTCCACCGCGGACGGGCCAGAGCGTCGGGATGTCCGAAAGGACGGCATTCTGCGAGTTGAGCAGGGCGCCGATTTCCTTCACCGGATCGATGGAACGGTTCAGGTAGTCCGTGATCTGCTTGAGCTCGCTCACTTCCTTGAGATTGCCCTGGCTGATCTCCTTTGCGTTGAAAAAGGACGACAGGTCTCCGCCCTTCGAGTTCTCCTCGGTGTCGGGCGCGTGCTGAATGCCTAGAACATCCAGGGTCGAGGAAAGGGCCGACTCGAAGCTTTTCGCAGACTTGAGCAGGTCGGTCGTTTCATCCCTCATCACGTCGAGGCTCGCCTGGGCGCTTTTCAGGTTATCGTCCTTCTGCGTCAGGAGGCGCGAGGTACCGGCGTAGGATGTCGAATACCAGAAGAAGGAGGCGGTGAGGATCCCGATCAGCAGGCACACAAAAACGAGGGCAAAAAGCGTCACCTGTATGTTGAAAACCTTTTTCTCGGAGTGGGGAATCAGCATGATCGTGAAGCGTTGCTTGCCCATAGTGACAACCGAACGAAAAAATGAGGCGACGGCCTTGCCGATACGGGCGAAAAAAGACTCGAGCTTGGCATAAAAGCCATTCTCGATTTTTTTATATGAATTTTTCAGTGCCACGTTATCTCCAAAAAGTAAAAGAATTGTGGAGAATCTCTTGACAGATTACCATAGTTCAGGTACTTTGTCAAACAACGACAAGATGCCCTTCTCATCATTAACGGTAAGAAAAGGGTAAATTTTACTATTTTGTTTGACGCCCAGCCCCGCCCGTGTTAGACTATTAATATAACCAGTTTGGTGTTTACCTACATTTCTCGGAAAAAACGGATGCGACATGCAATACTTCGATACTCACGCCCATATAGGGCTCATCTATGATGACCCTATCGAGCAGTTAATCGTCACGCAGGAAGCAAAACAGGCGGGCGTCATGAAGATTGTCAGCATTTGCAACAGTCTGCCCGATTTTTTTCAAGTCTACGACAACCTGAAGACGGCTTCCCATGTATACCACGCGATCGGCGTGTCGCCTTCCGAGGTGCAGAACCCTGGCAAGGACTGGCTCCAGAAAATCGAAAAGGAAGCGACACGCGAACGAATCGTCGCGATAGGGGAAATCGGCCTCGATTATTATCGCAAATTCGGTGACAAGAAGTCCCAGATCGAGCTTTTCATCGACCAGCTGGAGCTTGCCCAGAAATTGGACCTGCCCGTCATCATCCATAACCGCGAGGCGGGAAAGGACGTGCTCGACATCCTCCGCGACAGGCTTCCCGAGGCGGGCGGCATTCTCCATTGCTATTCAGAGGACGCCGACTACGCCGTTCGCGCCCTCGAGCAGAATCTCTACATCTCGTTCGCGGGCAACCTGACCTACAGGAACGCCCGGAACCTCCACGATACGGCGCGCATCGTCCCCCTCGACCGGATACTGATCGAGTCCGAGAGCCCGTTCATGGTTCCCGCCGACTATCGAGGCAAGAGGAACATGCCGGCCTACCTGCCCTCCACGGCGAAATGCCTGGCGGAAATTCGCCAGGAACCCGTCGAAGAGGTGGCGGCTGCCGTCTACGCCAACGCCCTGAAGATTTTCGGGATCAAGGAATAAACGCGATAGTGCCGTACAGACCGATCGCCATCGGATCCCTCGCGATACCGGGAAACCTCTTTCTCGCCCCGGTCGCGGGGTATTCCGATCGGGCCTACCGCTCCCTGTGCCTCGAGTACGGGGCCGACATGGCCTACACCGAGATGGTGGCCGTCGAGGCCCTCGTCCGGGATCACCGGAAAACCATGGAACTCGCCTCGCCGGCGAAAAACGAAACCATACTCGCGATCCAGCTCTTCGGCGCGAACCCGGAGTCCTTCGCCCTGGCCGTGGAAAAGATCCTGCCGCTCAAGCCCTCCCTCATCGACGTGAACTGCGGATGCCCCGTGCCGAAAGTCGTCAAGTCGGGGGCCGGATCGGCGCTCATGAAGGATACGGGCCGCATCCGCGCCATCGTCCAGGCGGCCTCGGGCGCGTCGTCCGTTCCCGTCACCGTGAAGATCCGCACCGGCTGGGACTCTGACCACATCAATTTCCTCGAGGCCGCCGCAGCCGCCGTCGAGGGAGGGGCGAAGGCGGTGGCCCTCCACGCCCGCACCCGGGAACAGGGGTATTCCGGCCTCGCCGACTGGGACTCGATTCGCATACTCAAGGAAAACCTCGCCGTGCCGGTCATCGGCTCGGGCGACCTCTTCCTCGCCTCGGACGCCGTTTCCATGATGGAAAAGACCGGCTGCGACGCCGTCATGTTCGCCCGCGGCGCCCTCGGCAACCCCTTCATCTTCAGGGAAGCCCGCCGCCTGATCGAGAACCCCGATTCGGCCGACGCGGCCTACCGCCCCCCGTTCGAGGAGATCATCCAGGCGGCGCGACGGCACTTCGAGCTCTCCCTCGAATACTCGGGCGAGGTCCTGACCTGCATGGAGATGAAAAAGCACCTCTGCTCCTACTTCAAGGGGTTTCCGCGGGCGGCCGAATTCAGGAACGCCATCGTCACCGCGAAAACCGTCGCCGACTATGAAAAATTCCTGCGGCTTGAATATATGCCGCCCGTTCCTTAATATTCAGAGCGTATGGATCTATTTCAAGCAGTAAAAGAGTTCTTCGCCAACTTCTTCTCGAAAAACCCCCAGGAAGTCCAGAAGAAGAGGGAACTGAAGCGGATCGTCGCCGATCTCCAGGCGATCAAGCCCTCGATCTACCGATATCAGGACAAGACCGTCCTTCCCGGTTTCGCCGCCGTCATTATGGAGTTCTGCCAGCTCTTGAGGCCGGTCGCCGACCTCTTGAAGCGGACCGTTTCCCATACCGACGTCAGGACCTCGCAGCGGTTCAGGGACATGCTCATCGACGCGAAGCTCCCGCCGGACGCGAGGGATTCCAAGCAGAATTTCGCCTACGACGCGATGAGCTCCCGCATCGACAAGGCGGCCGATCCGGACGAGGAGATGGAAATCCTCGCCCGCGAATTCCAGTCCTTCATCAAGCACGTCGAGATGCCCGACGTGAAAGCCCTCGACGTCGAGCTGGCCGACCTCGAACGGCTCGTCGACATCTGCAGGAACGACTACGAGCGGATATTGGGACTTTTCGATCCCTCGGCGAATCTCGACAATCCGGCCTACCGGCCCCAGTTCTCCCCGGCGAACGGCGCCCAGCTCGCCCCGGAACTGATCGACCTCTTCTACCTCATCGCCGATTTTTCCGTCAGCGTGAAAACCGAGGAGAACCTCTCGATCCTGCTCGGACGGCTCACGACCAAGGGCACCATAGAGCCGGAGCAGAAGAAGAAGCTCGACAAGGTGCTGGTCAACGTCAACAAGCTCCTCAAGCACCAGCTGAACGCCGAGACCCTCCTCAACCTGCTCCGCGCGGTGAAGGAGGATCCCGCCTACATGCCGTCCATCAGCCGGGAGAGCGTGCAGGCCGTCGACGCCTACCGGACCAGGATCATCACCCAATTCCAGAAGGACCGGGAACGGATCCTCCGGGAGCGTCACGAGAACGCCATCATGAGCGACATCAAGGCCCTCTTCGGAAGCCAGGAGTTGCTCTCGATCGGCGGCTACGACGAGGACAACAACGAGCTGCTTCAGCGCGAAAGCCCCAATTCCTTCAACTACGTCAAACCCATGAGGATATTGAAGACCTACCTCCAGACCAAGTTCGACGGGCCGGTACGGGATTCGACCAAGCGCGTCCTCATCGAGGGCTATTTCGACAACAAGGCCCTGCAGAATTCCTTCGCGAACGTGTATTACCAGTGCGAGAAATCGTCCGATCGCCTGAACCAGTTCGAGATGAGCGTGAACACGCCGGGAAGGACGAGCGTCCTGACCATGAGGCGCTACGTCGACGAGATCAGGAAGGGCAAGGACATGACCCTGCTGCTCAACAAGCTCGTCGATACCATCAACAACAAGGCGCGGGACATCCTCGACCTGGAGGCCAACCTCTATTTCGAGCTCGCCAACTGCATGTTCGAGATCGTCGCCGACTACAAGAAATCGACGCCCGAGATCATCTCGAACATACGGACCCTCGGCGCGGGCAAGAACAAGGAACTGATCACGTTCATGGCCAACGGCTACAACGACATGGTCAAGTTCGTGAAGATCATGAAGAATTTTACGATCATCCGGGCGGCCGCGAACACGGCCGTGGCGATTCATACCGACAAGGAATCGGCATCGGTGAGCGACGTCGAAGAAATCTAGCGGGGTGCCGGGAAAGCCTCGATCGGCTTTCCCGAGCCGGCCCCGGGAAATGCCCGGCTACAGGTAGCCCTGGAGCCGCCTCATCTCGAACATGAGAATGCCGGCGGCCACGGAAACGTTCAGGGAGTCGACCTTGCCCTTCGACGGTATTCCCAGGACGACGTCGCACCGTTCGCGGATGCCCTTCGCCATCCCGCTCCCCTCACTCCCAAGGACGAGAACGGCCCGGCCCGGCAGCGTGGCCTTGTGCACCGGCTCCCCGTCCATGTCGGCGCCGAAAATCCAGAAGCCCTTGTCCTTAAGCGCGTCGAGAGCCCGGCCGAGATTCGGCACGACGGCCGTCGGAACCCAGGCGACGGCACCGGCCGAGCCGCGGGCCACTGCGTCCGTCTCGCGGACCGACCTCTTGTTCGGCAGGATCACGAGATCCGCCCTGAACTGGTCGCAGGTCCTGAGAACGGCCCCGAAGTTGTGGGGATCCTGGATGCCGTCGAGGACGACGACGAGGGAAGGCTCCTTGATCTCTCCCGCGAGGAAAAAATCGAGGTTCACCTCGGGGGAGGCCGAGGCCGCATCCTCCGGGATGAAAACGAGGCCCCGGTTGTCGGGATAGCGCCGGTCGAGCTCGGCGTCGGCGACGTCCCGTATCGGGATGCCGTTCTTCCCGGCCGCCTCGCAGATCGATCTGACCCTCGGCCCGCTTTTTTTCGCGGCCGATTCGGATCGCAGGAACTGCCCCCGGATCCTCGCGGTGCGCGCGAGTTCCTCGAGTGCGTGAAACCCGGTAACGAAACCCGTATCCATCATCCCACCGTCCTTGTGACGATCACGTCGACACCGCTGCCCTCAGCGTTGCTCAAGACGACATCGCCCCGCTTGACCGGGAGGCGAAGCTCGATCCGATAGATGTCCTCGAGGAGGGCGGCGATGCCGTCCTTCGGGAAGGGCTCCCTCGTACGGACGGGAATCCTCTGGACCGGCGCGCCCTCGGTTCCTACGATCCGGCAGGTCGCGGTAACCGTCCGCTTGGGGGCGAGGAATTCCTCGTTCGCGTACTTTTCGCCGCGCGGGCATCGGTTCCCGCTCACGCTCAAGGCCCCGTCGGCGAGCCGGTCGACCTTCAGCCGACAGCCCATCGGGCAGGTGATGCATACCAGTTCTTCGCTCATGATTTTCCCCCGCTCACGTGATCGCGATCTCGATGACCGGTTCCGGAAGCGACGCCGCCGACTCCAGTTCCTTGGGCCCGAGGGAGAAGCTGATCATCTCCGAGGGCTGGATGTGGTTTTTCTTGATCGAGCGAACCACCCGGTTGTTCAGCCTGACCTCGAGCACCGCGTCGTTCTTGACGACCAGGGTTCGGAGGTAGAGCTTGTTCTCCGCGGCGGGATCGAGACGCCCCGGATTGACGTACCGGACGTTCGACCCTGCCTTCACCCTGATCTGGGCCTTGGGCCTCTCGTGCCTCAGGTAGGCGGCCGCCTGGGCTCCCGTTCGCCGGGCTTCCTCCGAGACGTAGTCGACCAGGTCGTGGACGTGGAGGACGTTCCCGCAGGCGAAGACCCCGTCGACGCTGGTCATCATGGTCGCGTCGACCGAGGGGCCGCCGGTCATCGAGTTGAGCTCGACGCCGGCCTTCTTGGAAAGCTCGTTCTCGGGCACGAGGCCGACCGAGAGCAGCAGGGTGTCGCACGGGATCTTGAAGGCCTTTCCGCCCATGAGGGCGCCGTTCTCGATCGGCGTCACCTCGACCCCCTCGACACGGTCGCGGCCGTAGATGTTCGTGGTCAGGCAGTTGAGATGGAGGGGGATGCCGAAATCGTTCAGGCACTGGACGATGTTCCGCGTCAGTCCCGAGGGATAGGGCTGGATCTCGACGACGGCGCGGACCTTGCACCCGATCCAGCTCATCCTGCGGGCCATGATAAGGCCGATGTCGCCCGAGCCGATGACGACGACGTCCCGGCCGGGGACGAAGCCCTCGATATTAACCAGGCGCTGGGCGAGGCCGGCGGTGTAGATCCCGGCGGGCCTGGACCCAGGAATTCTGATGTTCCCCCGGTTCCGCTCGCGGCAGCCCA